>NZ_JBFKZO010000057.1:0-1007 GCF_040929965.1 Blautia sp. 1033sp1_1033st1_G9_1033SCRN_220408 | reverse complement strand
GAGGTTCCGAAACCATGCCGTCATTTTATCGGAAGAGATAAAGAACTAGAAGAATTATATACCATGCTTGAGGAAAACCGTCATGTTTTTCTTTGCGGAATTGCCGGTATTGGTAAAAGCGAACTTGCCAAAGCCTACGCAAAACATTACAAAAAGCATTACACTAACATTCTATATGTAGAATATACAGGTGATCTTCATCAGGACATTACTGACATGGATTTTATTGATGATCCACCAGAAATCAGCGAACAGGAACGGTTTCAAAGACATAACCGTTTTCTGCGTTCCCTGAAATCCGATACTCTGCTTATCATAGATAATTTTAATGTCACAGCTACACAGGACAGTTTTCTGTCAGTAGTATTAAAATACCGCTGTCAGATTTTATTTACGACCAGAAGTAATCTGAATGAATACTGTACTTTTCAATTAAAAGAAATAAAGGATATAAACATTCTTTTCCAACTGACATCTGCATTTTATTCAGAAGCAGACAAGTATCGTTCGACCGTCGAAAAAATCATAGAGACCGTACACTATCATACTTTTGCTGTAGAACTGGCTGCAAAACTTTTGGAAAATGGAATTTCAACTCCAGGTCAGTTATTAGCAAAACTTCAGGAAGAAAGAGCATCTCTCGATAATGAAGATAAAATTAAGATAATCAAGGATGGTCAAAGCAGTAAAGCCACTTATTATAGTCATATCCATACTCTATTTTCACTATATGCTTTATCCCGAAAACAGCAGGATATCATGTGCAATTTGTGTTTTCTTCCTTACACTGGTATTTCTGCCCGCATATTCGCCAAATGGCTGGAACTGCCTACCTTAAATGAAATTAACGACTTGATTGAAACTGGTTTTGTGCAGACAACTACACGTCACACAATCTCCCTGCATCCTATGATTAAGGAAATTGCCCTTTCAGAGACAAAACCATCTGTAAGTAGCTGTCACATATTACTGGATTCTTTACAGAAAATATGTTTAATGCATGGAAT
>NZ_JBFKZO010000055.1:0-1131 GCF_040929965.1 Blautia sp. 1033sp1_1033st1_G9_1033SCRN_220408 | reverse complement strand
AGCCTCCCACCTATCCTGTACATGCAATACCGGATCCCAGTACCAAACTGGAGTAAAGCTCCATGGGGTCTTTCCGTCCTGGCGCGGGTAACCAGCATCTTCACTGGTACTTCAATTTCACCGGATGCATTGTCGAGACAGCGCTCAAATCATTACGCCTTTCGTGCGGGTCGGAACTTACCCGACAAGGAATTTCGCTACCTTAGGACCGTTATAGTTACGGCCGCCGTTTACTGGGGCTTAAATTCAAGGCTTCGATTGCTCTGACCTCTCCTCTTAACCTTCCAGCACCGGGCAGGCGTCAGCCCATATACCTCACCTTTCGGTTTCGCATAGACCTGTGTTTTTGCTAAACAGTTGCTTGAGCCTATTCTCTGCGGCCTGTTTCCACAGGCACCCCTTATCCCTAAGTTACGGGGCCATTTTGCCGAGTTCCTTGACAATGCTTCTTCCGCCGGCCTTAGGATTCTCTCCTCATCCACCTGTGTCGGTTTACGGTACGGGTACGGTACAAACAATAGCGGCTTTTCTTGACGCATGGCCCACGGACTTCGCTACTTTATTTCGCTCCGCTTCACAGCTTCCCATTGTGCGGCGGATTTGCCTTCCGCACTGGTACCCTGCTTGCACCGGGCTTTCCATTCCCGGCTTCCGCTTTCCTTACGTGTCCCCACAGTTCTGTCATACCGCAGTACAGGAATCTCCACCTGTTGTCCATCGGCTACGACTCTCGTCCTCGCCTTAGGCCCCGACTCACCCAGGGCAGATCAGCTTTACCCTGGAAACCTTGGATATTCGGCCACAAGGATTCCCACCTTGTTCTCGCTACTCATTCCGGCATTCTCTCTTCCATACAGTCCACAGCTCCTTCCGGTACTGCTTCGTCCCGTATGCAATGCTCCTCTACCAACCTTTCGGTTCCTTAGTTTCGGTGGTGCGTTTCAGCCCCGGACATTTTCGGCGCAGGACCTCTCGACCAGTGAGCTATTACGCACTCTTTGAATGTATGGCTGCTTCTGAGCCAACGTCCTGGTTGTCTTGGAGATCCCACATCCTTTTCCACTTAACGCACACTTTGGGACCTTAACTGAAGGTCTGGGCTCTTTCCCTTTTGACTGCCCAACTTATCTC
>NZ_JBFKZO010000054.1:0-1491 GCF_040929965.1 Blautia sp. 1033sp1_1033st1_G9_1033SCRN_220408 | reverse complement strand
GGGAGTATCCCAAAGTTTGTGTAAACCTTCAAACTGATGTAAGATAGAATTACTCAGTTTGGAGGTTTATTTTATGGCAAGAAAAAAGGATTCACCACAAAAAGCAGCGCTTAGAGAACTCATGGGAAACTACCTGAAGGAAAACAATGTAAAAGTAAAAGATGGAACAGATGTTAATTCCATTATGCGGGATATGATGTCTATCATTTTGGAAGGTGCCCTTGATCAGGAACTGGATGAAGAACTGGGATATTCCAAGTATGATTATCGAAATAAAGAAACCGATAATTCCAGGAATGGACATTCCCAGAAAACGTTACATACCAGTTACGGAGATATGGAGATTGATATTCCAAGGGATCGAAAAGGTGACTTCGAACCACAGGTTGTAAAGAAGTATCAGAATTCGATTACGCAGGACATGGAAGAAAAGATCATTTCCATGTACGCAAAAGGAATGACTACTGCCGATATAGAAAGCCACATGCGTGAATTATACGATCTTGAGATCTCCGACAGTACTGTAAGCAGGATCACTGATAAGATCCTGCCAATAGTAAAAGAATGGCAGGAAAGGCCATTAGAAAGTGTGTATGCTGTTGTATTTATGGATGCGATCCATTTCCATGCCCGTAATGAGGGGCGGATTGTAAAACGTGCTGTTTACATTGCGATTGGGATCGATATGGAAGGACGTAAGGATGTCCTCGGAATGTATGTTGGTCAAAATGAAAGTGCCAAGTTCTGGCTCTCCATCCTGAATGGCCTGAAAAACCGGGGTGTAGAAGATATATTGATTGCGTGTGTGGATGGACTGACCGGTTTTCCACAGGCAATTGAAGCAGTATTTCCCCAGACCGAGATCCAGCAGTGCATAATCCATCAGATCAGGAATACCACGAAATTTGTTTCTTACAAAGAGATCAAACCACTTATGGCAGATCTGAAGCGTGTATATGCAGCTCCTACAGAAGAAGTTGCATTGGCAGAACTGGACAGCTTTGACGAAAAATGGAGCGGGAAATACCCTAAGATTGCAAAGTCATGGAAAGATAACTGGGCAAATCTTTCAACGTATTTTAAGTATCCGGAAGCTGTCAGACGTCTGATCTATACCACGAACACGATTGAAGGATTTAACCGCCAGCTCCGGAAAGTCACCAAATCCAAGACGGTATTTCCATCCGATGACAGTCTCCTGAAAATGCTGTATCTGGCCATGATAGATATCACCAAGAAATGGACGGGACACCGTCAGGATTGGGGACAGATCCATTCTCAGCTGGAAATTTTCTTCGAAGAAAGATTGGAAAGGTTATAAGCAGAATGCATGCTAGGCAGGGCTGGCACAGCCAGTCCTGCTTGACATGCCCTAAAACTGCATTATAATACAAACAAGGACAGAACCCTGAAAAACAGGTTCTGTCCTCGATAACTAATGACATATCTTATATCAGTTTTTTCTGTTTACACAAAACTTGAAACGCTCTC
>NZ_JBFKZO010000053.1:0-1522 GCF_040929965.1 Blautia sp. 1033sp1_1033st1_G9_1033SCRN_220408 | reverse complement strand
CTTCAAAGCTCATCAAGAAATGCGTTTGCGCTCTTGGCTGGCTGCTCACCAGCTTCGATTCGTTTCACTTCACTCAAGCCCTCTCTTATTCGAGTGGCTATTTTTTCTTCTACGGACACTGGCACCAATTTAAAATCACCGATACGTGAAGTCAGAAAGACGGATTCTCCCTGAATAGCACGAAGAAGGGTCGCTGTCTGATTCGTCCGAAATTTGCTCAATGGAATTACTTGCATATATCTTAAACTTTTTGATTGTGATACAAATGTAACCATTGTCACCGATATTGTAACCAAATTAATATACTTTAACACGCAAAAAAAAGCTTCAATAACCGCACAATCCCCCAACCCCCTTACGAGGGGGCTTTGTCTTTGTTTTCCCTATTGTTCTTCATCCGTTTTTCCGAAAGTTGAGAAGCAATCTCAACCTTATGAGCCTGTTTCTATCTTAACATCGACTATCTATGTCCTATCCTCGCGCGCGCGCATTATGCGAGAAAAACACCCTCTAAGTACGAGATAAAGAATACTCAAGTACGAGATAAAGAATAAAAATTAACACTCTAAAAACGAGGTAAAGAATAAACAGTACGAGTTTCATTTGTTAAACTCGTACTTAATTTATATCTTTGCAGAAAACCATAAAAGCACACTTATGAAACCAACAACTTACATTGATTGGGACGGTCTGAAAGATATTCCGTTCTTCTACTGCGATACAAAGGAAGATGAGGAAAACAAAGACTTCGACATATACTATCAAGGGAAACTGGTGCTGCATGACTACAACCATTGCGGACACTACCTCTACACAGCTGCTGTGCTGTTCAGCAGAATCAAGAATAAAACGGCAGACTGGGTGAACCTGCGCAACCTTTGGATTCTGCGTGATTGCGTGCGTGAGAACTATAATCACGGCATAGGGGTGGACGACATTATCTTTGGAGAGAATTTTGATGGCGAGAACCTCAATACACTCACACCGCTTACTAAGAAACGCTTCGATTATTTGTGTAAGCGGATTAAGGAACTTGACCCATACGCAACAATCTAAAAGAATACCTATGAGCGAAAACCTACCAAACAAAGCCATATTTCAGTCCTACATATGGACATGTGCCAAATACGATTTCAGTCCTTACGAAAAGCGTATCATATATCGTCTTATCGAATTTGCCCAACGATGGTTGGAAGGTATTAAAATCAAAGACCACATGCACAAGATTGAGCCGTCTGACTGTGGGGTGAACATCACCATGCCTGTAGCATCCATTCTTCGAGACGAAGATGACCACAACTATGCCAAGGCTAAAGCTGCATTCACATCGCTATCTAAGAAAGGGGCTGAATATGAAGATGATAAGATTTGGTTCTATACAGCCATCATCGAACACCCTAAAATAGAAAAAGGCACAGGTATTGCTACCTTTCATGTCTATGACCCTATCTGGAGAGCCGCACTTGATTTTACGAAAGGGTTCAAGAAATACGAACTCATAACAGCCTGTCTCTTATACACA
>NZ_JBFKZO010000052.1:0-1891 GCF_040929965.1 Blautia sp. 1033sp1_1033st1_G9_1033SCRN_220408 | reverse complement strand
GGGGCTGTCGCACTAACGTGCGGCAGCTCATTTTATATATCCAACACAAAACGCCGAGCTTCGAAAAGCCCGGCGTTCGTGGTATAATCAGTTTATGCGACTAAACAAAATAATACAGAGGGATTATACCTCATTTTCGCTGTATTATCAAATCAAACTTCCGCTGGATTTAGAGATTTCTATTCCATCTGATGATCCAGTTCGTCTGGTAAGTGCCTTTGTGGAGGAAATGGACCTTTCTGAACTATATAAAACTTATGGCAGGATCAGAAAAAATCAGGCAACGCCGCGTCAGATGCTGAAACTCGTTATCTATGCAGCAATGAATCGAATCTACTCAAGTCGAGATATCCGAAAAGCATGTAAACGGGATATCAACTTTATGTATCTCCTTGAAGGAATGCCTGCTCCTGATCATGCAACGATTGCGCGTTTTATCTCCCTACATTTTTCTGCCTGCGCAAAGGTTCTGCTTGCCCAAATGTCAGATCTGCTCTATCTTCTTGGTGAGATTTCGGGAAAGACCATTTTTATTGATGGCACCAAGATTGAATCGGCAGCCAATAAATATACATTTGTATGGAAACGGGCTATTACGAAAAATCAGGCCCGGTTATACACAAAACTAACTTCTTTTGTGGCTGAATGCGAAGAACTCTATGGAATCAGGACCGTATACCATGACCAGATATCCATCCACACATTAAAACGGTTAAAAAAGCAGTTGTGCCGCGTCAAAGTACAGGAGGGAATTGTGTTCGTGCATGGAATTGGACGTAGAAAAACACAGTTGCAGAAATCCCTGGAACAGCTGGATCAATATCTGGAGAAACTAAAGGAATATACGAAAAAACTGTATACGCTTGGAGATAGAAACAGTTATTCCAAAACAGACCCGGATGCGACCTTCATGAGAATGAAAGAAGATGCGATGCTGAATGGACAGTTAAAACCTGCTTATAACATCCAGCACGGAGTGGACTCTGAATACATCACATGGATTGATATTAGCCCGCGTCCAACCGATACATGCACCCTGATCCCTTTTTTGAAAGATATGGAGAGTCACTTAGGATTTAAATATTCAGAAATCGTTGCAGATGCCGGATATGAAAGTGAAGAAAACTATCTTTTCATTGAGGGAAACGGACAGACCGCCTATATAAAGCCGCAGAACTATAAGATTTCGAAAACCCGAAAATATAAAAAAGACATCAGCAGAAGAGAAAACATGGAGTATCACGCAGACAGAGACAGCTATATCTGTCGGAATGGAAGGGAACTGACTGTTACAAATGAACGCAGAAGTAAAACAGCCAGCGGATATGTCAGTGTAAAAACTTATTACAGAAGTCCAGACTGTACCGGCTGTCCTTATAAAACGGAATGTATCAAAGGAAACAACTGCAAAACACCTATGGAAAAACGTAATAAAGTGCTGATGGTCTCGAAGACGATGAGTCAAAAACGTGCAGAAGATCTGGAACGGATCACAAGTGAGTATGGAACGATGCTCCGTATGAATCGCAGTATTCAGGCCGAAGGTTCATTTGCTGATGTAAAGGAAGACATGAATTTTCGAAGATATCTGTACCGAGGAAAAGCAAATGCACTGGCAGAGAGCATCCTTTTGGCGATGGGACGAAATATCAATAAGCTTCATTGCAAGATTCAGACCGGAAGAACGGGGAGTCATCTTTTTTCATTAAAGACAGCATAGATTTTAATGGTTGAAAACAAAACAGTTTGAAATCAGGCATGCCGAAAGGGATGTCTGGGAATGAACTGTGTTTATAAGGGATGGGGGCGAAATCACAACCGATTTCGCCCCCATTTGGGCATAAAGCAAGGCTGCCGCCCAGCAAAAAATATTTGCTAGTGCGACAGTCCC
>NZ_JBFKZO010000051.1:0-2291 GCF_040929965.1 Blautia sp. 1033sp1_1033st1_G9_1033SCRN_220408 | reverse complement strand
CTTTTCCACTTAACGCACACTTTGGGACCTTAACTGAAGGTCTGGGCTCTTTCCCTTTTGACTGCCCAACTTATCTCGTGCAGTCTGACTCCCGGTCATATCTTAGCGGCATTCGGAGTTTGATATTCTTCGGTAGGCTTTGACGCCCCCTAGGAAATTCAGTGCTCTACCTCCGCAAGACTCGATACCGAGGCTAGCCCTAAAGCTATTTCGAGGAGAACCAGCTATCTCCGGGTTCGATTGGAATTTCTCCCCTACCCACACCTCATCCCCACCCTTTTCAACGGATGTGGGTTCGGCCCTCCACTGCCTCTTACGGCAGCTTCAGCCTGGACATGGGTAGATCACCCGGTTTCGGGTATACTCCTACTGACTTTGGCCCTGTTAAGACTTGGTTTCCCTACGGCTCCGTCCCTTAAGGACTTAACCTTGCCAGTAAGCGTAACTCGCCGGACCGTTCTACAAAAAGTACGCGGTCGTGCCCATATGGCACTCCCACAGCTTGTAGACACAGGGTTTCAGGTTCTCTTTCACTCCCCTCCCGGGGTCCTTTTCACCTTTCCTTCACAGTACTCTGCGCTATCGGTCACTAAGTGGTATTTAGCCTTGGGGGGTGGTCCCCCCGACTTCCCACAAGGTTTCTCGTGTCTCGTGGTACTCTGGATCCTGCCATGCTGCCTTTCCTTTCACTTACGGGGCTTTCACCCTCTCCGGCCGGCTTTCCCAAAACCGTTCTGTTAGGATCGGCAGATCATTTTTGCAGTCCTTAACCCCGGAATGCACGCATTCCGGTTTAGGCTCTTCCGCGTTCGCTCGCCGCTACTTGCGGAATCGAGTTTTCTTTCTTTTCCTCCGGGTACTTAGATGTTTCAGTTCCCCGGGTTCCCCTCCATGCGTTATGGATTGGCGCATGGATACATGAGGTTTACTCATGTGGGTTTCCCCATTCAGAAATCTCCGGATCATTGGATATTTGCTCCTCCCCGAAGCTTATCGCAGCTTGTCACGTCTTTCTTCGGCCCTTAGTGCCAAGGCATCCGCCCTGTGCCCTTATTGCTTGACCATTTGCTTCATCGCCCTAGCGTAGGCGATGCGGTCTCTCGATTCTCTTTTGATAACATTGTTATCGATGTCTTCCTATCTTGCGTTATACCAAGTAAATGCACAGACTACATAGCCTATTAACATCTACTTAATATATTAACGTTTTATATCAAGGATGCTTGTGTATCTTATACACAAACTTACATGTATGCAGTTTTCAAGGTACAATCATTGGCTTATATCACTTAGCCTCACAGCATATATGAAATACAAGCCAATGGGCTTAAGTGGACTCGAACCACCGACCTCACGCTTATCAGGCGTGCGCTCTAACCAGCTGAGCTATAAGCCCATCTTTCAGAAGACTTGCTTCTGAGTGGAGATGAAGAGATTCGAACTCTCGACCCCCTGCTTGCAAGGCAGGTGCTCTCCCAACTGAGCTACATCCCCATTTGATCTGGCGTCCACCTGCTCTCCCACACCGTCTCCAGTGCAGTACCATCGGCCGCTTAGGTCTTAACCGTCGTGTTCGGGATGGGAACGGGTGTGTCCCCTAAGCGCATCGACACCAGAAGAGTTATTAAGTTGTTACATTGATAACTCAACAGTAAAACACATTCTTACTCTACTTCTTCTTCCTTAGAAAGGAGGTGATCCAGCCGCACCTTCCGATACGGCTACCTTGTTACGACTTCACCCCAGTCATCCGTCCCGCCTTCGGCAGCTCCTCCCTTTCGGTTAGGTCACTGACTTCGGGCGTTACTGACTCCCATGGTGTGACGGGCGGTGTGTACAAGACCCGGGAACGTATTCACCGCGGCATTCTGATCCGCGATTACTAGCGATTCCAGCTTCGTGTAGTCGGGTTGCAGACTACAGTCCGAACTGGGACGTTATTTTTGGGATTTGCTCCAGGTCACCCTTTCGCTTCCCTCTGTTTACGCCATTGTAGCACGTGTGTAGCCCAAATCATAAGGGGCATGATGATTTGACGTCATCCCCACCTTCCTCCAGGTTATCCCTGGCAGTCTCCTCAGAGTGCCCACCTTTACATGCTGGCTACTGGGGATAGGGGTTGCGCTCGTTGCGGGACTTAACCCAACATCTCACGACACGAGCTGACGACAACCATGCACCACCTGTCTTGCCTGTCCCGAAGGAAAGGTGACATTACTCACCGGTCAGGCAGATGTCAAGACTTGGTAAGGTTCTTCGCGTTGCTTCGAATTAAACCACATGCTCCACCG
>NZ_JBFKZO010000050.1:0-2381 GCF_040929965.1 Blautia sp. 1033sp1_1033st1_G9_1033SCRN_220408 | reverse complement strand
CGCTCCCGATTCATCAGCGACTTCTTCCAGGGCTTTCACCATACCTTCAGCAGAATATGGCTCCGGCTCCTCCTCCGCTCCCGATTCAGCAGCGACTTCTTCCAGGGCTTTCACCATATCTTCAGCAGAATATGGCTCTGACTTTTCTTTTATATAATCCTGTTTTCTGAACTTACTATGTTTCCGAATATTTGCATTACTAGATCCATTTGGCTTTTTTCCTGAATATACAGCAGCGTTTCTCATTCTCTTACTATTCTTCATCTTCCGTCCTCACTTCCAACAATTCTGTAGCTTTTTTAGTAAGTTCCTCATCGTTTCCAAAAATTCCTATACAGCATAACGCAACCAACTTCTTTTTAAACAAATCAGTATCAGCTGTTTCTGAACAAACCATAGTCCATTCTAACAATTTCATTTTATCTGGATTATCCGTGTTTTTTTCCAAAAATACCCCTCGCATATAACTATATGGCAATTTCCATAAAAGAATCACCTTTTCTATAAAAACAGGCGTATCATTATCTGTTTTTATCATCCCACAAGATTTCTTTAAATTAAGTACAATCCAGTAGTCATCTTCTGGAGCATTTTCATTATTGAAGAAATCCCAAGCATTTTTATTAGTGTTCCATATACAAAGGTTATAACATTCAATACTTTGTGACACTCCATATGAATTATAAATTGCACCTCCATCCTTACAAATTTTAAAAGCTTCTTTGAAAAATTTTTTCTTCATATTTTTCCCTCTCTTTTTATATTCTTCCAGCACATTAGCAACATTCTTGCAATGCCGTATGTATTGGAGATGTCTTTAGTATATAATATCTTTTGGCAATATATTTTTTTATATTATGAATCCATAATGGATCCACAATATATTTTTTCTCATATATATGTGAACTTCCATAATAAAGTGCAACTCAAGTGAATCATACGGATTGAGAATACACTGAAAATACTGAAAAAATAAGGAAAAATCACATTTCGAACCAAAGGTCAGGCGCGTTATGTTTATTATGAGTACAGCCGTGAGTACGATCCGTCCAATCAGTATACAAATGTAAAAAGGGTTACCATCGGTAAGGTTTTGCCGGAAGATGAAAGCAAAATGAGACCTAATGAAAATTTCAGGAAATATTTTCCGGAGGTTGAGCAGCCTGAGGAAAAAACAGTTTCATGCAGGAGCAGCTGTTTGAAGACAGGTGCATATATGATCATAGATAAAGCTGCAAAAGATCTTGAACTGGATACAAAACTGCAGGATTCATTTGGAACAAAAGCAAACGGGATCATGTTAGACTTGGCAGCCTATTCCATTATTACAGAAGGGAATGCTGCCCAGTATTATCCTGATTATGCTTACAACCACCCGCTTTTTACCTCGGATATGAAATGTTACAGTGATTCATTTATTTCAGATTTCCTGAGGTCAATAAAAGAAAACCAGAGGCAGGATTTTCTGGATCAGTGAATGCAGACGATGCAAACGTGAGCGTATTTATATATCATATGATTCAACAAATAAGAACTGCCAGGCCGGAGATATAGACATAGTGGAATTCGGAGCAGCAAAGGTGGATGCAGGACTTCCGATATTCAATTATGCGGTTGGCTATGATGTAAACAACCGGGAGCCTCTCATGTATGAAAAATATTCCGGCAGCGATCCGGGAACTGGAAAAGATCGAGATGATATGCCAGCTGGATAAGGTGTACCGTCTTGATCATGCAGTAACCAAAACACAGAAAGTGATCTTAAGTTCTTTTGGGCTGGATTGGAATCATGTGAAATACCGTGCGGAACATATCAGCAAAATCTTGAAGGGAGTACAGTGATGACAAGAAACATGAACAGGGAAACACTTGAACAGAAAATAGCAAAAACAGAGAAGGCAATCAGCCGAAACCGTGAACAGTATGACCGCCTGACAGCGGAACTGGAAGATCTGCATAAAAAGAAAAAAGCGATTCTGAATGAAGAAATTTTAAAAGCTATTGCGGGAAGTAGCAAGAGCTATGAAGAAATCTTAGATTTTATTCAAGGAAAGAGGGAGAGAATAGGCATGGATGAATACTCTAGAATCATAATCGAAGAATACTGTATGAATCATCCAAAAACAAAAAAGGCTGATTTTCTATGGAAGCTGGTTCACATGTCATATGATGTTGCATGTGAACCAGCCTCTTGGCAATTGATGCATTTATCGCAATTGATATCAAGAGAAAGAAATCCAGAATTGCGGGAAGCACTGGAAGACTTGGATGAGTCTATGAACGGATACTAGTACTACATCCATCGGGAGTATCCCAAAGTTTGTGTAAACCTTCAAACTGATGTAAGATAGAATTACTCAGTTTGGAGGTTTATTTTATGG
>NZ_JBFKZO010000049.1:0-2860 GCF_040929965.1 Blautia sp. 1033sp1_1033st1_G9_1033SCRN_220408 | reverse complement strand
GCTGATACAGATACAGGAGAAGTATTCAAAACCTCGTTTATCCGACAAATAGAAGTAGATGAAGAGCAATTTGCAAAACTATACCTTGCGAATTTTGCCGCTTTTTTCAATCTATCACAATCAGCTATTCGGGTTTTCGGGTATATTCTAACTTGCATGAAGCCTAAGAATGATATGATAATTTTCGATAGGCGAAAATGCTTAGAATACACCCAATACAAATCAGACAAAGCCATATACAAAGGATTGGCAGAGCTCGTACAAAGTGAAATCATAGCAAGAGGTCCAAACGAATATAATTGGTTCATTAATCCGTTGATTGTCTTTAATGGGGATAGGGTTTCATTTACAAAAACATACGTTCGGAAAAAGACTTTAGCTGCCCAAAAGAAAGAAGAAGCAGAGAAACGACAGTTATCACTTGGTTTTGATGAACTGTAACACTCCATTGAGTGAAGCTGCCGTTTGGTCGCTCCCCCTTTGGGGGCGGGGGGGGATAGATAAAGTTCCTCTATGTAAAGTTATAATGGGGGATGAAAGGCAAGGTTCGCTAACCTTACCCCGATTGTTTATGCTTCCCAGCATTCAATCTATCCCCGTTTATGGGTTTCTCTTTCACCCTACAAAGATAACCTCATGGGGGAAAAATGTCCAAGAATATGGGGTAAAAACTATCAAGTCGGTAGAAAATAAGTATCTTTGAAGTACATTTTTAGTAGAGGTATTGGTATGCCTAGACGAAGCAGATAGGCAAAAATAAAGCCGCTGGGGATGTCGGATGTCCGTCAATTAACTCCAGCGGCTTGTATTTTGGTAACTCTCCCGTATCGGTCAGCTACCGTTTGGTCAGCAACAAAGGTAGTACTTTATTGTCGCAAATCCAAATGTTTTCCCCTTTATTTGTGCATTTACAAAACATTCACTAACTTCGCACCTATGCAGTATGGTGATAGCACACTAGCACCCTAAAGGGTACGTGTGTAAGGGGACAAGCCCCCTTAACCCCCTGTCAGCCGGCTGTCACCGGCTGTTATCGATTGTCACAAAAATGTTAACTTATGGGAGCAACAAGTATTCATGTACAAGCAGTGAAGCCGGGGAGCGAGATTCACAACTTTAGGGAAAAAGAGTTGGACTATGTTCGTCCGGAACTTAGTCATTTGAATGAAAGCTGGGTTGGAGATAGCATCTCCCATCGGCTGGAGAGTGCGAAACAGAGATATTTCGATACGGTTGGGCAGAAGATGCAGACTAAAGCAGCACCCATACGGGAGGGGGTAATAGTAATCAAGCAAGAAACCACCATGCAGGAACTCCAGCAATTCGCTGCGGTCTGCAAGGAACGTTTCGGTATTGAAGCGTTTCAAATCCATATACACAAGGACGAAGGATACATGAACGCAAAGCAATGGACACCTAACCTTCACGCCCATGTAGTTTTCGATTGGACGCAGCCGAACGGGAAGAGTGTGCGTTTATCGCGTGATGACATGGCAGAACTCCAAACCATAGCATCTGAAGCACTGGGCATGGAACGTGGTGTTTCTTCTGATCGCAAACACTTATCGGCTATGCAGTACAAGACCGAATGTGCGAAAGAACAGCTTCAGGAACTATCCAACGATATATCCAGTGCGTTAGACAAGCACAAGGACGTGCAAAACCAGCTTCTTCAGCTTCAGAAAGAACTACGTTCCATTGAAACAAAGAAAAACGTCCAAAAACTCATTTCTAAGGCTTCAGAGAAGTTTTACGGCTTGATAGGGAAAACGGTTAACGATAGGGAAAAAGATGCCTTAAAAGCCAAAATAAAGGCTTTAGAGGGGGAAAATGAACAGCTATCCGATAGACTGGGAAAGGCTATACTTGAAAAAGAGCGAAACGGCACAAAGGTATTCAAAGCCGAGAACGACAAGGAGTATTATAGACAGCAAATGGACAATGCAAGGACAACCAGTAACCGACTAAGAACGGAGAACCAAGAACTAAAGACCGAAACCAAGGAATTGAAAAAAGAACTTGGTAAGATGAAAGACTTGTTCAATTCCGAACAACTGGAGGCTTTAAGGCATCATTTCCCAAACATATCAAAAGCTATGGAAGAGGGGAAAGACCTACTCAAGCAAATCACCAGAAGCAGAGGTTTCGGCATGGGTATGTAACCCCCCCCGCCCCCAAAGGGGGAGCGACCAAACGGCAGCTTCACTCAATGGAGTGTTACGCCGTTCGGGTTCGGAAGAAATTTTGCAGGGTTCGAAAAACGGTTGTGTGCTTATTCGAAAAAAAGTTTATGGTGTGGGCGCTCGTCGGGACGGGTGGTCCCGCCCCTTGCCGCTGGGCGCTCCCCGACCGATGATTTTTTAAGTAGTTGATTATATGCCGTTTTTAGGGTATAATAAGAACTTAAGAAATAGAATAAGTTAAGTAGTTGATACTCAATATAGGGTATTTTCCATATTGGAAAATCTGATTTTCCATATTAGAAAGTCACTCTTTCCTATTAGATGTTAAAAAGGAAAATATATTTTGCTTTTTTATTGTATTAATGGAAATTTAAATATTCCTTTGTGGAAAATCAAATTATACTTTTTCACCGATATATAGAAAGTCAAATTTGCCTAAATAGAATGTTTATGGAAAATAAGAAAGTACTCAAATTAACCGATTTTCAAAAAAACGAAGAAAACCCCTTTATGAAACAAGCAATTGAAGGGATTGAAAATCACGTTGTTAAGAAATACAAAAGTAGTACGGGAAGTGATAAAAAAGCTGTAGTTGCTGTTGCTGATACAGATACAGGAGAAGTATTCAAAACCTCGTTTATCCGACAAATAGAAGTAGATGAAGAGCAATTTGCAAA
>NZ_JBFKZO010000048.1:0-3854 GCF_040929965.1 Blautia sp. 1033sp1_1033st1_G9_1033SCRN_220408 | reverse complement strand
TGCATGAAGTCGTTACCAAGTTCCGCCCAGTCCGCATCCGTAAAGGTGGCGCTTTCCTCTATCGAGGGGCTGACCTCGAAACGTAGGCAGTTGTTTTTTACGTTCGGAAAATCAATGTGATACGGTTTCATTTCCTGCACCATTTCCGCACCAGTACACCCATAAAGTTCATGCCGGGCTATCTCGGTGGCTACTGCCTGCCCGTTTATCTCTTTGGCGAGGTCGTACTCCAATGCCGCCACACCATGTGATATGCTTTTCCCTTTCCCTATCATCGTGAGAGTATTTTTTTGAGCTCTGTAATTAGTGCCCGGTTCTCCTCGAACACTTCCCGGTACTGGCGACCACCGAAGTAGTTGTTCAGCCGTTGGAGCGTTCCTTTCAACTGGGCTATGTCCCGGAGAAGCTGCCGTTCCTCCTCGGTGTACCTCTCCCTTGGGCGCCCCCCAAGGGACAAACTCCGGCAGTATTCCGATACGCTTAGACTGCACCGGGCTGCCTGCTCCGCAAGTGCGTCCTTTTCAAGTTCGGTACACCGGAATGTAATCTTTTCGTTCCGTCTTAGTTCCATGCCACAAAGGTAATCTTAAAATCTTTTTGAGCAAAGCGAGAAAAGCAAGAATTGTCCGACAAGGACACTTCTTGCTATATATACACATGCCGCATGGGAATACACACAACGCTGACACGCTGCATAGGCACACATTTTTTTCTCTTTTTCCTGCCTTTTTCACAACGGAATACGGAGAACTGTCAAGGGGACGGGCTGGAAAAACCGCACGAGCCTGCGAGCGCAGGATTTTTCCGGATCCGGACTTGCGAAGCCCTTGACGGTTACGGAGTATGGAGTTACATTTGCAGACAAAAAAGAGAAAAATTACTTATTCAGTAATACTTTTTCTTTCGCGGTTAAGTTCTCCAATTCTTCATCACTTATAGGAATAACAGTATAGGTTTTCCCCTCGTGATGAATAAGTACATTGTCGCCTTTACTCGCCAAATCAAGCATTTCCTCTATTCGGTTAGCAAATTCCTCGGATGTAAGATTTATAACTGCCATATCTTTAATTTTTACATTGTTTTTTTACGTCATTTATCGTCATAGTGCCCCCAAACAGAAATAACAAAAACAACAATGGTGGTTTCGTTCACCGTATATCTAATACGGTTTTTCTTATCAAGTTGCCTTGACCATACACCCTGCAAATACTTCAACTGTTCGGGGTGTCCAGTCCCGGTGTATGGATGTTCTTTCAGCTCATCCAATAGCCTCTCTAACTTTTTGAAGAGTTGCGGAGAGGACTTTCTTAGCAACAGTACATGTTTTGCAGCTTCTTTTGAAAATTCTATCTCATACATTGCACTCATCCTCTATACGGTTCAAAAAATCATCTAATGATTCATCCTTCCGCATTTTAAAAGTTCGTCCCTGCTTAATATCCTCAATACCCCTCTGAATAGCCTCCAATTCTTCCCTTGAGGGGAAATCCTCTTCCGTAGCCGCATATACGACTATGGGGGCGGCATTACGACGGGAAACAAAGATTGTCTCTTTTTCAGCCAGTTCAAAATATTTCTTCTGATTGGCACGAAATTCACGCGTTGTAATTATCTGCATAATATTTATATATTTGATTTACACCGCAAATATAGCTATAAAAGTTCAACCTCCAAATTATTTGTGTACCTATTTGTGTACACGCCATTAAAAGCCATATTCAAGCCTACCGCCCGTTGGTTGGTGTTGCTTTGCTTTTTCCCCTCTTTTCGAGTTGATTTTCAGCCTTTTTCCCTTTAAATTCCCCTTGTCTGTTATAAGCATCGTCTGTAATATGCTCTATCACTTTTGCGGAAACACCGATAAATAAAGGGATTAAAACATGTGTTTCCCTACACTTTGGGAGTTTTAATCCTACACTTTGGGAGTTTTTAAGACGAACTTTCCCTACACTTTGGGAGTTTTACCCTTCTTTTTTTGTTTATATGTAGGTATTTTATATCTTTGCAGCAAATCAAATAGTTATGAAAAAGAAGCTACCTATTACCAAAAATAAAGACGTAGTTGTATCATGGGTATATACATGGTCCAAACAGCAAGACATGTCCATACACGAACAAAGAATAGTTCTTCGCATACTGGAAGCCTGCCAGGCTGAACTAAAGGGAGTAAAGCTGAAAGATTATGCAGGCACGAAACGCAAATTTGAGCATGGACTTTGGGATGTTGATGCGCAAATGCATGTGTCTGACGTTATTTTTTCCGGACGTGACTACAACGAAATCATAGCCGCACTCGATTCTTTGGCAGGACGTTTTTTTACTTACGAAGATGACGAGGAATGGTGGAAGTGCGGATTTATATCTAACCCAAAATATAAAAAACGCACTGGCATTATAACCTTTCGTGTGTCTAACGACCTTTGGGATGTGTTTACCAAGTTCGCCAAGGGGTACAGAGAATTTGAGTTAAACAAGGCTCTTGCGCTACCTACTGGGTATTCCCTTAGGTTTTACATGTTAATGAGTGGGCAGGTGTACCCTTTGGATATATCCCTTGAAAACTTGAAAGACCGTCTTGGCATACCTGCGGACAAATACAAGGACAAGAACGGAAAAGACAGAATCGACAACTTCGAGGAAAGAGTATTAAAACCAGCAAAGGCTGCGCTTGATGAAAGCTGCCCATACACATTCAACTACGTAAAAGTGCGTGAAAACCCTAACAACAAACGTAGTAAAGTAACTGGATTTAGATTTTACCCTGTATATCAACCTCAATTCAGGGATGAAGAACTGGAAGTAAAAGAACTTCAAGCGAAAGTAACGGCACGCCACCAAATAGATAGTCATGTGTACGAATATCTCCGTTATTCCTGTGGTTTCACTTCGGAAGAAATAAACCGGAACAAGGAAACGCTTATAACAGCACAGGAAAAAATAGCCGACCTTATAGGAGAACTGGCTATTCTAAACGGAAAATCACGAGAGAAGAACAACCCTAAAGGGTGGATTATAAACTCTCTCAAAGGGAAAATAAAAGACAGCTAAGCAACTAAAAGTGCTTCCCTAAATGTCATATTTTCAAATCATTTTCTAAATTTGCAATTGTAATCTTTAAATATTTATTCATGAAGAAGAAAAATTCACTGTTATTTATACTGCTAATGTACTCTTTGACAATGTTAGCACAGAAAGATATAACAAAATTTATGGGAATCCCCGTAGATGGATTTAAAAAAGATATGATTCAGAAACTTAAAGCTAAAGGGTTTGAATACGACAATGAAATCGATCTTTTAACTGGTGAATTTAATGGCGAAAAAGTAAATATTTTTATCGCCACTCAAAGCAATAAAGTATGGAGGATTGTCGTAGCTGATGCGATAGAAAGGAACGAGCATGATATTAAAATTAGATTCAATAACCTTTACGACCAATTCAACGATAACCCTAAATACGTTCCTAAATTGGAAGATAACGATTATATTTCTGAAGACATTAATCTTGCATATGAAATGAAGGTTAGAAACAAAAGATTTGAAGCTGGATTCATGCAAATGACAAATCCCAAAAGTCCTCAAAACTCACCAGAAAAGATACAACAAGAATTAACTCAAAAAATAAGCGAGATATGTCCAACCGAAGAATTTATAAGAAAATCAGAAAAAGAAAAAGAGGACATAACCAAAGAAGCAGCAATGAACATCGTACAAGAAGCTGCAATGCGCTCCGTATGGTTTATGATTAGTGAAAAATATGGCAAATTCTCACTAATTCTTTTTTACGATAACGAATATAATAATGCTCATGGGGAGGACCTCTAAAAAACAAATAGACGAAGTACACTTTTGTAC
>NZ_JBFKZO010000047.1:0-4715 GCF_040929965.1 Blautia sp. 1033sp1_1033st1_G9_1033SCRN_220408 | reverse complement strand
GGAAAGGGAGAGAAAACCAGCCCTTTTTTAAGAGGTCAAAAATGTGCAATAAACTGTATTGATAATATAAGCCCCCTATAGGTGTTTTGGAGGGGAGAAAAAGGTGGTGGGAATATGGCAAAAAAACCGACTGAAAAGCAGTTGTATAAGCTGAAAAATGAATGGCTGGGGCAGTTCTTTGAGGAAGTGAAGCCGAAAGAGTTTTATCGGGCTGTTTTTCCAGAGGGAAGTTTTGAGAGAAAGGGGCATTTTGAGGACGGAAAGGCAAATGGCATTATAACCATAGTTGAGAATGATAAGGCGAAGAATCGGATTGTATTTGATGATTTGTCGGTCATTGATGAGGTCAAGGGGGCAGAGTTTGCTGTCATGTCCCCTGTGGCGTATTCCGGCAGAAATCGGACGGCAGCCAATGCAAGGTGGCTGTATGGGATAGCGATAGACCTTGACGGGGTGGAGATGCCGCAGCTCCGTGATGTGTTCCATCAAATGAACCATGATATTATCCCGAAATGCACTTACTGTATTAACAGCGGTCACGGGCTGCATTTATATTATCTGCTGGAAAAGCCGGTTCCCTTGTATAAGCATTTGCAGGATAAGCTTCGAGAGTTCAAGTATGAGCTGATTGCGAAAGTCTGGAACCGTTATACAAGCACTTTCACAGAACGGGAACAGGTTCAGTATCAGGGGATTTTTCAGGGCTTCCGTATGGTTGGAACGCAGTCAAAGCTGGGAAAGAGATACCCGGTAAAGGCTTTTGAAACGGGCGAGAGAGTGACGATTGAGTATTTGAACGGGTATCTTATGGATAAGAGCAAGGCGGTCACGGATTTTCACTATAAGAGCGATTTGAGTCTTGCCGAAGCCCGGAAGAAGTACCCGGAATGGTATGAAAAGCGAATTGTGCAGGGGGAGCGCCGTGAGCGCTGGCATGTCAAAAGGGACTTATATGATTGGTGGCTGCGGAAAATAAAAGAGGGGGCTTCTGTAGGGCACAGATACAGCTGCCTTTGCGTTTTGGCGTCCTATGCCGTTAAGTGCGATATTCCGGAAGATGAGCTTTTTACAGACGCTTTTTCCCTATTGCAGTTCCTTGATGATATGTCAGATGATGAGCATAACCGCTTTACCAAGCGTGATATACTGGACGCCATGCAGTTTTATCAAGAGAATTATGTCACATACAGTCGCAGGGAAGCCGAAAGAGTATCGGCTATTGCTATGCCAGCAAGCAAACGGAACGGAAGAAAACAGGCTGAACATTTAGAGCGTGCAAGGTTGGTACAAACATTGGATTATCCAAATGGAGCATGGAGAAATAAAGAGGGTAGACCAAAAGGCAGCGGAGAAAAGTCGAAGATTGTCGAAGAATGGAAACAGCAGCATCCGGACGGAAAGAAGATAGATTGTGAGAGAGAAACTGGGCTTAGCCGGCATACTGTATTGAAGTGGTGGAAGTAGGGTATACTTGAAATGCCGAAAGGCATATGCTATAATACCAGTAGGCGAAAATGACAGAAGTGCTCATGTGGCACAGCAAAAAGCCCCGGAGGTTGCGACTCCGGGGCTTTTCTATTCCGTTCTGGGTGGGTGGCTTAATCCCAAGGCTGGCTACCAGTTATTCTTCTCCGTCCAACCATTTGCAGATGTAGTAGGCAACTACACTTGCCAAAACAGAGAGAAAAAATGACAGAAGTTCACTCATGCGGTTCACCCCCTTTCTCTACCTGTCTGGGGGCGGTAGCGTCGTTCATTATATCACAGGGGCAGAAATGCCACAAGAAGCCATTTCCCCTTGTTTATTATCAAAGCCATAAGGAAAAGAGTGTCAAGGGCGGTCATAGACCGCAGCGTTTACCCTTGATACTCTTTTTTGTTGGCTATAATGCCGGAGGGGAAAACGGCTGTCCGTCCGTTTCGTTACTTCCCCCTGTGCTTCATTGTCCGTTCCGGCGGAAGAAAGTAAAGGGTGGTCTGCGACCATTTTTTATCTGCTGTACTCGCTGATCGGCAAGCCGAAGCTCATACTGCAGATAAAAAACAAGCCCTTGACTGTCTCCCTCCTACACTTTCAAAGTCGCCCAAGAGGAAGTAAGCTCCACTATATTCTTGGCAGAATATACGCACGAATATATCCGCTTGATATAGGGTGTCTATCATGCTATAATATGTGTAGCGGATATATTGCAAGTTCCCTAAAGTGTTACCACTTTAGAACTTGTGAGGGTGGCAAGCCCCCCTTCAATCCCCCTTTTCAGAGAGCCGAAAGGCTCATAATGTGACGGTGGTAGCACCGAAGAAAGAGAGGTCAAAGGCATGAAAAAAGAAATGGATAAAATTCAGTTTGAGTACAGATACGAGGTGCAGGAGCTGATGAAAGTAATTGATAAATATGTAAAACAGAACCCGGCAGAAAAGGAAAATAAGACGCTGGAGCGTTTCTTTGACTTACTTGATGTCATGGATATGGAGTGGTAAGGGTATGAACAAGACAAGACCAAAGCAGTTATCATTCCGAGTAAGTGAAGAAGAATACCAGCAGTTGCAGGAGAAGATTTCAGAGAGTGGAAAGAACCAACAGGAGTATATCCTTTCCTGTGTGCTGGAGAAGCAGATCGTGAATACGGACGGTATCAAAGAACTTCTCCCGGAACTGAAACGGATAGGGAACAACCTCAACCAAATAGCAAAGCGGTGTAATGAGGGGGGGATGTTGCCGAGTGAAGCGGAAGTGCGGAAGCATGGAGAGGAGCTGAACAAAGTATGGCAGTCATTAAGGCGGTATCTTCAAAGGCGGGCATAGGGCACGCCATAGATTATGTGACGAAAAAAGAAAAGACAGAGGAGAAGCTTGTCAGCGGTCTGCATTGTGAGCCGGAGACGGTCAAGGAAGAAATGCAAGCCACAAAGGAGCTGTGGGGCAAGACGGATGGAAGAACCTATAAGCATTATGTGCAATCCTACCATGAGGACGAGGAAATAACCCCGGAGCAGGCTCATAAGAACGCTGTCGAGCTGGCAGAGCATACAAAGGCATGGAAAGGGCATGAAGTTCTGATAGCCACGCATATAGACAAGGGGCATATACACACGCACTTTATTGTCAATTCCGTAAATTATGAGAACGGTCATAAGCTCCAATGGAGTAAGCACGACCTTAAAGACTTAAAGGAACGATGTAACGAACAGAGCCGGGAACAGGGCTTGCATGTGCCGGAGAAAGGAAAGACATTTGCTGGAGAAGTCCGGGAAGAAACGGTGGCATGGAGCAAAGACACCTACCAGCTTTTGAAACAGGCAGAGCAGGGAAAGGTCAAGAGCTATGTGCAGGATATTGCCCTTGCGGTGCTGGATTGTAAGGAAACAGCGACCAGCCGGGAAACCTTTATCCGGCTGATGAATGAAAGAGGGTACGGGGTGGACTGGCAGGACAGCCACAAGTACATCACATATACCGACTTAGCCAGGGAACAGGCAGGAGAAAAGGCTTGTAAAATCAGGGATAACAAGCTGGAAAAATACTACAATATGGATTTTGGAAAGGAGAGTATGGAGCATGAGTTTGAGAGAAATGCACGAACAGCAGAAGCAGAGCAGTCCAAGAGAGCAGCTTCAAGAGTTAAACCGACAGAGCCGGACAGAGCTGGAAAACAGTCTGCTCAAAGAAGCGTTGGCGATGTCGAGCGAGAACTGCGAGGAATTGATGAAGCAGTCAAATCAAGAACAAGTAAGGGCAGAGCAGAACAGGCAGAGAGACGCAGAGCAGAACAGGAAGCTCATCAGCGAGCTGAAGCAGAGCGTAGAGCTGCTGAAGAACAGCAACGAATTGCTTCAAGACGCTATATCGGGCGAGATTGGGAGCCTGAAAGATGAGGTTAAGGAAAACACCGTCCAAGAGGTTAGAAAGGCGTTACAGGCGAATATAGAGGCTATACAGAGGGCTACAAAGCTTCTTGAGAAGCAGTCTGATACACTTACAAGCGTGATGAAGCAGAAGATCCGGGAGCTGGAGGAAAGCAAGAACAGCTTTTTCAGATATGAGGGCTTAAAGCTGTACCTGTTTTGGGGCGGTATGGTCTGTAATATTTTAGTGTTTCTTATGCTGTTATATGGTATGCTTGGTAAGTAAAAAGAAATCGACAAATCGGAAGGTTGAGAAAGGAGATTAGTCAATGAAAAAAATATTAGGAATCGTTGCTGGTATTGTTGGAATAATATCTGTTATTGTGGGTGTTGCATTGAAGATGAATAATAATGCTATTGCTATAATCGGAGGTGCAGATGGTCCTACCTCGGTATTTGTCGCAGGAAAGTTGAATAGTGTTCTTGTCAGCATCTTGCTTATTGCGATAGGTGTTGTGATGTTGATAGTAGCGATAATTTTTTATTTGAAGAGAAAAAGGTAAAATAATGTAGTGATAAGATAAGCGGTCAAGGCGAGAGGGAGTGAGGTGTAAAAGACTATGGAGAAAGAAAAAAGAGAGCAGGAGAGCTGCACAAGCTGCGCTTATAGGAAAGATTGGTATTGTCCCGTTGCCGGAGACCGTGTAAAGAGAGAGGGGCACTGTTCTGAATACGAGAAAAGTGAGATTGCGAAGGAAAAGTAGCAGTGCTATAATGGCAAGGAAAGGGAGAGAAAACCAGCCCTTTTTTAAGAGGTCAAAAATGTGCAATAAACTGTATTGATAATATAAGCCCCCTATAGGTGTTTT
>NZ_JBFKZO010000046.1:0-4954 GCF_040929965.1 Blautia sp. 1033sp1_1033st1_G9_1033SCRN_220408 | reverse complement strand
CCACTGCTTTTTATTAAAGTGTAAAGAAAAACTGCGCCATAGCCTTGGCAGGCCATCGCGCAGCGATTTTGTTCAACTTGAATTTATCAGTATCTCTTTTTGCATGTTTTGGGTATCGTTGCTTCATAACTCATATCAAGCAACATTTTGATTTTGTCATCTGATACGCTGCACATCCAGTGCAACAGTAATCCAGCTATCCTTGCTCATGTGATACGCCGGGAAGAAGCCGGGTTCCTCTCGTAGTGTGCCAATCAGAATTGGGTCACATTTGAAATCGACCACTTCCAGCATTTCTTCGCCTTGCAGCCCCAGCTTGTTCTTTGGTACATCCATAATCAGAGCAAACCACTTCCGATTATTACAATGCCGGAACACCTCATAATTCGGATATTTGAGCCACGGATAATCTGTCTCGGCGTTATATGTCTGATTCTAATTCTGCGCGTTTCATAACCTCACCTCTACAACTTCTAGCTTTCTGCATGTTACTATATAGTTTTGATTACCTGTTCTTCTGCATTTTGGCCGAGGGATAATCTCTTCGTTGAAAAAATAATTGACCACGATAGGCGGATCGTTGAACGGGCGTTTGATGGAATCATCATCCTGGACATACAGTAGCCCTTCCTCTTGGCAAAACTGCCGCATCTGCGCATCCAGCATTGACCAGTAGCTGCGTTCTTTTTTATTGTAAATGGTATCGTACAGCGGCAGCAGGTCTGGATGTTTTTCCGTTATATAGTCAAAAATCGTTTTCTTATAACCGCCCCGCAAGTTTAGGTTTTCCAGCCAGACCAAATTACATTGATTCTTCGCCCGGTGGATGATGGAGGGCAGGTCGGTGAGGCCGGGGAAAATCGGCGAGATAAAGCAGGTGGTGCGCACACCAGCATCATGGAATGCTTTCATAGCGGCCAGCCGCCGCTCAATGCTCGCTGCATTGTCCATATCAGCGCGAAAATCTTCGTCCAGTGTGTTTGATCGACCAGGATACCCGCGCATTGGGGAATGTTTTAATGAGGTCAAGGTCACGCAGCACCAGGTCAGACTTGGTAGCAATACTGAGGCTACATTCACTGCCCTGCATCTGCTCCAAAATGGCGCGGGTGCGGCAGGCGGTTTCCTCCAGCGGCTGATATGGGTCGGTCACGTAACAGAGAAACAGTTCTTTCCCTGCATACCGCTCCGGGTGTTTGATTTCCGGCCAAAATTTAACGTCTATGAACTCTCCCCAGGGCTCCGGGTGATTGGTAAAACGCTTCATAAAAGATGCGTAGCAATATTTGCAGCCGTGGCCACAGCCCACATAAGGATTGACCGAATAATCACTCACAGGCAAATTGGATTTTGTGAGGACGCTTTTTACTTCAACGTTTCAGATGATTGGCTCCATTGTATGTATGCTCCTTTGATTTTGCTTATTTTTCACGGGACAGTTTCATCATATCCTTCATATCGGCAAAACCGATTGTTTGATACAGCGGCCTGCCTTTGTTTGAGGTTTCAAGATAAATTTTTGAAATATGCCGCTGACGAGCCTGCTCTACAAGCCACCTGACGATTCTGTTCCCTATGCCGTGTCCGCGAAACTGCGGCCGGGTATAAATGTTCATCAGGTAGGCACATTTCCCGTTTAGATTGTCCGGTGAGGGCATCTCATGATAGAGGCATATCCCGCCGCAGCCGACGATTTCCTCCCCTACGTAGGCAAAGCAGGCAATATGTCCGCCCTGCGGCAGTTCTGTTTGATAGTAGCGGCGATTTTCCGATTCCAGCTCTGTTACAGACCGCTCCGAGGGGATGGAGAATACCTCATGCAAGACTTCCATTCGCCATTGCATCAATACATTCAGGTCCTGGATCGTGGCCTGCCGGATCTGAATCTCCATTATAATGCCCCCGCTTTCATTACCACCGGCAGTTTCGACACATCCGGCTTACCGTTGACATTCAAAGGAATCTGCTTCATCTTCACAAAGAACTCTGGGATCATAAAGGAAGTCAAATTTTCAGACAGTTCTTTTTTTACTTCCGAGACTTTCAGCTTATTGTCGGAAGGCACCACATAGGCGGTCATATAGGACAGTCCATCCTCGTCTGTAAAAGCCCGGACAATAGCCTGCTGCACATCCTTGCACCGATAGAGCCGGGACTCCACCTCGGCAAGTTCCACCCGCTTGCCGTAAATCATGATCTGGTCGTCCTTGCGGTGCAGGAATGCAATGTTGCCATCCGGCAGGATATAGCCCAAATCGCCGCTGCGGTACATGGTGCTACCGTCCGGCTGCCGCTCAAAAGCTCTGTTTTCCTCGGCATGGTCGCCAATGTAGCCCAGAGATACACCGCCGCCATAAATGCAAATCTCACCCGTCTGCCCTTTGGCAACCTCGTTGCCAGACTGATCCAGAATCCTGATTTGCGCACCTAGTACAGGATGACCGATGGAATAGGTACCGTCCTCCAGCACAGTTCCACTATTACAACGGTAATAGGAGGCGCAGACCGTTGTCTCGGAGGGGCCGTAGGTGTTGTAAACCTCTGCTTTGTTCAGCAGGTGATCCACATAAACGCCCCGCAACACATCGCCGCCGCTGATAAGCAGCCGCAGAGAGGACGGAATGACAGACAGGTGGTTCATTTCTGCCAGCAGATACGGAAAGCCGCTGATCATAGTCACATGGTGGCGTTCCACAAAAGCCATCAATGCATGGATGTCGGCCTTATCCTCGTCAGCGGGGATGGCCAGAGCGGCACCATTCAGCAGACTGGTGAACACTTCCTCCACAAAGATGTCAAAAGAACAGACGGAATATTGCAGCATGACATCACCGGGGCCGGGATGGAACTCGTTGGCAAAGGCACGGACATAATGGCAAACATTGCGGTTGGTGACACAGACACCTTTGGGCCGCCCGGTGGTACCTGACGTATACAGCACATAGGCGGGGCGTTCCGGGTCTTCGATGGCGTTGCGCTTCCAGGAGGGCGTCTCCACGCCGCAGATCTCACAATCTGTATAGCGGATGGGGAAACTGCTCAGTTTGGGCGCAAAGGCGTGTTCCGTCAGCACAAAATCCACCTGTGCCTCGGTCATCATGTCATGGATGCGCCCGGTGGGAAAATCCGGCTCGGCTGGGACATATCGGCCGCCGCATTTGAGTACCGCCAGAATCGAGGCAATCATCTCGGTTCGGTGACGCATGACGATGCCGATGCTGTGTACTTCCTGCGGAAAGCTGCACGTGATCATATCCACCATGTTGGACAGCTCTCCAAAAGTCATGGCGCGGTCGTTTTCAATGATAGCCGGGGCATTTTCATGTTCTTTAACTACTTTCTGAAAAAGCGAATAAATCGTATCCATCGTTTTATCTCCTTGTCGGTTTATCTATTTAATATCCAGTGAATGCCAGCCGCTGTGCGCTTGTTGCACGCCTGATAGTGGCTGCCACTGTTCAGTACGAAGGTGGTTTCGATGCCTTTCCCGTGGCACAATGTTTCTATCTCCTGCGTATTCTGCTGCACAACGTTCAAAATCGGATTATCGGTGGAGCTCTCCTTGTCTCCGAGAGAAAAATACAGACAGTCAGGTTTGCGCTTCATCTCATGGGAGCACACATATTCCATGATGCCCTCAAACCAGAAGGAACCTGACATACTCGCTGCGCGGGCAAACACATCCGTTTGGTAGAGAGCGTAGAGGGCGAACAGCCCGGCCAGCGAGTAACCGGCGAGGCCCCGCCAGACGGGCGCACCGGGAAGGAGCGCTTCCGCTTCCGGCATAATTTCATCCAGAAGCAGTTTCAGGTAATCATCCGCACCCCCGGTGCAGGGCGTATCGTGTTTAGAGATCGGCCCCATATACCACGGTGTCATGTCATGATCCCATTTCAGCTTACTGACCGCCACCAGACAGAAATCTGGGCAGCCGAGCGCCATCAGGTTTTTATACACACTGTTAACGGCATTGGAAAAGGTGTTGAGATAGATAACTGGGCTGCCCGGCTTTGCGCTTGGGTATATGTCCACTCTTTTTTGTTCTATGGTTAAAGAAGTCACCTTGTTGCCTCCTCTCTTGACGATTCATTGTATAAATATTGTACGGTATCCGAAAACGAAAGCAAGTACGCAGAAAGTTCGTACATAGTATCAAACTACTGACCAAGGCTATAAACAGGAGGAAGTAGCCGTTGGCGATGTTGTCTGTCTATATGTTACGGCCCCGGTTTCCGCTGTTCTATATCGGTGCGAAGCTACAGAAGTCAATATTCCTTACCATTATGATGATGGCAACGTACATATGAACCATGTGATGAGATTGAAAAAGCTGGATCAGTACAACCCGTCTTTTCTCCCGTTTGAGAAGCTGAAAGCCTATGGGATTGGTGCGGTACGTGGGCCACGAAGAATGCCTCACAGTCTGATTTGCGAACTGGAAAGGAATCGGTATGAGCAGTGATATTTGGAATCCCTGGCATGGCTGCCGCAAATACAGTGAGGGCTGTGACCACTGCTATATGTACTATCTGGACAATGAACGGGGCAAATCAGGCGGGGAAATTTATAAAGTCAAGACAAATTCCGATTTCTCAGTTTCAAAAACTAGAAGTTGTATCATCACGTATCTTTATCTTTTTTAGAAGAAATAGGACTGTCAGATATAGCAAGAGATATACCCAGACATATACCCACTCCAATTCCAACAACCTTGCTGTTTAAAACAATACTCCAAAGTATTGCTGTTGATATTCCGATGCTGACTCCTTTAATTATACTTTCGCTTTTCATAAGCTTTGTCCTCTAAATTAGCACTTCAAATCGTTTTCTTTATTCTATCACAGCTTCTATTATTCCGCCATCAGTCTTTCAAACCAAGTATGCAGAGCGTGTAATATTAAGATACTTACAAAGTTTATCTACAGGATATCCCTTGTCAGAAGATAATTCTTTG
>NZ_JBFKZO010000045.1:0-5257 GCF_040929965.1 Blautia sp. 1033sp1_1033st1_G9_1033SCRN_220408 | reverse complement strand
GAGAGAAAAAGTATTGAACATAGCATATCGTTTCCGGATCTATCCAACAGATGAACAGAAGATACTCCTTGGAAAAACATTTGGCTGCTGCCGTTTTCTGTACAATCAGATGCTTAATGATAAGATCCAGGAGTACAAAAAGACAAAGAAAATGTTAAAAAACACACCAGCTATGTATAAAAAGGAATATCCATTCCTGAAAGAAGTAGATTCGCTGGCCCTGGCAAATGTTCAGCTTCATTTGGAGAAAGCATATAAGAACTTTTTCAGTGATCCTAAGACTGGATTTCCACGTTTCAAGTCAAAACATCACTCCAAAAACAGCTACACAACAAATGTGGTCAACGGGAATATTCTGCTGGAAGGCAACCGGATCCGGCTTCCAAAATTAAAATGGATCTCCATGAAAAAACACAGGGAGCCTGCAGAAAACTGCCGCCTGAAATCAGTGACAGTCAGTATGGAGCCGTCCGGAAAGTATTTTGCAAGCCTGCTGTATGAAGGATACAGCTGTGAAAACCAAGCAGCAGATAAGGATTACAGCAATGCCAAAATACTGGGGATTGATTATGCGATGCAGGGGATGGCAGTGTTTTCAGAAGAGATCGAGCATGAAAAAGCAGGATTCTTCAGAAAAAATGAAAAAAGGCTGGCAAGGGAACAGCGTAAACTGTCAAGATGTGTAAAAGGAAGCCACAATTATGTGAGGCAGAAAAAGAAAGTTGCCAGGTGCCATGAAAAAATACGCAGCCAGAGAAGGGATTATCTGCATAAACTGAGCCGCAGGATTACAGACCAGTACGATATAGTTGCGGTAGAAGATATTGATATGAAAGCGATGAGCCAGTGTCTGCATTTTGGGAAAAGTGTGCAGGATAATGGATACGGGATGTTCCGGAATATGCTGGATTATAAGCTTTCCTGGAAGGGAAAAGAATTAGTAAAGATAGACCGCTTTTTCCCTTCAAGCAAAAAATGCAGTAAATGCGGAAAGATAAAAAAAGAGCTGAAATTATCCGAAAGAGTTTACCGTTGTACGTGCGGAAATGAAATGGACAGAGATCGAAATGCAGCAATCAACATCCGTGAAGAGGCAAGAAGGATGCTGACAGCATAAAGCGTCCGTATCCGGACAATAAGCAAAAACAAGAAAAAATGCCCGTATCCGGGCAAAAGAATCGCGGGACACGCGAGGATAGCTTGTAGATACTTGGCTCAGTAGAGCCATTGAGCAAGAAGCGCCCACTTCAAAATCTGAGATTTAAGTGGTGGGAGCATGTCACTTGTCTGATATAATAGTTTCTTGGTAATGTGGCCGACAGGTAACATTGCTGTCTAATCTAATAACGAAACAGCACTGGTATAAAATTGGAAACGACACAAGTGTATGCTTGATAACGAACAACACAAGTGTCTTTTTTGTGCCCAAAATTAAAAAAGGAGAACAATTTTATGCCTAAAACAAAGTTTCAAAATGTTATTTTTACTCTCATGATGGCCTTTCTCATGGTATATGTCATGATCTGCTACAACATTTCTCTGAACATCGGTGGAATGAGTAATCAGGTATTTCTTATGGCTTTCGGCGAAATGAAAATCATGTGGCCAGTTGCATTTGTGTTGGAATTTTTTATTGTGGATAATCTGGCACATGTGCTTGCATTCCGTATTGTAACACCAAAGGATAGACCGATTGTTATCACAATTGCGATTTCTGTTATGATTATTTGCATTATGTGTCCAATTATGAGCTTAATCGCTACAATATTATTTAAACATGCCGGATCCCAGTTTATTGCTGTATGGATACAGACAACCTTTATGAATTTTCCAGTAGCTTTTTTCTGGCAGCTCATGTATTGTGGGCCATTGATCCGCTTTATTTTTACAAAAATGTTTCCAGAAAAATAAGACACATTTCTGATTTGATGTCAGTCAGATTAGGGGATAATCAGTGATATAAAAAAAGATCCTGCACGGAGCACAGGGATAATAATCTCTGTACGTGTCAGGATCTTTTAATATTTGCGGGAAAACACAAATATAGTAGTAATCTGCATTATTGCTTATGAATCTATATACTGCATTTCCCTACAGAAATATTTATTCAGCAGTGTCACCAATTGCAGTATCATCGTCTGCTGCGGTGTCATCTTCAAAAGTATCATCCATAGTGTCAGTATCTGCATCTGTGGTATCAGAAGAGCCATTTACCAGAGTGTCAAAGAAATCAGCTGGCATTCCTGCATCTGTCAGGTTCTGCAAAATGGTGTCAAGGCTCATAGAGGAAGCAAATGCATCACCGTCTTCATCATTGTCTACATCATAGATAGGATCCATCTCAGAAGGATCTACAAAGGTCACAGGATCTGCATCATGAACCTGGGCAGACAGGGTGGCCAGAGGAGTACCGCTCATGGAAAGATCCAGCGCAAAGTTCATACCGTCTAAAGTCAGTTTGATACCGAAAGCACTGACAGTCTCATAAGTAGAATCATCCATGTCGCCCTGGAAAATGGAAAGGTCATAAGAACCATGAACAAGACCTTCGGTTTTCAGGGATTCTGTATCATAGTCTGAAACAGTAATGCCAAGGATCGGCTGAGAGTCAACAGAAAGCTCATAGTAACCATTCAAGGTACCATCTGTTACCTGACCGCTTCCTACGATGTCGATACTGCTGTCGTCCAAACCTGCATGTAAACGGTATCCTGCATTGTCTCCATCTGTTGGAGTCTGATACAGGAAAAATGGATGTGAGCCCTCTTCATCAGTATAGGAAAGCTCATGTCCCACTACATTATCATCACTGTCAATCCAGATTTTGGAGGTAAAGCTCTGGGTGATATCCTCTGTTGACATATCCTCAGACTGAAGAGCATCCAGAACTTCATCCAGACTGCTCTGGAAATCGTCATATGTATAGTCTGCATCTGGTGCAAGAATAGCTGCAGATTCAAAAATAGATTTGAAATCTTCGTCATCCTTCAGCGCTTCTACTATATCTGTTAAAGCAGGGAGAAGATTCTCTCCGGAAATGGTGCCTTCCATGGTAGTGCAGTCTACGCTGACGGTATCAACAGATAGGGTCTCACTTCCACTTTCTGCTTCTGCTGCGTGATCTACAGCAATAGACAGATATTTATTGATCATATTGGAAATTGTGTCAGCTTCAGGCATGGACTCCTGGAATTTCATCATAGCATCCAGGTATTCAGTAAGGTTCTCAGCATCTACCGGAAGATCGTCTGTTACAGAAATATCCAGGTCGTCTGCTACGTCTTCGGCTGCTTCTGCTTCTTCCTGGGCAGCACTGTTGGCATTGACTTTGATATAACCATCAATAAGTTCCGGAATGCTCATATATATGTCCATTGTGGACATATCCATATATAACTGTGCAGAGCAGATTTCTTTGTCGTTTACCTTTAAGGTAAGGTCTTCTCCTAACCTGGATGCTTCAAGGGTAACATCGCCATTAATGCCGATGGAATTCAGCCAAGAAAGATCTACAGGTAAAAATGCACTGAGAAGTGACTTTGCCCCATCTTCTAATTTCAGGGAGAAATCCACACCCTGTCCTTCATAAGCTTTTTTGCTTGACTCCAGGCTCTTGCCATAAACCGCACGGAAAGTTTCAAGGGCGTTATCCAGTGCTGATTTTTCGGCGTCAGCGTAGGAATCAGCAGCAAGTACATTGTACGGTACTGTGGAAATGCCAAGGATTGCAGCAGAAGCCAATGCTGCTATTTTTTTCATTTTTTTCATAGATACCTCCATTTTATTAAACATTGAGTGATGTATTGGCAGAGAACATCGGCTATGATCCGTCTGCCATATCTCATGATTGAGTGATAGAATCTGTGCTTTATTTCAGTTTATGCAGATTCATAGATTTATCTTACCATATCTTTGAGTTTTATGCTACAGAAAAATCTGTAACAGCTGTCCATAATTATATGGGGGAGTTAGATATAAAATGTTGCATAATGAGGAAGGATTTTTACCATGTACCTGTAAATATTTTTAAATTTTTTAAACCCCCTGTTGACAAGTATATTTGTCAATGTTATATTGGATGACAAGAAAAGTTGTCAAAATGACAAAAATACAAGTCATGTATAGAAGACAACAAAAGAAACAAAAGAAACAAAAGAAACAAAAGAACAAAAGACCAACAAAAGAAAAGGAAGGGAGGAATATGAATGCCGTTGGTGAATCACCTGAAGGAACAAAGAGCCAGACTTGGGATCAATCAGGCGCAAATGGGGAAGCTTGCAGGAGTATCCCGACAGACCATCAGCCTGATCGAAAGAGGCGACTATTCCCCATCGGTAACACTTGCCCTGAAGCTGGCACAGATCTGTCAGGTTCAGGTGGAGGATATATTCAGCTATTTGGAGGATGAAGATGAAGAAAGATAAAGTAAATAAAAGAAAGATGAATACCTATTTGAAATATGGGCTGATCATGCTGGCGGCAATGATCTTCGGAGGTTTTCTTGGCGGCGGGATGAGCTATCTGAATCATGGTGCGCCATTGGGACAAACCATCCAGGATGCAGCACAGATGCTGGTTTTGGGAATCCGTGAAAGGATGTTTTTTATCCTTCTGATCCTGTTTGTTGTTTGTATTATCTGGAATGAATGGGCACTGCATCAGATGAAAGCAATCGAACAGCGGCTGGAAGGCGTGGAGGAAGAAGATGAGAATGACCGGTTGGAGTATGACCTGGACCGGATCTATGGCATTACCAATATTGTACATAATATTTTTATGATCCTGGACATTCTGATTTTAAGCACTAGCTATTCCACTCATTATATTGATACAGTGGAAGACTGGCAGGCATATTTTTGGTTGGCAGGGATGGTAGTTTTTGTAATTACTTTTTTATATATTGGTATTGGCCAGATCCGGGTAATTAAGCGCATCCAGAGGATCTATCCGCAGAAGAAGGGAGATCCGGCATCCAGGAAGTTTGCCCGGCAATGGCTGGAGAGCTGTGACGAGGCCGAAAAGGAAGCAATTTACCAGGGTAGCTACAAGGCCTATATGTGTATTATCAGGCTGCTTCCCATCCTGACAGCGTTGGCGATGGTATTCCAGATGATCTGGAATACAGGGATCATGGCAATCGTAATGCTGGCAATTGTCTGGATGGTGGTGAGCATCACCTACTGTAAAGGTTGTATGATGAAAAAGGGAGAGAAGCTTCGATAAGCGGCAATCATGGGTATTAACCATAAATATATTG
>NZ_JBFKZO010000044.1:0-5972 GCF_040929965.1 Blautia sp. 1033sp1_1033st1_G9_1033SCRN_220408 | reverse complement strand
GATAAGATGAGAGAAGCCACTTCTTTTCTCATCGGACGTCATGATTTTGCCAGCTTTTGCGGGGCGAAGGCCCAGGTAAAGACAACCATTCGTACCATTACAGGAATGGACGTATGGCGAGACGGAGATGTGGTAACGATCCAGGTAACCGGAACCGGATTTCTTTACAATATGGTAAGGATCATTTCCGGTACATTGATCGAGATCGGTAATGGTCAGTATCCGCCAGAGAAGATCAAGGATATCCTGGATGCCTGTGACAGGGTGGCAGCAGGGCCTACCGCACCGGCAAAAGGCCTGACTCTTATGGGAATCCAGTTTTTTGATTGATTTTTGCTTATATTTTATGCATATTTTTGTATCCATAAGGCGAAAAAGTAGTTGACATACTGCTGCCGGTATAATATAATTACTCAATGTGACGTAGTGCGAAGATACTTAAGCCAATAGCCCCGGCGACAGTATTTATCAGCGGTTTCGGACATTTCCGCAGTTTTTTGCATGTACGTTCAGGATTATAAATATTTGCGGGATACCGCAGTTTGACAAACAATCGTTGATAAATAGCAGGAGGTAAAACCATGCAGACTTATATGGCTAATCCAGATAAAATCGAAAGAAAATGGTATGTAGTTGACGCTGCTGGATGCACCCTTGGCCGTCTGGCTTCCGGTGTTGCAAGCGTTTTAAGAGGAAAGAATAAACCACAGTTTACACCTCACGTAGACACAGGTGATTATGTGATCATCATCAATGCTGACAAGATCAAAGTTACAGGTAAGAAGCTTGATCAGAAAGTTTATTACAACCACTCTGATTATGTTGGCGGCATGAGAGAGACTACATTAAAAGAAATGATGGCTAAAAAACCGGAGAAGGTTGTTGAGCTGGCAGTGAAAGGAATGCTTCCTAAGGGACCTCTTGGAAGAACCATGTACAAGAAACTTTTCGTTTATGCGGGATCTGAACACAAACATGAGGCTCAGAAACCGGAAGTTTTAACATTTTAATGAGGAGGTAGAAAACATTGGCTAGCGCAAAATTCTACGGAACAGGAAGAAGAAAAAAATCAGTTGCAAGAGTTTATCTGGTACCTGGAACCGGTAAAATCACTATTAATAAAAGAGACATTGATGAATATTTTGGATTAGATACACTGAAAGTTATCGTTCGTCAGCCACTGGTTGCTACAGAAACAGAAGGCAAGTTTGATGTACTTGTTAATGTTCATGGTGGTGGATACACAGGACAGGCTGGTGCGATCCGTCATGGTGTTGCAAGAGCCCTTCTTGAGGCAGACAACGAGTATAGACCAGTTCTTAAAGCTGCTGGATTCCTTACACGTGATCCACGTATGAAAGAGCGTAAGAAATACGGCCTCAAAGCCGCTCGTCGCGCTCCGCAGTTCAGCAAGCGATAATTTCAGTTCTCAAAGAGATAATCAAAAGAACGATCAAAACGTATACAAAACCTCAGAAACCTTGTGTTTCTGGGGTTTTTCTTTACCCATGCATCCCAGTGAGATGCTCAGAAACGTGGTGGAACTTTGTGGATATGTAGCGCGTATGCATCACGTATGCAGCAAAAATCACAGCAACTATGTGGTCGGATTTTTGATGAAACAGAGAGGTATAAGAAAAGCAGATACGAGTAAGATTTTTATACTCCTGATATCTGCTTTTTTCTGTTTATATACCTTCCTCTTCATTTTCTCTATCCTCCACAATTTTGTTTACGGCATCGATCAAGATCCGAACATCAAGATGCGTGTAGACACGTTCTGTAAGAGTCATTGCTCCGGAATGTCCGACAATCTTCCAGATGGACATTTTCTTTCTTAAGATCCAGAAATTCGCTGATACGGCAGCCGTTGTAGAGAAGCATCAGAACAATCTGATAATAGGGATCCTCCTGCATGGTCCATACACGTTCAACTTCTTCTTTGCTGAATTTGTTGCGGTCAAGTTTGTTTGGATTACGATCCTTATATTTTGCAACATCGACATACGTAGAATAATCTTTGTTGCAGATATCATATTTCAAAGCATATCCGATGATAATATAATTCTGTTTCTTTGTCCCTTTTTCCGGATCAAGTGTATATCCGTCTGTTTTTCTTACAACCCAGGGATTTCGTCTTTTCCCTGACATCTTGGTTACACTTCCATAACCATTTGGTAATTTCATAAATAATAGCCTCCTTCTTATCGCATACAGCGATTCTTGGGAGCCTAAAATCCAAACTGTTCATCTAATAAAGCGTTTCTTCTTTTGATTCGCTCATCTTCTGTCAATTCTTCGACTTCCTTTTCTGAAAGCGTTGTGCTGGCATAATAGGCGGGCGTTTCACATCAATGGAAAAGCCTAATTCTTTCAACTGATCTAAATAGAAGAGAAATTGCATCACATATGATATTGCTGTCAGAGTGCCAATAACTTGGCCACGAAAGTCATCTTGGACAAATATTTGGATTGTTGTAATTGTCTTGATGTTGATAGCTACGCTTGTCCAACCAGCGATAAACTTAAGTATGCAAAAAGCCATAACTGTGAGGATATCCCTTTACTGGAATTAAGGCGTTATAACCGCAAGACAAAATGGTTCTTGTGATAATCGAGGAGACCATCCTTTTTCATCTTTCCAAGCTCCAGCGACAGTCCGCTACGCTCAACGCCAAGATAATCCGCAAGCTGCTGTCTTGAAAAAGGAATGTCAAATTCGTATTTTCCGAGTCGCTGTGCTTCTGCGGAAAGGTAGGACATGATCTTTGCCCGCGTGGTACGCTGTCCCATATGCGTGAGTTTTTCGTTAAACCGCAGATTTTTCTCGGCAAGTTCACTGAGAAGATTTCGGATTACTCGGCTGTGATGTGAGCATGCAGACGGGCACACATTTAGGATGCGCTTTACATTCAAAAACATTACGGTGACAGGCGTTTCCGCTATGACGCTTACATTCAGTCTGGAACCTGGAGCGCAGGCATAGACGGCAGCAAAGGTCTGTCCCGGTCCGGCTTTTGAAAGGATATTCCAGTTTCCCCAAATATCCTCCTGTATAATCAGTACACTTCCCGACAGCACAATACCGATCGAACCTACCGTATCACCGGCGCGCAGCACAAAAGCTTTCTTTGGAAAATCCTCTTTTCTTGTGCCAAGACAGGACAGCATGGATGTAAGCTCATTCTCGGAAATGCCGGAGAAAAGCTGAGATGACCGAAGAATGGATAAAAAATCTTTCATAAAAATCCTCTCTCGTTGAAAATTCAACCGACTTGTTGATTGTATTATAGTATAGTATGCTTAAAAAAGCAAGGAGGCACGGTTATGAAAAGAAGAATTATTGAGATCGATCAAGATAAATGCAACGGCTGCGGTGCCTGTGCTGCCGCTTGCCACGAGGGCGCTATCACCATGGTGGACGGCAAGGCAAAGCTGATGCGAGACGATTACTGTGACGGTTTGGGTGACTGTCTGCCCACTTGTCCCACCGGGGCGATCTCCTTTGTGGAACGTGAAGCTGCTGCATATGATGAACAGGCGGTACTCGCCAATAAACAGAAAAAGATGCAGCAGGAGGGGATGCACCTTCACGGTGGCTGCCCCGGAACACGGATGAAAACCATGCAGCACACAGAGCCGTCCGGCGCTACGGCTACTCCCGCCCAGGTGCAAAGCCGTCTTTCCCAGTGGCCGATACAAATCAAGCTGGTTCCCGTGAATGCGCCTTATTTTGGCGGTGCAAAGCTGCTTATTGCTGCCGACTGCACAGCTTACGCCTATGCCGCTTTCCACGAGCGGTTCATTAAGGGACATATCACTTTGGTGGGCTGCCCGAAGCTCGACAGCGTGGACTATTCGGAAAAACTCACCGAGATCATTCGCAATAACGACATCAAGAGCGTAACCATCGTGCGCATGGAGGTTCCCTGCTGCGGTGGACTGGAGTATGCAGCGAAAACCGCTTTGCAGAACAGTGGAAAATTCATTCCGTGGCAGGTTATGACCATTTCCACGGACGGAAATATACTTGATTAAAGAAAGAGAGGCTTTCAAGATGGATAACAAGATGTTTTGCTTTCAGTGTGAACAGACAGTGGGCTGCACCGGCTGCACCGGGAAGGCCGGTGTCTGCGGCAAGACCGCCGATGTGGCGAAACTTCAGGACGAGCTGACGAGCGCACTTATCGGGCTGGCCAGAGCCACAGACGGCGATACCCCGGTCAACGCCGACACATGGCGGCTGATGATCACGGGGCTGTTCACCACTGTCACCAATGTGAACTTCAACGAAAAGACAATCCGCGAGCTGATCGACCGTGTACACGCGGAAAAGGAACGGCTGGTACCAAACTGCTCCAGCTGCAGCTCTCGTTGTGGGCGGAATGATGATTACGATATGAATTTGCTCTGGAACGCGCAGGAAGATGTGCGCAGTCTCAAGTCACTCATTCTTTTCGGGGTGCGGGGCATGGCAGCCTACGCCCATCACGCCATGGTGCTGGGCTATGCCGATGAAGCCGTGAATCGCTTCTTCGCTAAGGCGATCTTTGCCATTGGCGAGGATTGGGACATGGACGAGCTGCTGCCTATCGTGATGGAGGTTGGTGAGAAAAATCTCAAGTGCATGGCACTTCTGGACAAAGCCAACACCGAAAGCTATGGAACGCCCACGCCTGTTACCGTACCCCTGACAGTGGAAAAGGGACCGTTCATCGTCATCTCCGGACATGACCTCCACGATCTCAAGCTCCTTCTGGAGCAGACCGAGGGCAAGGACGTCAACATCTACACTCACGGCGAAATGCTTCCCGCTCACGGTTATCCTGAGCTGAAAAAGTATTCCCACCTCAAGGGCAATTTCGGCACAGCATGGCAGAACCAACAGAAGGAATTTGCGGAGCTTCCCGCGCCGGTGCTGTTCACCACCAACTGTCTGATGCCGCCAAAAGCAAGCTATGCTGACCGTGTGTTTACCACGGCGGTGGTATCTTACCCCGAAATGATGCACATCGGAGAGGACAGGGACTTTACCCCGGTGATTGAGAAGGCTTTGGAACTGGGCGGTTACTCCGAGGACAAGCCTTTCACCGGCATTAACGGCGGCAACGCGGTCCTGACTGGTTTTGCCCGCAGCACAGTGCTTGGCGTGGCAGATCGGGTCATCGAGGCTGTCAAGTCCGGCGCAATCCGGCATTTCTTCTTGGTTGCCGGTTGCGACGGTGCACGCCCCGGCCGCAATTACTATACAGAGTTTGTCAAGCAGACGCCTGCCGATACCGTAGTGCTGACCCTTGCCTGCGGCAAATATCGTTTCAACGACCTTGACCTCGGCACCATCGGCGGTCTGCCCCGTCTGATGGATGTCGGACAGTGCAACGACGCTTACAGCGCTATTCAGATTGCCATTGCCCTTGCCGATGCTTTCGGTTGCGGTGTAAACGATCTGCCGCTGTCTATGGTGCTCTCTTGGTACGAGCAAAAAGCTGTGTGCATCCTGCTGACGCTGCTGTACTTGGGGATTAAGAATATCCGCCTTGGCCCCACGCTGCCGGCGTTCGTTTCGCCCAATGTGCTGAACTATCTCGTAAAGAACTTCGGAATTGCCCCCATCACTACGCCGGAAGAGGATCTAAAGCATCTTCTCAAATAACATCGCTGTTCAGGGCATATACGGGTAAGTACTACTTGCTCCTCGTCTCCGTCTTTTGCCCAGTAGCCAAGCGGTTAACGGTTTATATTGACCCTTTTCTTAATAACTGCGCTGGTGTCACAGCAAGACCGTTACAATCGGCCTTGCGGCGCGGAACGGCGGCCTTGAAATACTACATTTCAAGCCGCCGCAGACTGTAGACAAAGCCCTGCTTTTGCAGGGTTTTGCTATTGTTGGAACCACTTTTCTGATATAATAAATATCAGAAGGGCGGTGTTTTTTATGATGACGAAAAATACAGATAAAAAAAGAGAACAAA
>NZ_JBFKZO010000043.1:0-6961 GCF_040929965.1 Blautia sp. 1033sp1_1033st1_G9_1033SCRN_220408 | reverse complement strand
ACAGGTTCTGTCCTCGATAACTAATGACATATCTTATATCAGTTTTTTCTGTTTACACAAAACTTGAAACGCTCTCTTTTTTTATGTTGAATTAGAAAACCCATCGCCAAAGCGGTGGGTTTTTTGATTAATATGCTATCTATTAGGCACAGCCTGATAATTTTGCAACCCCTTCCGGGTATTTTTCATCAAACCAATGCCAAATCTCAAAGCGGTCTGTTCCGACCGGAAAATCAAGAAAATAATCCTCAATCTTGTCATCATCATTAATTGAAACTTCTCCGAATATTTCCCAAAGCTTTTCCAGATCATCGCTGGAAAATGTATCATCTTGGTGTACGATATATAAGTCGTTAGATGAATGACATCTTGGACAATATTCTGTATCTCTATTATAACAACCAAGAGGAGGATCTATTCCAATCCAGTGACATCTGCGACAAGCATAAATTAGCATAAAAGAGCACCTTCTTCCCAATGTCCTTTCATTGACTTGAAAAGAGCTACAATTTCTTCCGGAGACTTATCAATATCTGGTTTTTCGTTTGAAGGCTCAAAATCAGAAGCCTCCAACTCAAACCAGGGATGATCAGCATCCGTCTCTTTATCATCAATCTTTTCTTCTGGAAATCCAACCATTGATGGGATAAACCATTGTCCTTCCGAAAGACTGCTTATGATTTCATTTATCTGATCATCAGTATATCGTCCAGGAACAATAATTCTGTTGATTTTTTTATAATTATCAGCATCACGATACAGATAATAGATACATGTAGTCTCATAAAGATGTTCATAAAAGCTTACATCTTTATTTTCCGGTACTTTGCCATTTTTTGACCATGCAGCCGGAAAAATCTCTCGTTCATCAAAATCATCTGATGTTAAGATGATATTATTCTCTGAAACTGCATTTTCAACTTTCTGCATAGCCTCATCCAAATCATCAGAGTCCACAATCACTGTACGAGCCAGTGTTTCTTTAATTCGAATTGCAAATTTTGCCATATAAATTTCCTCCTATTTAATATTTACAGAGCGCAGAAATTTTCCTCCTTAGATTTCCATATGGTCCACAATCATATCGTAAGTGATATGAGGATGGTACTTAAAAAACGTGAACATTGCGGCCTCCAGGCTTACAGCGTCAATGAAACAGTAGTAGCGATTTTCCATGTAATCAAAAATCACCTCATACCGTCCCACAGGTCCTTCAATTTCTTCTTCAAAAGAATCACAAGAACAGTCTCTGTCCAGATTGCGATATAAGCAGCCATCATTGTCCCAATATTCTTTCAGTTCTTCCGGCTTTTCTGTATTATCCGCTTCCATACCGGTGTCATGGAACCAGGAACCATCTTCGTAAAAATAATATTCATTTGCACTGCAGCATTCTTCCATTTCCTCATCAGATATCTCATAAAGATACGTATATCCGGCTTTTTCAAACTGCATGCAAAGCTGATGGAATATTTGCTTTACCAGCTTTTCAACCTTTTCAAGGACATCAATTTTAATATTTCTGAATTCCATATTTTCCAGTTCATATCGGAAGTCTTCCGATAGATCAAGACTATCAGCCATACAATATGTGTATCTCCTGTTTATTGGAATATCAACGGAATCCCTGTATGCAGACATATAGAATCTCATAGTTAGGATTTCTTTTTCTGACAGATAGCCTTGGCTCCAGTCAAATTCCAGAGCACGTCCACTTCCCGGAAGCGTTAAAATGTCCTCCAAATTTAACGAACCATAAATGTTGACACCATCTCCTTGGCAAGAGTTCAATGACCACTGTACATTTAGGTCACTGTTTGGGAAAATGCAGTCAATATCACTTTCAAAATCTGAAGTAAGATCTTCACTCCGGGTTTCATCGTTCATATACCAGCGTTTTGCTTCTTCTTTTGCATCTTCTGAAAGTTCCGCAAAAGAATATACTTTTACATGTTTAATGTATTTAACCATAACAGTTCCTCCTTGTATAAAATTTTACAATCAAAGATTTCTTCCATGCTTAATCGTTCCATAAAATTTTCCTCCTAAAATGTATTAGATAGCGTATTAAGTTTGTTCTCCTTTCTTCAATAAATTTGCTATCACCTTTAATATGTATTTCCTGAAAATTTCTAAAAAAATGGTGTGTAAACTCAAAAATGACATATTAAGAATGAACCCATAATCTTTTGAAGAAAGGAGAAAAATTTATGAAGAAACTTGTAGTTATTAAAAGAAATGGAGAAGAGGCAGAATTTAATAAGCAGAAGATATATAATGCTGTTTCTGCTGCAAACAAGGAAGTTGAACTTATCCATCAACTCAGTACGTACCAGATTGAAGCAGTGACTCAAAATGTTTCGGAGAAGATATTTGCGGCTTCCCATGCTGTATCTGTAGAAGATATCCAGGATATGGTAGAAATTGCCATCATGGAAATGCGTGGTTATGAAGTAGCACAGAAATATGTAAGATATCGCCATAATCGTGAGCTGGCAAGAAAATCCAATACTACCGACGATGGAATTTTATCCCTGATCAATCTTTCCAATGAAGAGATCAAACAGGAGAATTCCAATAAAAATCCTACGGTTAACTCTACGCAGAGAGATTATATGGCAGGAGAGGTAAGTAAGGATCTCACCATGAGGGTGCTGCTTCCAGAAGATGTCGTTAAAGCTCATAAGGAAGGTATCATCCACTTTCACGATTCAGATTACTTTGCCCAGAAAATGTATAACTGCTGTCTGGTCAATCTCAAAGACATGTTTGAAAATGAAACCGTTATCAGTGAAACAAAGATTGAGACCCCGAAAAGCTTTTATACCGGCTGTAATGTTGCAACACAGATTGTTGCCCAGGTTGCAAGCAATCAATATGGAGGTCAAACAATAACCCTTTCAGATCTGGCTCCTTTTGTTGATGTGTCAAGAAAGAAAATCACACAGAAGGTAAAAGAAGAACTTGCTGAAAGCGGACTTTCTGCAACCGACAAGCAGATTGCTAAGATCGTTCATAAACGGTTGAAGGAAGAAATCAAATCTGGCATTCAAACGATCCAGTATCAGCTGGTCACATTAATGACCACAAATGGGCAGGCTCCTTTTGTATCTATCTTTATGTACCTGGATGAGGTTCCGGAAGGACAGACCCGTGATGATCTGGCACTTATTATTGAAGAAGTATTAAGACAGCGTATTCAGGGCGTAAAGAATGAAAAAGGAGTATGGGTAACACCGGCTTTCCCAAAGCTTCTGTACATCCTGGATGAGGATAATATACATGAAGATTCTAAATACTGGTACCTGACAGAACTGGCAGCAAAATGTACAGCCAAAAGGATGGTTCCTGATTATATCTCTGCAAAGATAATGAAGGAGATTAAAAATAGGGAAGTCTATCCGTGCATGGGCTGCAGATCATTCCTTACAGTGGAAGATGGCATCCGCAATCCTGATGGAAGCCGTAAATTCTACGGCAGGTTTAACCAGGGTGTTGTGACGATCAACCTTGTGGATGTGGCATGCTCCTCTTATGGAGATATGGATAAATTCTGGAAGATTCTTGATGAAAGACTGGAATTGTGTCATAAAGCCCTTCGTTACCGTCACGAACGTCTGCTTCATACAAAGTCAGATGTAGCACCTATTCTGTGGCAGAATGGAGCGATTGCACGGCTGGAAAAAGGAGAGACCATTGACAAGCTTCTTTACGGCGGATATTCTACAATCTCCCTTGGCTATGCCGGTCTGTATGAAATGTGCGTCCGCATGACAGGACATTCCCATACGGATCCAGAAGCTAAAGATTTTGCACTTTCTGTCATGCAGAAACTGAATGATAAGTGTAAAGAATGGAGAAAAGCTGAGAATATTGGATATTCGGTATATGGGACTCCAATGGAATCGACTACTTACAAATTTGCAAAATGCCTGCAGAAACGTTTTGGTTTTATTCCGGGAGTAACGGATAAGAATTATATCACAAACAGTTACCATGTACATGTAACGGAAGAGATTGATGCTTTCAGTAAGCTCAAGTTTGAATCCGAATTCCAGAAGCTTTCACCTGGAGGCGCGATCAGTTATGTAGAAGTACCAAATCTCCAGAACAACATCCCTGCAGTATTATCCCTTATAAAGTTCATCTACAACAACATTATGTATGCTGAACTGAATACGAAAAGCGATTACTGCGAAGTATGTGGATACGATGGCGAAATCCAGATTGTAGAGGATGAATCTGGAAAACTCATCTGGGAATGCCCGAACTGTGGCAACAGGGATCAGAATAAGATGTCTGTAGCCAGAAGAACCTGTGGATACATAGGAACCCAGTTTTGGAATCAGGGACGTACTCAGGAAATAAAAGACCGTGTCATGCACCTGTCTATGCCATGTAATGTCAGCAAATCTATTCAGTATCATGCTTTCAACAAAAAATAATCATTGGAGGCTGAATTTTCAGCCTCCTTATTAGGAGGAAAATTTATGAATATTGCAGAAATTATTTGCGCAGATGCCGCAAATGGAACAGGTATAAGATTGTCTGTTTTTGTTTCCGGATGCCTCAATCATTGTAAAGGATGTTTCCAGCCAGAAACATGGGACTTTCATTATGGTAAGCCTTTTACTCCAGAGATTGAAGAATTCATTATAGCTGAATTGTCTAAGCCTTATTATGAAGGTCTTACAATTCTTGGAGGAGAGCCATTTGAGATGCGTAATCAACCTGAGGTATTAAATCTAATACAGAGGGTAAAGCAGGAATTCCCTGATAAAACGATCTGGATATATACCGGATATACCTACGATCGTGATCTGATACCTGGTGGATGTCGGTATACGGAATATACAGATAAGATTTTAGATATGATCGACATCCTTGTGGATGGTCGCTTCATTGAAGAAAAGAAAAATATTAATCTTAATTTCCGTGGATCTGAGAATCAGAGAATTATAGAGATGCCGGAAACAAGGGATTCTAAAAAAGTTATTTTAAGTAAACTCAATGATTGATCTAAAGCCGCCTTTAAGGGCGGCTTTTTCTAATGTATATGAGAGTCATTATATTTTTTGATGAATTGCATTTGTTCCTCATCATTTTTCTTTTTGTCATATTCTGTTTCCATTTCTGATTTTCCCATCAGCAGCGCATAGATAAATACGACAAATGCACAAAGAAAAATTCCACCAATTATCAATCCGTTCATTTTTACATCTCCTTTTTCTTTAATATGTCATTTTTTATCCAGTCTGTCACTTTTTTCGCTACCAAAATCCTGAAATTACATATTAAACATGACAATAAATTTTCTGAACATAGGAGAAAAAAACAATATTGTCCAAAATCTATGTACTTAATTTCTTAATATCTAAGGAGGAAAAAATATGAAAACAGTTGTGAGGTATCAGTGTGAAAAATGCAGGAAAATTTACGATTTTCCAGGAGAAGCTATTTCTTGTGAGGCCGGTCATTACAATCTATCAACAGAAGATTACAACAAATGGCTGACACTTCAGAAGCTAACAAAGGAAGCAGGTGCTTTAAACAGTATTGCGAAGAATGTCAATACGGATAAGGCTTTTGATGAAGCAATCGATAAACTGATAGCATTCGAAAAAGAACATCATTTGGAGGGAAAATAATGGCTTTATTTAATAAACAGCAAATTTCGGTATTACATAATACAAGAAGAATCTTTGTCAAAAAGCTTTTAAAAGACATTGGCGAAACAGGTGCTATTGAGCATTACTGCAGCCGTGTTAAGGAAAATGACAGCATTGCGAATAAGCTTTGGTCTAAACAGCTAAATGCTACGGTAGACAATGCCCTGAACCATCTGACTGACCTTATAGGGGTGCGTATCGTAGTACATTTTATTGGAGATGTATATGATATTGCTTCAAGGATTCGAAATTGTTATGAGATTCAGGAAGAGATTGATTATATTACAAATCCAAAAGATAACGGTTACCGCAGCCTTCATATGATCGTCCATGTTCCTGTTATGACTTCCAATGGACCTAACGGACAGATGATTCCTGTGGAAATTCAGATCCGTACTGTTGCCATGGACTGCTGGGCAAGTCTGGAACATCAAATACTCTACAAAAAAGAGGAAACCCCTCAGATGGATCTGGCAAAAAAAGAGCTTTTACATTGTGCAGAAACTTTGTTTGCTACGGACATGCAAATGGAAGCTATACAGAATATCATTCATAAGGTAGAGAAAGGATAATCACAATGGCAGAGATATTGCAGTTTTGTCCAGATGAAGAAGTTGGATTCAATATTGCTGTTATAACAGGAAAACTGGTACGTGACCCTTATTACAGTGAATCAAAGGATAAGGGAAAGAGACAGTTATATGCCAGCTTTACTGTAAAGGTAAAAAGAATCTTTAAAGAAGATATATTCGATTACATTCGTGTCCGTGTTTTTGGAGATAAGTCGCTTTTCGTTAAACAAACACTCTTTGAGGGAATGAATGTGGAAGTAAAAGGAAAGATTAGACCTTACAAATATGAAACTGAGGATAAAAAAGTCTACACATTAGGGGTTTATGTCCAGGAAAGCGGAGAGATCAATATCCTTGATCCAGGATATGAACGTCCTGAATTTTCGGAAGAAAGATATAAACCTGTCATCATCCCACAGTGGATGATTGATGAGATGCCTTTTAAATAGGCTCTACTACTAAGGAGGAATCTATATGAGAAACATATTAAGAAAAGTATTTGCTTTCATAATGGGGATCATATTTTTAATGAGCGGTTCCATGCTGGATAGCCAGAACTGGTTTTTGTTTCTTGCAATCTGTATGGTAAGCCTTGGTGTTCTCCTCTATATGGCTTATCAGGATGGCTGGACATATTAAAAAAGGGACTGTCGCACTAGCAAATATTTTTTGCTGGGCGGCAGCCTTGCTTTATGCCCAAATGGGGGCGAAATCGGTTGT
>NZ_JBFKZO010000042.1:0-7100 GCF_040929965.1 Blautia sp. 1033sp1_1033st1_G9_1033SCRN_220408 | reverse complement strand
AAGTAAAGACAGACCAGGAAGTCAAGGCAGAAGAGGATAAAACAGAAGAGGATACATTCAAAGAGGCAGAATAAAGATGCGTTTTAATATTAAACATGAGATCCGGGGAAGAATCAGGATCCATATTTTCCAGAAACGGATGACTTATCAGCAGGCAGATATCCTGCAGTATTATCTGGAAAATACTGACGGAGTGATAACGGCAAATGTTTATGATAAAACCTGTGATGCCACCATCAGTTACAAGGGTGACAGGAAGGAGCTTCTTCGCAAGCTGCAGTGCTTCCGCTATGAGAATGTGAAGGTTCCGGCAGCTGTGCTGGATAGCTCCGGCAGGGAATTAAATGAACAGTATAAAGAGAAACTTGTTAATAAAGTGATCTTTCATTATGCAAGGAAGTTTATGCTTCCAATGCCATTTTCAGCCATCTATACAGGTGTGGTATCTGCAAAATATATCTGGAAAGGCCTGAAGACTTTATGGCAGCGCAAGATCGAGGTACCGGTACTGGATGCGACTGCTATCAGTGTTTCTATGATCCGGGGAGATTTTGGAACTGCCGGTTCTGTAATGTTCCTTTTGGGAGTAGGTGAACTGCTAGAGGAGTGGACCCATAAGAAATCAGTAGGCGATCTAGCTCGTACCATGTCCCTGAATGTGGGCAAGGTATGGCTGCGCACAGATAATGAACAGGAAGTACTGACGGATGCAGATGTGATAAAGCCAGGTGACTGCGTGGTTGTGCACATGGGCAATGTGATTCCATTTGACGGTACAGTCCTTGAAGGTGAGGCTATGGTGAACCAGGCTTCTCTTACAGGTGAGTCTGTACCAGTACGTCGTGTATCTGGCAACACCGTGTATGCAGGCACAGTTGTAGAAGAAGGAGAAGTGGTCTTTACTGTTTCCTCAGTAGGAGGCAGCAGCCGGTATGAAAAGATCGCTGCTATGATCGAAGATACCGAGAAACTGAAATCCGGACTGGAGAGCAAAGCAGAACATCTGGCAGACCGTCTGGTTCCATATACTCTTGGCGGCACGGGTCTGGTGTATCTTCTCACAAGAAATGCTACAAAGGCACTTGCAGTGCTGATGGTTGATTTTTCATGCGCCTTGAAGCTGGCAATGCCTATTTCCGTATTGTCTGCGATCCGCGAGGCTAACCGGTATAAGATCACAGTTAAGGGAGGCAAATTCCTGGAGGCTGTAGCTGAAGCAGATACCATTGTATTTGACAAGACAGGCACTCTTACCAAGGCAAAACCAACCGTAGCAAAGGTGATTTCTTTTGGCAGACACAGTGAAGATGAAATGCTTCGCCTGGCTGCCTGTATGGAAGAGCATTTCCCTCATTCCATGGCAAAAGCTGTAGTAAATGCTGCAAAGCAGAAAGGTCTTGACCATGAGGAGATGCATTCCAAGGTAGAGTATATTGTGGCCCATGGCATTTCCACATTTGTAAACGATCACAAAACTGTGATCGGAAGCTCTCATTTTGTATTTGAGGATGAGAAATGCAAGATCCCGCAGGGAATGGAAGAGAAGTTTGAACAGATTCCAGAAGAGTATTCCCACCTTTACCTTGCTATAGACGGTGAACTGGCTGCAGTGATCTGCATTGAGGATCCGCTGCGGGAGGAAGCACCGGAGGTGATCCGCAGGCTGAAAGACGCCGGATTTACCAAGGTGGTGATGATGACCGGGGATAGTGAGCGTACAGCAGCTGCAGTTGCCAAAAGGGTTGGGGTAGATGAATATTATTCAGAAGTCCTTCCTGGAGATAAAGCCAGATTCGTAGACAAGGAAAAAGCCGCAGGACGTAAGGTAGTGATGCTTGGAGATGGCATCAATGATTCGCCTGCACTTTCGGCGGCTGACGCAGGTATAGCTGTCAGTGAAGGTGCACAGATCGCAAGAGAAGTGGCAGATATTACCATTGGTATTGATGATCTGTATAGCCTTCTTGCACTGAAATACATTAGTGATGAACTAATGAAGAGAATCAGATGCAACTACAGAACCATTGTAGGCTTTAATACAGGACTGATCATTCTGGGGGTGGCTGGTATCCTGCAGCCTACTACTTCAGCACTCCTTCATAATACCTCCACACTGTTGATCGGGATGAGGAGTATGAAGAATCTTCTCCCGGAATAAATAGAGGTCTGTATGGGCGAAAATATGGTTATTATGAAGACGAACTAGTACAGTGAAAATCAGGTAAGTCAATATGGCGGTTACTTAATATTCACTGTACCAGTCACTGACATCATAATGAGAATTATTATACAAATAAGGGAGTCATCATCTATTGACAAAAAAGCATAGATAAAGTAATCTATCTATGTGGTTAGCAAATGCTAACTACCAATAGGTGATGGCCTTATTTTTTTTGAATGACGGTTAGATGCAACTTATATGTATTACAAATAACTAATTACCTATCATTAAATGAATACAAGAAGGAGGATTCATTTTGGCGGAAAACATAGAAAGATATCTGATTGAACATTGTTCCCCTACGCTGGCGTCTGTAAAGGCGGCCAATCTGTTTAATGCAGTGACAGAAGATGACCAGGAATTGGCTGAACAAGTCAAACAGTGGAATCGCCTGATGAATCCAAAGGGAGTTAAGCTTCTGGTTTTGCGTAATCATGGACGACGAGCACTTGTATATGTATATCGTGAGAAAAAGCTGCAGGAAAAGCTGGACGAATCTGGTGTTGCAGGTTTTCTGGAAAAGTACGGGTATACATCCACAGATGCAGGGTATGCATTGAACCGCCTTGTGGAACGGTTTTCCGGGCAGGAGGAATTTCCTCATGAAATTGGGATTTTTTTAGATTATCCACTTGGGGATGTGATTGGTTTTATCAAAAACAGCGGACAGAATTATAAGTGTGCAGGCTGTTGGAAAGTATACTGTAATGAATGTGAAACTATGAAGCTGTTTCATAAGTACCGGAAGTGCAGGAATATTTACCGCAGTCTGTGGCAAAATGGAAGAAGTGTTGTGCAGCTGACAGTAGCCGGTGCCAGTGCATGATGGGCTGACCTGGTGAAAAGTTTGCTTAACATAAAATTTAATATGAATGAAAGGGGTATTTATATTATGAGTAAAGTTGCAGTTGTTTTCTGGAGCGGAACTGGCAATACAGAGGCTATGGCAGATAAAGTAGCGGAAGGCGCAAAAGAAGCAGGCGCTGAGGTTTCTGTTTTTAGTGCAGAGGATTTCTCTGCTGACAAAGTGGGGGAGTTTGACGGACTGGCATTCGGCTGCCCTGCTATGGGGGATGAAGAACTGGAAGATACTATTTTTGAGCCGATGTATGCGGCGTGTGAGCCAAAGCTTGCAGGTAAAAAAGTAGGTCTTTTTGGATCCTATGGATGGGGAGATGGAGAGTGGATGCGCACCTGGGAAGAAAATGCAAAAGGTGCAGGTGTATCCCTTGTTTCCCAGCCTGTGCTTTGCAACGAGGAACCGGATGATGATGCCAAAGCAGCTTGCCAGGATCTTGGAAAAGCACTTGCTTAAAAATGATGGTACATTAACCTGAAAATATTACGGAATATTTCTTAAAAATGATTAAAAATATTATAGCACCCTATTGACAAAAAGGTCTAGGGTGCTATAATAATATCAAACATATGAATAAATGTTCATATGATAAAACGAAATTATGAAAGACCTTAGGCAGGATCGTAAGCAGCCGGTGAAGGTAGAAAAGGAGTAGACCATGAAAAAAACTTACAAAATCGACGTTGATTGTGCAAACTGTGCAAATAAGATGGAGGACGCTGCCAAGCATACCCCAGGAGTTAAGGATGCTACTGTAAACTTTATGACACTGAAGATGATCGTTGAGTTTGAAGATGGCCAGGATCCTAAGGCTGTTATGCAGGATGTATTGAAGAACTGCAAGAAAGTTGAGGATGATTGCGAGATTTTTCTTTAAGCTTTAGAGAGGCAGATTTACAGGAGGCATGAATCGTGAATAAGAAACAGAAAAAAATGTTCATTAGGATTATTATTTCCACTGCCCTGATTATTATTCTGTCATTACTTCCAGTAGATGGATACGTGCAGTTTGCTTTGTTTATGATTCCTTATCTGGTGATCGGATATGATATTCTGAAAAAAGCATGGAAAGGGATCCTGAACAGACAGGCATTTGATGAGAATTTTCTTATGGCAGTGGCAACCATCGGTGCGATCGCCCTGAAGGATTACAAAGAAGGCGTAGCTGTTATGCTGTTCTATCAGATCGGGGAGCTTTTCCAGAGCTATGCAGTAGGCAAAAGCAGGAAGAATATCAGTGAACTGATGGATATCCGGCCGGACTATGCCAATGTGGAAAAGGATGGTACCCTTTGCCAGGTAGATCCGGACGAGGTGGAAGTGGGAACTGTGATCGTTGTACAGCCTGGCGAGAAGGTGCCTATCGATGGTGTGGTAGTAGAAGGACAATCTACACTGAATACCAGTGCACTTACAGGAGAGAGCCTTCCAAGAGAGGTTGGTTGTGATGACGAGATCATCAGCGGATGTATCAATCTGAATGGTGTGTTGAAGATCCGTACTACCAGGGAGTTTGGTGAGTCTACTGTTTCCAAGATTCTGGATCTGGTAGAGAATTCCAGCTCCAAGAAGTCAAGATCTGAGAATTTTATTTCCAAATTTGCCAAATATTACACACCTGCAGTATGCTACTCTGCGCTGGCACTGGTGATCATTCCTCCGATTGTAAGGATGGCTGTTATGGGCCTTTCTCCGGAGTGGGGGGACTGGATCTACAGAGCACTTACTTTCCTTGTAATCAGTTGTCCGTGTGCCCTTGTGATCAGTATTCCGCTAAGCTTTTTTGCAGGGATCGGCGGAGCCAGTAATCAGGGAATCCTTGTAAAAGGATCCAATTATCTTGAAACATTGTCCCAGACAAAGTACGTTGTATTTGACAAAACAGGCACTATGACAAAAGGTGTGTTTGAGGTTGCAGGCATCCATCACAGTGACATGAGTGATGACAAGCTTCTGGAGTATGCAGCACTTGCAGAGTGTGCATCTTCCCATCCGATCAGTAAAAGCCTGAAAAAGGCTTATGGCAAAGCGATAGACAGAAGCCGTGTGACAGATATCCAAGAGATCAGCGGCAATGGTGTGATTGCCAAGGTTGATGGAATATCCGTAGCAGCTGGAAATACCAAGCTGATGGATCATTTGGGCATAAAATATATTGATTGTCATCATGTGGGCACAATTGTCCATATGGCCGTTGACGGTAAATATGCGGGACATATCCTCATTGCAGATATTATCAAACCCCATGCAAAAGAAGCAATCCAGGCGCTGAAAAAGGCTGGAGTCAGGAAAACAATCATGCTTACCGGAGACACTAAGAAAGTGGCTGATCAGGTTGCAGCCGAGCTGGCAATTGATGAGGTTTACAGTGAATTGCTTCCGGCAGACAAGGTAACTAAAGTAGAGGCACTTCTTTCTACAAAAGGCGAAAAAGAGAAACTGGCATTTGTAGGTGATGGTATTAATGATGCCCCTGTTTTGTCCAGAGCCGACATCGGTATTGCCATGGGAGCGCTTGGTTCTGACGCTGCGATTGAAGCAGCGGATGTGGTGCTGATGGATGATGATCCTCTGAAGATCTCAAAGGCGATCAGGATTTCCAGAAAGTGTCTTAGGATCGTTTATGAGAATATCTGGTTTGCTCTTGGTATCAAAGGGATTTGCCTGCTCCTTGGTGCTCTTGGTATTGCAAATATGTGGATGGCAATTTTTGCAGATGTGGGAGTTATGGTGATCGCTGTACTGAATGCAACAAGAGCTTTGTTTGTAAAGAATCTTTAAATTCAAAAGAAAGAGAGGAGAAACCGTATGGAGGAAAAGGGTCTTGAGGTGTGTGATTGTTTTGAAGTACATGAGGATCTTCTGAAGACCGTGAATGATACCATGCCGGAAGAAACAGAGTTATATGATTTGGCAGAGCTTTTTAAGGTATTTGGGGATTCCACCAGAATACGGATTCTGTTTGTCCTTTTTGAAGCAGAGGTGTGTGTCTGCGACCTGGCCAGGGTATTGAATATGAACCAGTCAGCTATTTCCCATCAGCTTCGGATCCTGAAGCAGAATAAGCTGGTAAAGAGCCGCAGGGAAGGAAAATCCATTTTTTATTCCCTTGCAGATGAGCATGTGCGGACCATCATTGACCAGGGACGGGATCATATAGAGGAAGATCGACCGTAATCATAATCTGTAAATAAGCAGGCCTGCGTAATCAGGTATTGCCAGAATTGATATAAAATATAAGCTGCTGTATATGCCGGTTGGAAGAACCGGAGATACAGCAGCTTTTGTCTTGTGTAGTAGGAAATTACTTCGCAGTGTTCCTATTACAAAAAAGTTTTATTCTGTAAGAGCAAAATAGCAAAAAATCAGAGAAGCTCTTTTGTGATAATTTGGATAGGAATTTCATAAAAGTAATCTGCAGGCTTCTGGGCAAGCATCAGGTACTCGAAAAGCTGCTTCACGATCTGATATAGCACAAGAAAGCTGTTGCACAAACCGGTCTTGCTCCCGGAACAAAGGTAGCCTGTGGCGGTGTGGACAATGCCTGCATGGCTTTGGGGAGCGTAGGCGGACGGGAAGGGAGAGTTTATACCTCTCTTGGCTCCTCTTCCTGGATCGCTGTAAATACAAAAGAGCCGGTACTGGATTTTAAGACAAAGCCATATGTATTCGCACATATTCAGGAGAATATGTATACATCCGCCTTCTCTATCTTTGCAGGAGGTACTTCACAGGATAAATCTGTAAATATCCGAGGGGCTTTCCTGGGGCTGAATCTGGGGACAGGAAGAGCAGAACTGGTACATGCAGCCATGGAAGGGATTGCCATGAATCTGAAGCTGTCTTTAGATGAATTGGAGAGTCATGCTGAACTGGAAAAAGGAATCCAGTTTTGTGACGGCGGAGCCAGAAATCCATATTGGATGCAGATGTTTGCAGATGTATTTAACATAATATATAGCAAGAATTCTCCTTCCTCTACAGGTGGGAGATGAATTGCATAAAAGCAAAAAGAACACT
>NZ_JBFKZO010000041.1:0-10775 GCF_040929965.1 Blautia sp. 1033sp1_1033st1_G9_1033SCRN_220408 | reverse complement strand
AATCTTTGAAAATTGGTGCGATTTCCTCAATTACTTTGATGCCAGTATCCATTTTCAGCTGAGTTTTATCAATCATAAAAGCAGCATGAAAGAATTTGAACAGGTCATCCGGATCCGTCCTCAGGATGATGCTTTTGACGATGTTCGTATGGAATATGCCAAGATGCTGAAACAGCAGCTGGCGAAAGGAAATAACGGACTGGTGAAATCAAAATATATCACCTTTTCTATTGAAGCAGACAATATCCGGGAAGCAAAGCCAAAGCTGGAACGTATTGAGTCGGATATCCTGAACAACTTCAAGATCCTTGGAGTTCCGGCTTATCCATTGAATGGGGTGGAAAGACTGCAGATTTTATATGAGACTTTCAATCCAGATAACATGACAGACTTCCAGTTTGATTATGGTTCCATGATCCGTACAGGACTCAATACCAAAGATTATGTGGCACCGACCAGTTTTGTATTCAAGGACAGAAATACATTCCGCATGGGAAATACCATCGGGGCAGTCTCTTATTTGCAGATTCTGGCACCGGAGCTTACAGATAAGATGCTTGCAGAATTTCTGGATATTGATAAGAATCTCATCGTCAATCTGCATGTTCAGTCTGTGGATCAGATGAAAGCAATCAAGCTGGTAAAAAGCAAGGTTACGGATATCAACAGGATGAAAATTGAAGAGCAGAAAAAGGCGGTAAGATCCGGATACGACATGGATATCATCCCATCGGATTTGAATACTTATGGGGGAGAAGCCAAACGTCTTTTGGAAGATCTGCAGTCACGAAATGAGCGTATGTTCCTTGTAACAGCGCTCTTTTTAAATACTGCAAAGACAAAACAGGCACTGGATAATGCCATCTTCCAGACTGCCGGTATCGCACAGAAATATAACTGTGTACTGAAACGTCTGGATTATCAGCAGGAAGAAGGATTGATGAGCAGTGTTCCGTTGGGAGTAAATCATATCCCGATCAAGCGGGCTCTTACGACTACCAGTACAGCAATCTTTGTTCCATTTACGACACAGGAACTTTTTATGGCAGGAGAATCCTTATATTATGGATTGAATGCACTCAGCAACAACATGATCATGGTGGATCGTAAAAAGCTGAAAAACCCGAATGGACTGATCCTTGGTACGCCTGGATCCGGTAAATCCTTTGCAGCAAAAAGAGAGATCACCAATGCTTTCTTTGTCACGAAGGATGACATTATCATCGGAGATCCGGAGGGTGAGTATTATCCACTGGTCCATGCACTTGGAGGACAGGTAGTACACATTTCACCGACCAGCAAGGATTATATCAATCCGATGGATATCAATATGGATTATTCCGATGATGACAATCCACTTGGTGTAAAATCCGATTTTGTCCTGTCCTTATGTGAGCTGATTATGGGAAGCAGGGATGGTATTGAAGCAGAGGAAAAATCAGTGGTTGACCGTTGCCTTCCACTGGTGTATCAGAAGTACTTTGCAGATCCAAAACCGGAAAATATGCCGGTCCTTGGTGACCTGTATGATTGCCTCAGAAAGCAGAAAGAACCCCAGGCCCAGAGAATTGCAACAGCACTGGAAATCTATGTAAATGGATCACTGAAAGTATTCAACCATAGAACCAATGTGGAACTGAATAACCGTATTGTCTGCTTTGATATTAAGGAACTTGGAAAGCAGCTGAAGAAAATCGGAATGCTCATCGTCCAGGATCAGGTATGGAACAGAGTTACGATCAACCGTGGTATCAAATCTACCAGGTACTATATCGATGAATTCCACCTTCTGCTCAAAGAAGAACAGACAGCAGCTTATTCCGTAGAAATCTGGAAGAGATTCAGAAAATGGGGAGGCGTACCGACTGGAATCACACAGAATATCAAAGATCTTCTTGCCAGCAGGGAAATTGAAAATATCTTTGAGAACAGTGATTTTATCCTGATGCTGAACCAGGCTGCAGGTGACAGGCAGATCCTTGCAAAACAGCTGAATATTTCCCCATATCAGTTGTCTTACGTGACGAATTCCGGGGAAGGTGAAGGACTTCTCTTCTATGGAACAACAATTATTCCATTTAAGGACAAGTTCGATAAGACCTTGAAACTGTACAGTTTGATGACTACAAAACCGGAAGAAGTTGAAAAACGAGAGAAAGAAATGGAGGCGGAAAAACATGAAGGAAATCGATAAGATCCGAATCAGGCAGTGGAACCAGGATAATCCTTACATTCAGATGAAAAATCTGGAAAATGCGCAGCCTGGATACCGTGTTCATACAGTTAATGACGATTATCATCTGTATGAGCTTCCGCTGGAAACACAGAATATTATCCTTGACTGGGTATTCTGGAATTTCTATCCGGCACAAAAGATCTACCCACATCTTACCAGTGATGATCTGAAAGAAGTTTTGTATAAACGAACCCAGATCCATCTGTACAATAACCAGTTCAAGGAAGCCATGCTGATCAATGGATTCTGGCCAAGAGATCCGAGTGAGCTGAACTGGGTATTTCATATTCAGGCAAGCTCTCCGGCAATCAGGACACAGGCAGATGGTTATCCTGGTATCCCGATTATTGGACGCCAGGAACTGAATGAGTACAGAAAGAAAAGTTGTGCCAGGAGGTGATGACCTATAGCTGGAAAAGAATTTAAAGGCAAAGATAAAAAGGTCGCAAAGATGACCAGGGATGGTTTGACAGAAGAAAATCTCCGTGATGGTAGTGTAAAAGATATCAGTCACAGGAGCCGGGGACGACCGGAAAATAAGGAAGAATTTGTTCCTGAACGGGAACGAAAAAAGGCTGAGAATGAAGATTCAAAATCAGGAAAAGGAAAACGACTGCAGATGGAGAAAATCCGTAAATCGTCTGCCCGACAGGAAGCTGTTGAGGATACAGTTGAAGTCACACCGGAAGAAAAAGTATCCGGATATCGAAAGAAACTGCATCGCCATGAAAAAATCCCGGATGATGATAACACTCTGAACAGCCAAAAGAAATCCATTCGGAAGAAACAGCTGCAAAAACAGATGACCAAAGAACAGGCAAAAGCCGGAAGATTATCTTTTGATGATGAAGGAAATCAGATGGTGAAAGGTGCTGGCATGAAACCGGGAGGGACAGCCGGGAAATACATTGCTACACAAGCTGTTATATCTGGCATAAAAGCAGGCTCTCCCGAAGAGGAAGAAACAGATGAAAATGCAGGTGTGGAAAGTGCCAGACTTGCAGAGCGTGAAACAGAAGCTGCGTTACGTGGCCTACGTCATGCTCAGATCCGCAGCAAACGAACGGATGTGAAAACCCATCGCAGAGGTTATCGTGAGGCTACCGTAGAAAAGAAACTGCAATTTGGTTCTGCAGAAAGTATGGAAGGAGTCAAACATGCAGAATCGGTAAAGAACGCTGAGCAAAAGAGACATTTCTATAACCGCTTCTTTCAGAAAAAACGATATAAGGATGCATACCGGGCAGCCAGAGCCGGAAAATCCGCTGGCAGTCTAGGTGGAGCGACAACCATTGCCGGTGTCGAGAACATGACGGTAAAAGCAAAGATTGCCTTGAAAGAGATTATAAAGCGTAATCGTGCCATGTTCGCAGGTATCGGTATTTTTGCGCTTCTTTTTCTTGTCATAGCAGTATCTCTGGGGAGCTGCAGTGCTTCTATCGAGGGTGCTGGATCTGTGATCGGTATCACAACGTATCCAAGTTCAGACGAAGATATTTATGCTGCCGAAAACAGATATGCTGCTTTGGAAAGTGCCTTGAATCAGCAGATCAATGAGATGGAACGAAGACATCCGAATTATGACGAGTATCAGTACAACATTGCTGAGATTGGTCATAATCCATACCATCTTATCTCGTATCTTACCGCAAAATATGGGGACTGGACGTACTCAGATGTTGAAAATGAACTGCAAGCTCTTTTTGAAGCACAATATCATCTGAATACTGAAGGTCGAACAGAAACGGTGACAGAAACCAGAAATGTTCGAGTCGGAGAATCATTGGGACAGGTAGTGACCAGCGGATATTGTAACTGTCGAATCTGTTGTGGTGTATGGTCCGGAGGACCAACTGCTAGTGGTGCATATCCAACTGCAAACCATACCATTGCTGTAGATGCTTCCAATCCATTTGTGCCGATTGGCACTAAGGTAGTAATGAATGGTGTGGAATACACAGTTGAGGATACCGGAGCCTTTGCACGATATGGTGTGCAGTTTGACGTTTACTATGATAACCATGCTGCCGCTTCTGCTCATGGACATCAGACCTGGGAAGCCTATATCGCAGATGACAATGGCAGTCAGGAAGTAACGGTTACCAGTACAAGCACTAAGAAGATTCTATATGTGACACTGACAAATGGAAGCTTTGATGCTTTGGCAAGAGCCAATCTGAATGCGGAGCAGCTGATCATCTATAATGCATTAAATACGACCTATGGAAACAGAAATTATCTGTGGGATGTAAACAATGTGACCAGTGGATCAGGCGGTAATGGAATGAGCTATGAGATTCCACCGGAAGCACTGCAGGATGAAGAATTTGCCCGGATGATCCGGGAAGCAGAAAAATATCTGGGAGTACCTTATGTATGGGGTGGCTACTCTCCGTCCGGATTTGATTGCTCAGGTTTCGTATCCTATGTCATTAACCACTGTGGTAATGGATGGAACTATGGACGATTGACCGCGGATGGATTAAGAGGCGTATGTACTTATGTATCACCGCAAGAAGCAAAACCAGGAGATCTGATCTTCTTTCAGGGAACGTATAACACATCTGGTGCAAGCCATGTGGGTATCTATGTCGGTAACAATATGATGATCCATTGTGGGGATCCGATCCATTACTCAAATATCAGCACATCCTACTGGCAGCAACACTTCATGTGCTTTGGAAGACTGCCATAAATGGGTGATTGAAGGGAGGTGAAAGTTTGAATAAAAAGATTAAAAAATATCTGGATGAAATTGCCAAGACAGAGAAAAAGATCGCGGATCTGCAGCAATATCTTAGGGGTGTCCAGGCTGCATTAAAGCAGGAAGAGGACAATGAGATGATCAGGTGCATCCGTGGTATGAAGATGGAGAATGGTCAGTTGTATGATCTTTTGGATGGTATCCAGAATGGAACAGTTAAATTTCAGGTAAGCAGGGAGTCTGACGAAGAAGGTTCAGGCTCCTTTGTATTCACAAAAGAAAATAAGGAGGAATATCAGAATGGTGAAATGGAAGAAAATGAATAAGAAAATGGCAGGACTGCTGTTAGGAGTCATGATGCTTTTTACTGCATCAACCACAGCATTTGCCTATGTGGATGAATCAGCAGAGGCATCCAAAGTAGAGACAACTCAGACGGAACAGTCAACAGACAAAGAAGAGAAAAAGGACGAGGCGACAAACACAAACGAGGTGCTGCCAGAAGATGGAACAGACCAGGGAACTGCATTTACGACACCTGGAAATGGCGAAGTTAAGGATGACATTACCGATGATTCCACGAAGGAGTTTCTTACGGTTACAACGAAGAATAATAATACCTTCTATATCGTGATTGACCGCAGTGCCACATCCCAGAATGTCTATATGTTATCTCAGATTGATGAGAATGATCTGTCCGAGTTTCTGGATAAAGACAGTACAGCTGCTGTTGTAACACCACAGCCGGATACATCGAAGGTTGTGCTGGATGAGACAAATAATGAGGGTGTAGACAAGGAAGCTACTGTTGATCCTGAGAAAACATCATCTGCAAAATCTAATATGGGCGCAATGGCAACTATCCTTATCCTGGCTCTTGGCGGTGTGGCAGCATACTACTACTTCAAGATCTATAAGCCAAAGAAGGAAGAAGAAGAGGATGATCAGCCGGAAGGCTTAGAAACAGGGGACTTAGAGACTGTAGAAGATGATGAAAAACTGGATGACGAGCCAGAAGATTTTGAGGATTCAGAAAAATAAATAAAATTTTTTTAACGGAGAGCCTGTAAAATGCAGTCTCTCCTTTTGTATATGTGAAGGAGGTAATACATCTTGTATTTAGTAATTGCAGAAAAACCAAGTGTATCAAGAGCAATCGCAGAGGTGATTGGAGCACAGGAACGAGAAGACGGATATTTAAGAGGAACCGACTGTATGGTCAGTTGGTGTTTTGGACATCTGGCAGAATATGTTTCACCGGATGTCTACGATGAAAAATTTAGTCAGTGGAGATATGAAGATCTCCCGATCATCCCGAAAGACTGGAAAGTTACAGTCTCAGAAGATAAGAAAGATCAGTTCTATATCTTAAAAAGACTGCTTAATAGTCCGGAAATTGAATACGTTGTAAATGCCTGTGATGCCGGACGTGAAGGAGAATTGATCTTCAAACATGTCTATGACTTGTCCGGAAGTAAAAAGCCGGTGAAACGATTATGGATCAGTTCTCTGGAAGATTCCGCAATCCTTGATGGAATGCAGCATCTGAGATCCGCGGAGGAATACCGACATCTGGCCGAAGCTGCTGTATGCCGTTCTCAGGCTGACTGGCTGGTAGGAATGAATGCAACCAGAGCTTACACCACAAAGTACTTCAAAAAGCTGACCGTTGGAAGGGTTCAGACACCGACACTTGCCATGTTGGTGGAACGTGCCGGACAGATCAGCAATTTCCAGAAAGAAAAGTATTTCAATGTGGAACTCGATTGTGATGGAATTCCGGCTATAAAGCCAAAAATCTTTGATCCGGATAAGGCAGAACAGTTAAGAAGCAGATGCCAGGGAAGTGAAGCTAGTATCAGCGCAGTAAAAGAAACAGAAAAGGAAGTAAAAGCACCAAAGCTTTATGATCTGACCACACTGCAGAGAGAAGCAAACCGTATCTACGGAATGACAGCCAAACAGACACTGGATACTGCTCAGAGCTTGTATGAAAAGAAACTGATCACTTATCCAAGAACGGACAGCCAGTATCTGACCGAAGATATGGAGCAGACCGCAAGAAATGTGGTCCGTCAGATTTATGAGAAATATCAGCTGACAGGTCCTTTTGATCAGCCGGAACAGCCGGATGTGAAGAAGGTCATGAATAACAGCAAAGTGACAGATCACCATGCAATCATCCCAACGATGGAGCTTGCATCCTGTCATCTGGGTGAACTGAAATCCTGGGAAGAAAAGATTCTGTTTCTGATCGCAGTTCATACGGTCATGGCAATGAGTAAGGATCACATTTACCAGGAAACAGAGATTGAGGTGGAATGCCAGGGAGAAATCTTCAAGGCAAAAGGAAAAATTGTCCTGCAGGATGGATGGAAACTCTTTGAAAACTGCTTCAAAAATAAGGACCGCATGGCAATCGCAGATCCAGATCAGGAAATGAAAGATCGGATGCCGAAAGTAATCCAGGGGCAGACTTTCTATGTTGTAGCTGCAGAAAAGACAGAACATTTCACGTCACCACCAAAACCATACAGTGAAGATACGCTCCTTGCGGCAATGGAAACTGCTGGAAATAAGGAATTCGATGAAGACACAGAAAAGAAAGGATTAGGAACACCGGCAACAAGAGCCGGTATCATCGAAAAACTGATCTATTCCCAGTATGCCACCCGAAAAGGAAAACAGATTCTTCCAACAGATGATGGAAAAGTCCTTGTGGAGATCCTGCCAGACTTTCTGAAATCTGCAAGTATGACTGCAGAATGGGAAAACCAGTTGCTTTTGATGGAGCATGGAGAGATTGCACCGGAACAGTTTATGACTGGGATCAAAAATATGCTCACCATGATGCTGAATGGATGCGATGCGATTTCCGAAGAAGAAACAAGAAGATTTCAGACCAGAGAAAGCATTGGAACATGTCCGGTATGTGGAAGCCTGGTATATGAAAGCAAACCAAACTTCTATTGCAGCAACCATGATTGTCACTTTGCGCTCTGGAAAGATAACCGCTATCTGCAGAGCATGGAAAAAACCATGGATAAAAAGATGGCTGCAGAACTTCTGAAAAACGGAAGTGTGCATATGAAAGACCTGTATTCCAGAAAGAAAAATATGTACTTTGAGGCAGATCTCCATATGGATACAGATGAAACCGGAAAGGTGAATTTTTCTTTATCCTTTCCCAAAAAGAAACCAAAAAACAAAAGCAAAAAGAAATAAGAAAACAGATTAGAGGAGGAAACGAAGAATGAATTTTAATGAATTTGTAAATGAAGTAAAGGACAATATCAGACTCTTTTTACCGAAGGATTATGAGAATGCAGAAGTATCAACGATGGAGTGTCAGAAACTGAACCGTGCCTATACGGGACTGATGGTGAGAAAAGAAGGTGAGATGCTTACCCCGACGATCAATCTTAACCAGCTGTATGAAGCATATAAAGCACAGCCTGGTGTAACAATGGAAACTGTATGCAGAAAGATTGCGGATATAGTTGTTGAGGCACCGATACAGGTTGATCTGAAAGCTATTTTTAATTATGAAGATGTGAAGGACAAGCTGTTTATTCGTGTATCATCAGCCGAAGCAAATAAGGAAGTCCTCGAAAATGCTCCACACCAACTGAAAGAAGACCTCGCAATTACCTATCATGTGGTAGTAGACAAGGATGAGAATGGATTAAGTTCCATGTTTATCAAGAATGATCTGCTTGAACAGTATGGAATCTCAGCAGAACAGCTTCATGAAGATGCTATGAAAAGTTCACCGCGAGTTATGGTCCCGGAGGTATCAAGTATAGGTGCATTGATAGATGAAATGTATCAGAAAAATATTCTCATGCTGACACCGGATGAACGTGAAATGTTGCAGGAAACATTGCAGGAATCAAGTGAGATGCCGACATTCTTTGTTGTTACAAATACAGAAAGAGTTGATGGTGCCGGTGTGATCTTTTATCCGGAATTCATGGATAACATGGGGGAACTTCTGGGAAATGATTTCTTTATTTTGCCATCATCCATCCATGAAATGCTGATTTTACCGGATGACGGGCAAGTGGATGCTGAAATGTTAAGAGATATGGTAAAAGAAGTCAATGCGACTCAGGTAGCACCAGCAGAACGCCTTACCAATGATGTATATCACTTTGACACAAAGGATCACGTCTTTGAAAAAGCCGATAGATTTACAGAACGTCAGAAAGAAAAAGAAGCGCAGGCTGCAAAAACAGAGAAAGCAGGAAAAGAACAGCCGGATCAGAAACCGAAAACAAAGAAGCACGATATGGAACTTTAATAAAAAATAATCATCTCGTCAACTAATAAAAAGCCCTGCGGCATAAACACAATGTCGTGGGGCTTTTTTGGAAAGGAGTATTATGACAGAACAAAACAAAACTACTACTATTCCACTGCCGGTCCAGGGAAAAGATATGGACAGCATTATGCAGTCACTGGAATCCGGTGTGGAAGAACTATTTACAAGTAACCGCTATCAGGAATTTCTTAAAACCATGGCAAAGTTTCACAATTATTCCTTTAACAATACAATGCTGATCGCTATGCAGCGACCGGATGCCACACTTGTTACCAGCTACAAAAACTGGCAGTCCATGGGTAGACAGGTCATGAAAGGTGAAAAAGGAATTACAATCATTGCCCCGGCACCATATAAGAAAATGAAGGAAAAAGAGGTTCTGGATGAAAATCAGCGACCGATCATGGGAAGCGATGGAAAACCTAAGACTGAACAGCTGGAAGTTACAGTTCCGCATTTTAAAGCAGTTACGGTATTTGATATTGCTCAGACATCCGGAGAACCGATACAGACACTGGCACCGGAATTACTGACTGCAGCTGTACAGGATTTTGATTCTTTCATGCAGGCTATTCAGAAAATATCCCCAGTACCGATACGATTCGATGAGATCGATGGCAATGCCAATGGATATTATCACAATGCAGATAAGGAAATTGTGATCAAAAAAGGACTCAGTGAAAGCCAGACCTTAAAGACTGCTATTCATGAAACAGCCCATGCAAAATTGCATGACAGGGAAATCATGGAAAGCCTTGGTGTAGAAAAAGACCGATTGACAAAAGAGGTCGAGGCTGAATCCGTTGCTTACTGTGTGTGCTCTTCCTTTGGTTTGGATACATCGGATTATAGTTTTCCTTACATTGCAGGTTGGAGTAGCAGCCGGGAAATGAAGGAAATGAAAGCATCTATGGATGTGATCCGCAAGACAGCTGGTGAAATGATTGATCAGCTGACAGAAGAACTGGAAATCACTCTTGAAGAAAAACAGAAAACAGAATTACATGAAAAATACGGAATTCTGGTAGATGCACTGGAAGCAGCCGGATACCACTATGATTATCGGGAAAGCGAACCGGGACATATTGTACTGGCGCCGGATGGGACGCATGAAATTGCCGGCTATCTACAGTTTGAATCATGGGGAGATATCCAAAACTGGCTGGAAGACACGATTACAGAATGGACGGATATTTCGGAGAGAGTTGATCGGGCTATGTACCCATTTAAGTATGATTATACCCTAGAGGAAGAAATGTTCAGAGGTAATGGTGACCGCTATGCGATTTATCATGTGGATGAAGACACACCGGGAAAACAACGTTTATTTATGAATATGGTAATGGTTAAAGAAGATGGCATTACAATCGATGCGGCCAATTATAAATGTGTCTATTCTGGCAGATTACATGAAAATGAAAAGCTGGATGATTTGTACGCTATGTTCAACGATAATCCACCGGCAGATTATAAAGCACATGCTATGTCAGTCAGTGATGTGATCATTACAA
>NZ_JBFKZO010000040.1:0-12786 GCF_040929965.1 Blautia sp. 1033sp1_1033st1_G9_1033SCRN_220408 | reverse complement strand
TACTTGGCTCAGTAGAGCCATTGAGCAAGAAGCCCCCACTTCAAAATCTGAGATTTAAGTGGTGGGAGCATGTCACAGGGTTACTGTTGAGGTGCTTTGACGCTTATGTGTTTACATTATCTGAAAAATGGGATAATATAGAAATAAATAGTATAAATTACACTTCAGATTAAAAGGATTACGGAGAAAATATGCAAAAGGTAACAGCTTACATGACGGTTTATTTAAGCATTAAAAAGCTGATCAAGGAAGGCGCCTACAAACCGGGGATGCTTCTTCCTACAGAACGTGACCTGGAGAAAATTTATGCTGTGAGCAGGATCACTGTGCGGCGAGCTATCGCCATGCTTTCGGATGAAGGTTATGTAAAAGTGGTCCAAGGTAAAGGCACGGAAGTACGGGACATCTCAACAACTCAGCAGCTGAATACAGTCACTTCTATTACGGAAACATTAAAAAGAAAAGGATATAATATCACAGTAGAAGGGGTAAATATCCAACTGGTGCAACCACCGGAGATTGTGCGGGAGAAGCTGAAACTGGAACCTGAGGTAACGGTTTATCTGATCCAGAGGATTTTATATGCTGATGATAAGCCCATTGCTCTTATGAATAATTACCTTGTGAAGGACCAGATCCCTGGTTTTGAACAATATGCAGGCAAATTTGTAGGCTTATATAATTTCCTGGAAAACACATATGGGGTGGTGGTGACAGAAGCAGATGAAACATTTTCAGCGGTGAATGCGGACTATCTGGAGGCCCAGGTGCTTCATTTGAAACAGGGGGCAGCCCTGCTGCGAAGCCGAAGGATTGGATATACTGAGAAAGGTCCTTTCGAATATGTTGATAATAAGCTGGTTGGCGATCGGTACGAATTCAGCGTCCATATGACTGGTCGGATCAGATAAAAGAACAGCTGGGGCGATCATTCGTCCCAGCCTTCATAAAATCGGATATTTACAGAGATGTTGCGGACGATCTCTCCTTCTTTAAGGTCAAGATCGCTTTCGTCTGAGATAGGGGGCATTGCAGGTTCATCTTCTGCAAGCTCCAGTGTGATCCAGTCATAAGCTGCCGCATTGGCACTTTCTATGGCTTCATCCAGGGTATCTCCGTCTCCGTAGCAGCTTTCCAGGTCCGGAAAGTAGCCGTGGTATGTGCCGTTTTCTGTCTTTTTAAAAACCGCAGGATAAATAAATTTCATAACAGCCTCCAATAAAAAAGATGATTGCAGGAGTGCGAAGCACAAAGCAATACTAAGCTTTATTATAGGTAATTTCCTGTGGAAAGACAATAGGTGATTTGTGAAATTACTAAATGAGTGATTTGCGAAATTACTAAATAGGTGATTTACAGAATTGCTAAATGTGATTTGCAAACTTGCGAAAGAAGGTATAATAGAAGGTATACATATGGAATTTCAGCATGAACTGATCATCCCAAATGAAGGGGTGCCTTTTAAACTATTTATATTTGAAGGAATGAATGGGAATTATGCAAGGGAAAAGCACTGGCATACCTCTGTGGAGATTTTTGCTGTGCAGGAAGGGCATCTTTCCCTTTTTTTAAATGATCAGGAGTATCCATTGGAGGCCGGTGAGCTGATCATTATCAATTCCAATGAGGTTCATTCAGTGCAGGCTCCACACAAGAACCGGACCATTGTGCTGCAGATCCCTTTGAAGCAGTTCCAGGATTATTTTACTGCCCAAAGGTTTATCCGGTTTAAAAGTGCTGCCCGTATGAGTGGGCACCAGGATGAGAAGATCCCGGACAACCGGAAGCTGGCCTTTTTTGTGGAAGAGCTTTACAATGTGTATCATCAGGAAGGAGACGGATACGAGTTCCGGACTATGGCATTGTATTACAATATTCTGTTTCTTATGATCCGTGATTATCGTGAATCAGAAGCTGCCAGACAGGAAATCCACGCCAGCCGCAGGCTTGATGCACTGTCAAAGATCACTTCTTATATGAGGGAGCATTACAGGGAAGATTTAAAGCTTTCAGAAATGGCAGCCCTTTTTGGCTATTCGGAGGCTTATTTGTCACGAATGTTCAAAAAATATGCAAAAGTCAATTTTAAGTCATATCTTCAGGATATCCGAATGGCATATGCATACAGAGAACTGATGAATACTGACCATACAATCAGTCAGATTGCACTGGATAACGGCTTTGCCAGCAACAGATCATTTGCCAAGGAATTCCAAAAAAGATACCAGATCCTGCCCAGTGCAGTGGAAAGAGAAAAAAGGTCAAAAAAGTGACATGGAATAGACAATAAAAAAGACGAAAAGCATACCTGTTTATGGTATGCTTTTTTTATCGATAAACAAAAAACTTATGGCAAGGAGGTAAAGAGGTGAAGATTCAAAATGTAACAGATGACTCTTTCCGCAAATATGGAAAGGTTCTGGAGGGGTATGATTTTACAGCACTGATCAGGGAGATGAAGCATACACCTGTACCGGAAAATGTGATCTATGTAGCTTCCGTAGAAGAACTGGAAAGCCTGGATGTGGCCAGAGAACTGCAGAACAAAGGCTATGGCGGACTTCCTATTGAGATCGGATACTGCAATGGACATAACAGGAAACTGAATGCAGTGGAATACCATCGCAATTCAGAAATCAATGTGGCTGTAACAGATCTGGTGCTGCTGATCGGACATCAGCAGGATATTGCACCGGATTTTACATATGACACAGCGAATATTGAGGCATATCTGGTACCGGCAGGCACTGGCATTGAGGTTTATGCTACTACACTTCATTACGCACCATGTCATGTAAATGATACAGGCTTTCAGTGCGTGGTAGTTCTTCCAAGAGGGACAAATACAGATCTGACTTTCCAGACAGAGACCGATGGGGAAGACAGACTTCAGACTGCTAAGAATAAATGGCTGATCGCACATGAAGATGCAAAGATCCAGGGTGCATTTAACGGATTAAAAGGTAAAAACATTTCATTGGATGAGGAATAAGGAGGATAATATCATGATGAATAATATGCCACAGATCAAGATTGGAATTGTTGCAGTAAGCAGAGATTGTTTTCCAGAGTCTCTTTCTGTTACAAGAAGAGAAGCACTGGTGAAAGCTTACACAGAGAAATATGATGCTTCTGAAATTTATGAATGTCCTGTCTGTATTGTAGAAAGTGAGATCCACATGGTACAGGCACTGGAGGATATTAAAGCAGCTGGCTGTAATGCACTGGCTGTTTATCTTGGTAACTTCGGGCCTGAGATTTCTGAGACCCTGCTTGCAAAGCATTTTGATGGACCAAAGATGTTCCTGGCAGCTGCAGAAGAGTCCGGAGATGACCTGGTACAGGGCCGTGGAGACGCATACTGCGGTATGTTAAATGCAAGCTATAATCTTAAGCTTCGCAATATTAAAGCTTATATTCCAGAATATCCGGTTGGAAATGCAGAAGAATGTGCAGATATGATCCATGATTTTGTGCCTGTTGCAAAGGCAGTATATGCACTGAGCAATCTTAAGATTATCAGCTTTGGACCTCGTCCATTGAATTTCCTTGCATGTAATGCACCAATCCAGCAGCTGTACAACTTAGGGGTTGAAATTGAGGAGAACTCAGAGCTTGACCTTTTTGAAGCATTCAACAAACATGCAGGAGACGAAAGGATCCCGGCACTGGCAGAAGAGATGGCAGCAGAGCTTGGAGCAGGTAATAAAAAGCCGGAGATCCTGCCAAAGCTTGCACAGTATGAGCTGACCTTAAAGGACTGGGTAGAGGAGCATAAAGGTTATCGTAAATTTGTTGCCATTGCAGGCAAATGCTGGCCTGCATTCCAGACACAGTTTGGATTTGTTCCATGCTATGTAAATGGTCGTCTTGCAGCACAGGGTATCCCGGTATCCTGCGAGGTTGATATTTACGGTGCATTAAGCGAGTTCATCGGCACAGTGATCAGTAATGATACAGTAACACTTCTTGACATCAACAACACCGTACCAAATGATATGTACGAAAGCGATATCAAGGGCAAATTTAATTATACGCAGAAGGATACCTTTATGGGATTCCATTGTGGAAATACAGCAGCTGGCAAGCTGTCTTCCTGCACAATGAAGTATCAGATGATCATGGCAAGAAGCCTGCCTGAGGAAGTAACACAGGGTACACTGGAGGGTGATCTGGTGCCAGGAGATATTACTTTCTATCGTCTGCAGAGCACTTCTGACAACAAGCTTCGTGCTTATATTGCACATGGTGAGATCCTGCCGGTTGCAACACGTTCCTTTGGATCTATTGGTATTTTTGCAATTCCGGAGATGGGACGTTTCTACCGCCACGTATTGATCGAGAAGAACTTCCCGCATCATGGTGCAGTTGCATTTGGACATTACGGAAAAGCATTGTTTGAAGTATTTAAGTATATCGGAGTTCCGGTAGATGAGATCGGTTATAATCAGCCGGCAGGCGTAAGATATCCGACGGAGAATCCATGGGGGTAATTGAGTATGTACTATATCGGTATTGACCTGGGCACTTCCGCCGTAAAGCTTCTTCTCATGGAAGAGTCCGGAAAGATCTGTAATATCGTATCAAAAGAATATCCATTATATTTCCCACATCCAGGCTGGTCAGAGCAGAATCCTTCTGACTGGTTTGAGAAAAGCATGGAGGGGATGAAAGAGCTGACCGCCGGGATCGACAGATCCCAGGTGGCAGGCATTGGTTTTGGAGGCCAGATGCATGGGCTGGTAACTCTGGACAAAGAGGATCAGGTGATCCGTCCTGCAATTTTGTGGAATGATGGACGCACAGGAGAAGAGACTGATTACTTGAATCAGGTGATCGGTAAGGATAAACTGTCCGCATATACTGCAAATATTGCTTTTGCAGGATTTACAGCACCAAAGATCCTGTGGATGAAGAAAAATGAGCCTGACAATTTTGCAAAGATCGTAAAGATCATGCTTCCAAAGGATTATTTGGCTTACCGTCTGTCTGGTTCCTTCTGTACGGATGTATCTGACGCATCCGGTATGCTTCTTCTGGATGTAAAGAACAGATGCTGGTCTGAGGAAATGATCCAGATTTGCGGAATCACAAGGGAACAGCTTCCAAAACTGTATGAAAGCTGGGAGGTTGTAGGTACCCTTAGGCCGGAACTGGCAGCTGAGCTTGGTTTTTCACCAGAGGTGAAGATCGTGGCAGGAGCCGGAGATAATGCGGCCGCGGCTGTGGGTACAGGCACTGTAGGAGATGGCCAGTGCAATATTTCACTTGGTACTTCCGGAACTATTTTTATTTCCAGCAAAGAATTCGGAGTAGATCAGAATAATGCACTTCATTCTTTCTGCCATGCAGATGGCAGCTACCATCTGATGGGATGTATGCTTAGTGCAGCTTCTTGCAATAAATGGTGGTCAGAAGAGATCCTTGGAACAAAGGACTATAGTGCGGAGCAGGCACCGATCAAAGAATTAGGTGAGAATCATGTGTATTTTCTGCCGTATTTGATGGGAGAACGTTCTCCTCATAACAATCCGGATGCAAGAGGCGTATTCTTTGGCATGACTATGGATACCACACGGGCTGATATGACTCAGGCCGTACTGGAAGGCGTTGCATTTGGCCTTCGGGATTCCCTGGAAGTGGCAAGAAGCCTGGGAATCCAGATAGAACGTACAAAGATCTGCGGTGGTGGCGCAAAGAGCCCACTTTGGAAAAAAATGATTGCTAATATTATGAATCTTAAGGTGGATGTATTGGAAGTGGAAGAAGGTCCATCATTGGGCGGCACCATGCTTGCAGCAGTTGGCTGCGGCGCCTACCCGGATGTGGAAACCATTGGAAAGAAGCTTACAAAGATTGTGGATACTGTGGAACCGGAACCGGCTCTTGTGGAAAAATATGAAGCAAGATACCAGAAATTCCGTGAATTGTATCCAACGATGAAGCCTTTATTTACTATAAAAGTCCCGGACTGTAGCCATGAATGAGCCATGGCTGCATGGGTGAATTCATATTAAGACAAATTTTTCAAGAACTTTACCAACACCGTCTTCCTCGTTGGAAGAGGTAATGTACCGGGCCCGGGTTTTTACCTGGGCCTGTGCATTTTCCATGGCAACGCCAAGACCAGCATATTCGATCATAGGTAGGTCATTCAGGCCATCGCCGACAGCAATCATCTCTTCCTGACGGATATTAAAAAGCTGTCCCAGCCGTTCCATAGCCTTGGCTTTGGATACCTGACTGTTGAAAAACTCCAGATAAGTGGTCTGGGAAGTACAGAAAGTTACCTGGGAAAAAGCATCTCCAGGGAGTTCTTCCTGTATTTTTTTGATTTTTTCTTCTGTATCGATCCACAGGATCTTAGTAACGCCCTGGCGGATCAGGGCATCTTCGTCTTCCATAAGGACAGGCTCCACACCAGTGTTTTTCTTATAGGCATGGATCTGATTATTCAAAACATTCCCATAAAGCCGGTTGCCGGACCAGATACACATGGTGGTATTATAATTCCGGCCGAATTCTAATATCTTATGTATATCTTCTGGTAAAAGTTCCTGTTTGTACAGGATCTCCTTGGTGTCAGAGCGGATGATCATGGCACCATTATAGGTGATCAAAGGAGCCTGAAGACCAAGGAACTGACTGTATCTTTCTACACCCTGGATGGGACGTCCGGTGCACAGGGTAAATAGAAATCCCTGTGCAACAGCTTTCCTGATCGCCTGAGCAGTTCTGGGAGAAATCTCCTTGGAATCATTTAAAAGAGTTCCGTCCATGTCCACTGCCATCATTTTGTATTCCATTATTTTTTACCTAACCTTCCCATGATCCATACACAAAGCATGATCAACAGGATAGCTACGAAAATACCAGCCATTCCTTTGCCCATGATTTCCAGGGCTGCCATTATATTCTCTGTATTCATTGAGATTCCCTCCTACATCTATACATTATCATACATTATAATTATGAATCTTTAAAGCAAGCTTGTTACCAGATTGATCACAAGTCCTCCTGCAATAACAGAAGCGATCTGGCCGGATACATTGGCTCCGGCTGCGTGCATCAGGATAACATTGCTTGGGTCTTCTTCAAGTGCCATTTTCTGGATCACGCGGGAAGACATGGGGAATGCAGAGATTCCGGCTGCGCCAACCATAGGATTGATCTTTTTCTTAAGGAACAGGTTCATAAATTTGGCAAGAAATACACCGCCAATAGAGTCCATTACAAAGGCAAAAAGTCCGATCAGCATAACCATTAAAGTGCCTTTTGTGACAAAGTATTCTGCACGCATGCTGAAGGAAATAGAAATGCCAAGCAATAATGTGATCAGGTTGGCAAGGGTATTCTGAGCGGTATCGGACATGGTGCCAAGTACGCCGCACTCACGGATCAGATTACCAAACATCAGAAATCCTACAAGAGCCACAGATTGTGGTGCTACCAGACCTACAATCATAGTAACAACAATAGGGAATGCAATACGCATTTTCTTGGAAACAGAAGCCGGATTGTATTCCATATGGATCTGGCGTTCTTTTTTGGTGGTAACAAGCCGTATAGCAAAAGGCTGGATAATGGGAACCAGCGCCATATAGGAATAGGCGGCTACTGCTATGGCACCTATATATTTTGAGTGCAGGACCTGGGATACCAGGATGGAAGTAGGACCGTCAGCGGCACCGATGATACCGATGGAAGCTGCATCCTTCAGGTCAAAACCAAGAACGGTTGCCAGCAGGATTGCTGCAAAGATCCCGAACTGTGCACCGGCACCAAATAAAAACATCTGTGGGGTGGAAAGCAGTGGACCAAAATCAATCATTGCTCCGATACCGATAAACAACAGGATTGGCATAGCCTCGGAAGCATTGATCCCTACATTGTACAGCCATTCGATCACGCCATTTGCCTGAATGCCTCCCTGAAGGGTCTGATCAAGTACACCTGTAAAGGGAAGATTAACCAGAATGGCACCAAATCCCATTGGTAAAAGCAGGGATGGTTCATAACCTTTTTCGATTGCCAGATAGATCAGCAGGATACCTACTGCGTACATAACCACCTGCTGCCAGGTGAGAGCCTGGACTCCTTCAATTAAAAAACTCATGATTTTCCTCCTGAAAAATGGATTTTGAGAGAGCGAAGTGAGGACAAGCATGTCTCATTTATGACTGCTGCCCGTGATTTCATAGTAAATAAAAAAGACTTTTATTACAGTATTTGCTGAATGAACAATAAACATACTGTAATAAAAGTCTTGCTATTTCAACTTTAGGCGGGTCACTGTACTGGTGGCCGTTCTGACGCCTGAAAATCCACTGGATGAAACACTGATAAAGGTCCAAGCCTGTGGCAGCTACTCCCTCTTATTGGAAGTATTATATCTATAAGAGGGAGTATTGTCAAGGTTGAATTTCTATTAGAAAAGACCTGTGATCTTTCCAGTTTCGTCTACGTCGATCTTCTCAGCAGCCGGTACCTTGGGAAGTCCTGGCATGGTCATGATCTCACCGGTAAGTGCTACGATGAAGCCGGCACCTGCAGAAATCTTCAGGTTACGTACTGTTACCTCAAAGTCTGTAGGAGCGCCAAGCTTGGTCTGGTCATCTGTCAGGCTGTACTGTGTCTTAGCTACACAGATCGGGCAGTTGCCAAAGCCAAGAGCCTCTAACTGTTTTGCCTGTTTCTGGGCATTTGCTGTAAGAACAACTCTCTTACCACCATAGATCTTCTGAACGATCTGGTTCAGCTTGTCTTCAATGGAGCCTTCCAGCTCATAGGAATATGTGAAGTCGTTTGGCTCATCACACAGACGTACTACTTCCTCAGCCAGCTTCAGACCGCCTTCGCCGCCTTTTGCCCATACTTCGGAAAGTGCTACGTTTACGCCAAGCTCTTTACATTTTGTTTCTACAAGATCAAGTTCTGCCTTGGTATCTGTTGGGAATGCGTTGATAGCTACTACGCATGGCAGTTTGTATACGTTGCGGATATTGCTTACATGCTTCAGAAGGTTTGGAAGACCTTTCTCAAGAGCTTCCAGGTTCTCATTGTTCAGGTCAGCCTTTGGAACGCCGCCATTATATTTCAGTGCACGTACAGTAGCTACGATCACTACTGCGTTTGGCTTCAGACCTGCCATACGGCATTTGATGTCCAGGAATTTCTCTGCACCAAGGTCAGCACCAAAACCAGCCTCTGTGATGGTGTAATCAGCCAGCTTTAAGGCCATTTTTGTAGCAGTTACAGAGTTGCATCCGTGAGCGATGTTTGCAAATGGTCCGCCATGTACGATGGCCGGTACATGCTCCAGTGTCTGTACAAGGTTTGGCTTCAGGGCATCTTTAAGAAGTGCGGTCATAGCGCCCTCTGCATGAAGGTCACCAGCTGTTACCGGCTTCTGCTCTGATGGTTTGCCATATGTATATCCGATGATGATCCTGGAAAGACGTTCTTTCAGGTCTTTGATGTCACTTGCAAGGCAAAGAACAGCCATGATCTCAGATGCAACCGTGATGTCGTATCCGTCTTCACGAGGCATACCGTTTGTTCTTCCACCAAGGCCGTCTACTACATTACGAAGCTGACGGTCATTCATATCTACACATCTTCTCCAGGTGATCTTACGTGGGTCAATGTTCAGTGCATTTCCCTGGAAAATATGGTTGTCGATCATTGCTGCCAGCAGGTTATTCGCTGCACCGATGGCATGGAAATCACCTGTAAAGTGAAGGTTGATATCCTCCATAGGAACAACCTGTGCATATCCGCCGCCTGCTGCACCGCCTTTAACACCGAATACCGGTCCAAGGGATGGCTCACGGAGAGCTACCATAACACTTTTGCCCATTTTCTGCATTGCATCAGCCAGACCAACGGTAGTTGTTGTCTTACCTTCACCAGCCGGTGTAGGGTTGATAGCAGTCACAAGAATCAGCTTTCCATTTTCTTTGTCAGATTCTTTTAAAAGATTGTAATCGATTTTTGCTTTGTACTTTCCGTACTGCTCCAGGTATTTGTCATCAATCCCTGCTTTTTCTGCGATCTCAGTGATCGGCTTCATTTCGCATTCCTGTGCGATCTCAATGTCAGTTTTGAATCCCATAAATTTCTCCTCCTGATTTTGAATAAATATTGATAGCCTTCCGGGAATATTCTGCCTTTACTCTCCGGGAACATTGCTGCCGGACCACAGGATGGGTACAATGCCATCATCCTGTTAAAAAAGGGCAGTATCTGATGAGATCAAATACTGCCCAGACGGTCGGCTGTGTCCAACTTCTGAAATCCCTGTGGTCAATTCCACGAATCCGTCAGTATTCAGAAGCTTTTCAACTGATGAAATCACTTTAGCATAAGTGGATGAGATTGTCAAGTATTTATCAATGTTAATTGATAGAAAAATAACAGTTAAATTTGTGCAAAATTCATAAAATGATAAAAAGATTATAGAAATTTTAGAAAAAGTATATAGGATATCCTTGTCCTTTATGATAAAATGAAGCCATAATGTTAGGAAATGCCCCAATTACGATATGGAACGAGAGGTTGGATACAGCATGGATCGAAGAGGATTTTTAGACATTTTGGAGAGTCAGCTGACCGGGCAAATGCATGAAGGGAAGATTGCTGCACATTTAAGGTATTATGAGGATTATATACAGTCCCAGGTGATGAAGGGAAGATCAGAGCAGGATGTGCTGAACGAACTTGGAGATCCCAGGCTGATCGCCAGGACTCTTCTGGATACAGATACGGATAATGGCAATATATCCTATGAGGAGTATTCTACAGAAGATTCTGGCTTTTCCGGGGATAGCTATAGCGAAGACAAGAGACAGGTTCACAGTTTTCAGGATAAGCCCTGGTATGAGAAGCTGATCTCTCTTGTGATCTTTGTGGGGATTTTAAGTGTGCTGATTCGAATGATCGGGCGTATTATGCCGTCTCTTGTTATGATAGCATTAGGGGTGTATGTGATATCTTTTTTATTTCGACGGAGATGATAGGTATTTCCAAATAAGAGGTATGCGGACAGATTAAGAAAGGGAAAAGGGAGGATTTTATAATGAGTATTGCAGAGAACAGGCAGGCAATCCTGGAGGGCAGGACTGCTCTTGGGATTGAGCTTGGGTCTACCAGGATCAAGGCTGTGCTGATCAATGAACAGAATGAGCCGATAGCATCCGGAGGACATGAATGGGAGAATCGTTATGAACATGGAGTATGGACCTACAGTCTTGAGGATGTATGGAGCGGACTTCAGGGGTGCTATCAGAGCCTTCTTATGGACATTAAAGAGAAGTATGGTGCAGAGACAGAGCTTACCAGAACAGGTGCTATAGGTATCAGTGCCATGATGCATGGTTATATGCCTTTTGATAAAGAGGGGAATCTGCTGGTTCCTTTCCGTACCTGGCGCAATAATATTACCGGGGAAGCCAGCGAGAAGCTTTCAGAGCTTTTTCATTATAACGTTCCCCAGAGATGGAGCATTGCTCATTTATACCAGGCCATTCTGAAAGGCGAGCCTCATGTAAAGGATATTGATTATATTACTACTCTTGAGGCTTACGTGCACTGGAAGCTTACCGGGCAAAGAGTGCTTGGGATCGGGGATGTGGCAGGTATGTTCCCGGTAGACTGTGAGACAAAGGATTATAATGAGACCATGATCCAGCAGTTTGATCAGATGGTCCAGCCATATGGATTTGGCTGGAAGCTTCGGGATATTATGCCTAGATGTCTGGTGGCAGGACAGGAAGCTGGCTGTCTGACAGAAGAGGGTGCAAGACTTTTGGATGTGAGCGGCAGATTGCAGGCCGGGATTCCTATGTGTCCGCCGGAAGGGGATGCAGGCACTGGCATGGTTGCCACTAACAGCGTTGCTATGCGCACAGGAAATGTTTCAGCAGGTACTTCTGTATTTGCATCTATTGTACTGGAGAAGGAATTATCTGCCCCTTATAAGGAGATTGATATGGTTGCTACACCATCCGGTCATCCGGTGGCTATGGCACATTCTAATAACTGCACCACAGATCTGAATGCATGGGTGGGCATTTTCAAAGAGTTTGCCCAGGCTATGGGGATGGAAGTAGATATGAACCAGCTTTATGGCACCTTATACAGAAAGGCTCTGGAGGGAGACAAAGACGGCGGTGGACTTCTGTCTTACTGTTACTATTCCGGTGAACATATGACCGGATTTGAAGAAGGACGGCCTTTGTTTGTAAGATCTCCGGAGAGCCATTTTACCCTGGCGAATTTTATGCGCACCAATCTTTACACCTGCCTGGGAGCTATGCGTGTAGGGCTGGATATCCTCTTCAAGAAGGAGGATGTGAAGGTGAGTCGTCTTTTGGGTCATGGCGGGCTGTTCAAGACCAAGGGCGTAGGCCAGCAGATCCTGGCAGATGCTGTAGGAGCACCGGTTTCTGTTATGGATACAGCAGGAGAGGGAGGAGCCTGGGGAATTGCAGTTCTGGCATCTTACCTGATCCATAAGAAAGAGCGTGAAACACTGGAGGACTTCCTGGACCAGAAGGTATTTGCAGGGAATATGGGCACCACCCTTGCTCCGGACCCGGAAGGTATAGAGGGATATAATCGTTTCATGGAGCGGTATCTGAAGGGCATTCCGGTGGAGCGGGCTGCTGTGGATTCCGATATCTGGACGGAGTAGAAGTAACTGATTTATCATAATATATAGCAAGAATTCTCCTTCCTCTACAGGTGGGAGATGAATTGCATAAAAGCAAAAAGAACACTTGTTCT
>NZ_JBFKZO010000039.1:0-15114 GCF_040929965.1 Blautia sp. 1033sp1_1033st1_G9_1033SCRN_220408 | reverse complement strand
TTGCTTTTTCTGGACATGAAAATACCCCCATATAGGACTTTTATATTTCATTGTCCTATATGAGGGTAGCATATCAAAGTGCGGCAGCCCCTTTGTAATAATCTGTATTCTATGCGAATTTCTGGAAGAAATTATTCTCCAAAGTATCTCTTAAGCAGACCGGCGAATGCTTTTCCGTGTCTTGCCTCGTCCTTAGCCATTTCATGAACAGTATCATGAATAGCATCCAGATTAGCTGCTTTTGCACGTTTCGCAAGGTCGAATTTACCAGCTGTTGCACCGTTCTCAGCTTCTACACGCATCTCAAGGTTCTTCTTAGTGCTGTCTGTAACAACTTCACCTAACAGCTCTGCAAACTTAGCAGCATGCTCTGCTTCTTCATAAGCTGCTTTCTCCCAGTACAGGCCGATCTCCGGATATCCCTCTCTGTGAGCTACTCTTGCCATTGCAAGATACATACCAACCTCAGAGCACTCACCCTGGAAGTTTGCTCTTAAGTCTGCAAGAATGTCTTCACTCACGCCCTGAGCAACACCTACAACATGTTCAGCTGCCCATGTAAGGTTTCCTTCATCCTGCTTAGTGAACTTAGATGCTGGTGCTTTACACTGTGGACAGGCTTCTGGTGGATTCTCGCCTTCATAAACATAACCGCATACACTACATACCCATTTTGCCATAATTCATATCTCCTTTTCTATAATTTAATTATTTGATTTTTAATAATAGTAATTATTACTGTTTTAATGTAACACGTAATTGTTGAATTGTCAAGTAAAACTTTTGGTTTTTAATAAGTAAAACTTTTGGCTTTTAATAAGGAATAGTTACTCTTTTCCCTTACAATCCTTGCAGATCCCGTAAAAACTGGCGTTATAATGAGTGATCTCACCGCCTGTAAAATGAATAGCCGCCTCTGCCATAAGTTTGTCAAAATGCTCCTCATCCATATCAAGGACTCTGCCGCATCTGGTGCACATAAAGTGACAGTGGGGATCGATCCGAGCGTCAAATCTGTCTGAACCGCCAAAGCTTGCAAGCTTCTGGATCTCTCCAATATCAGAAAGAAGAGAAAGATTGCGGTACACAGTTCCAAGGCTGATCTTTGGATATATAAGCTTTACATTCTCATATACAGTGTCAGCAGTAGGATGATCTGTACGTCCTCGCAGGAATTCTTTGATGGATTCTCGCTGGCGGCTGAATTTCATGGCTGCCATAAAACTAGCTCCTTTCTGATAATGATAACTGTTACTGAAATTAATATAACCTATTTTCTTCTGTATGTCAATAAGTAATTAACAGAATTTACGAATTTATTCGTTGTCGATGACATGTACTGTTTTATTTGTTATTGAATGTATGATTTGTTTGATCCGATCTTTACTGTGTGATCTGTCTTGCCACGTATACACCGCTGGCAGAAGCATGGGAAAGAGAGTGTGTAACGCCGCTTCCGTCACCGATCACATACAATCCTTTATATTTGGTTTCAAGATTTTCATTGATGTCTACTTCCATGTTATAGAATTTAACTTCCACACCATAAAGCAGGGTATCATCATTGGCAGTACCTGGAGCGATTTTGTCAAGGGCATAGATCATCTCAATGATTCCATCCAGGATTCGCTTGGGAAGCACAAGGCTCAGATCTCCGGGAGTAGCAGCCAGGGTTGGACGAACCATGCCCTCATCAATACGGCTGACAGTACTTCTGCGGCCTCGGACAAGATCGCCAAAGCGCTGAACGATCACACCACCGCCCAGCATATTGGAGAGACGGGCAATGCTTTCGCCATAGCCGTTACTATCCTTGAAGGGCTGGGAAAAGTGCTTGGCAACAAGAAGTGCAAAGTTTGTATTTTCCGTTTGCTTCTGAGGATCTTCGTAGCTGTGGCCGTTTACAGTGACAATTCCGTTTGTATTTTCATTTACAACGATCCCATAGGGATTCATGCAGAAGGTACGTACATTATCTTCAAATTTTTCTGTGCGGTATACGATCTTGCTTTCGTACAGTTCATCTGTCAGGTGGGAGAAGATCACAGCAGGGATCTCTACACGCACACCGATATCCACACGGTTGGATTTGGTAGGGATATCCAGTTCTTTACATATTTTTTCCATCCATTTGCTGCCGCTTCGTCCTACTGAGACGATACACTTCTCACAGTCGTCATAGGAATCACCATGATAGATGCGGTAGCCTGTATCCAGAACTTCAATATGATCTACTGAGGTATCAAAAAAGAAATCCATTTTGTTATTCAGCTCATTGAACAGGTTCTCAAGAACAATATAGTTGATATCTGTACCCAGATGGCGGACTGAAGCGTCCAGGAGACGAAGCTTGTTCTGGATGCAAAGCTTTTTGAATTTCGTCTGCGCAGTGGAATACATTTTTGTTTTTTCTCCCCCATGGGAAACATTGATGGAATCTACATATTCCATAAGGTCAATGGCCTGCTTTTTGCCAATATGTTCATACAGAGTGCCGCCAAAATCATTGGTAATATTATATTTTCCATCGGAAAAAGCGCCTGCACCGCCAAAACCACTCATAATGGCACAGGTTTTACATTTGATACAGCTTTTTACCTTATCTCCGTCAATGGGACAGCGACGTCGGGAAAGAGGATGGCCTTCTTCAAAAACTGCGATTTTCAGATCAGGGTTTCGGTGGATCAGCTCATAGGCAGAAAAAATACCGCCAGGACCGGCACCAACAATAATCACATCATATTTCAATTTGCTCACACTCCTTATTTTTTTAATAGTTTCAACTGTTTACCAATAGTATCCTGCAAGAAAAAACAGGTACCATTTCATGGTTTTATAACCTTATTTTATCCTATCATAATTTGGGTATTGGAACAAGCAACAGGCAGAAAATACGGCAAAACTGTGTTTACAAAAACGGCAAAGTGTGTTACGATGCATTCATAAAGAAGAAAACCCAAGGACTCGTCTTCTCAATGGTAGGTTGGGAAGGCGTTTTTTGTTGTAGAAAGAGGAGGAATCAAGAAATGGAAAAACAGAAGTATTATATTACAACAGCCATTGCGTACACATCCGGAAAACCTCATATCGGCAATACTTACGAGGCTGTTCTGGCAGATGCTATTGCCAGATACAAAAGACAGCAGGGGTATGATGTGTTTTTCCAGACCGGAACTGACGAGCATGGCCAGAAGATTGAGCTGAAAGCAGCTGAAGCAGGAGTTACACCTAAGGAATTTGTGGATAATGTTTCCGGTCAGATCAAAGAGATCTGGGATTTGATGAATACCTCTTATGACAAATTCATCCGTACAACAGATGCTGATCATGAGAAGCAGGTACAGAAGATTTTCAAGAAAATGTATGCAAAGGGCGATATCTACAAAGGGCATTATGAGGGAATGTACTGTACTCCATGTGAGTCATTCTTTACAGAATCCCAGCTGGTAGACGGTAAATGCCCGGATTGTGGAAGGCCTTGCGTGCCCGCAAAGGAAGAGGCATATTTCTTCAAAATGAGCAAATATGCAGACAAGCTTATCGATTACATTAATACACATCCGGATTTCATTCAGCCGGAATCCAGAAAGAACGAGATGATGAACAACTTCCTGCTTCCTGGACTTCAGGATCTTTGCGTTTCCAGAACCTCTTTTAAGTGGGGAATTCCGGTTGATTTTGATCCGAAACATGTTGTTTATGTATGGCTGGATGCACTGACAAACTATATTACCGGGATCGGCTATGACTGTGACGGCAACAGTACAGAGCAGTTTAATAAAATGTGGCCTGCAGACCTGCATCTGATCGGAAAGGATATCATCCGTTTCCATACTATTTATTGGCCGATCTTCCTGATGTCTCTGGATCTGCCGCTTCCAAAGCAGGTATTTGGACATCCATGGCTTTTGCAGGGCAATGGTAAAATGAGTAAATCAAAAGGCAATGTGATCTATGCAGACGAGCTGGTAGATTTCTTTGGCGTGGATGCTGTCCGTTATTTCGTACTCCACGAAATGCCTTTTGACAATGATGGAGTGATCACCTGGGAACTGATGGTGGAGCGCCTTAATTCTGAACTGGCTAATACACTGGGCAATCTGGTCAACCGTACTATTTCCATGTCAAATAAGTATTTTGGCGGTGTTGTAGAGAATAAGGGAGTTGCAGAGCCTGTAGATGAGGATCTGAAATCCTTTATCCTGTCCATACCTGGAAAAGTAGATGCCAAAATGGAGAAGCTTCGTGTAGCAGATGCTATTACGGAGGTGTTTACACTGTTCAAGAGATGTAACAAATATATTGATGAAACAATGCCATGGGCACTTGCAAAGGATGAGACAAAGCAGGATCGTCTGGCAACAGTCCTTTACAATCTGGTTGAAGGGATCTGCATGGGTGCTACACTTCTTCAGTCCTTTATGCCGGATACTGCAGCAAGGATCCTTGCCCAGTTAAATGCAAAAGAGCGTACACTGGAAGATCTTAAGACCTTTGGATTGTATCCTTCAGGCAATAAAGTAACAGAAAAGCCGGAGATTCTTTTCGCACGTCTGGACCTGAAAGATGTTATGGCAAAGGTAGAAGTGCTTCATCCGTCCAAGCCGGAAGAGCCTGCAAAAGAAGAAGAGAAAGGCATTGATCTTGAGGCAAAGCCGGAGATCACTTTTGATGATTTTTCCAAGCTTCAGTTCCAGGTAGGGGAGATCATTGCTTGTGAAGCAGTGAAGAAATCTAAAAAGCTTCTGTGCTCTCAGGTAAAGATCGGCAGCCAGGTGCGCCAGATCGTGTCCGGTATCAAGGCACATTATACACCGGAGCAGATGGTTGGGAAGAAGGTTATGGTTGTTACCAATCTGAAGCCGGCCAAGCTGGCAGGTATCTTAAGTGAGGGAATGATCCTTTGCGCTGAAGATGAGGAAGGCAAGCTTTCCCTTATGGTTCCTGAAAGAGAAATGCCTGCAGGAGCTGAGATCTGCTGATCATGGAAGGTAAATTAAGCCATTTTGATGAAAAAGGCAATGCGATCATGGTGGATGTGTCCGGAAAGGCCATTACTTGCCGCACTGCAGTAGCCACAGGATCTATCTTGGTTGGCAGGGAGATCCTGGAGGCGGTTACTGCTGGTACAGTGAAAAAAGGAGATGTTCTGGGCGTGGCACGGGTGGCAGGGATCATGGCGGTGAAAAGAACGTCAGAGTTGGTGCCTATGTGTCATCCTCTTCCTATACAGAAATGCAGCATTGATTATCAGATTGATGGTGAGAGAAGCCGGATCCAGGTTTTCTGTACAGTAAAGACAGAGGGCAGGACAGGTGTGGAAATGGAAGCGCTTACCGGTGTACAGGTAACACTTCTTACCATCTATGACATGTGCAAAGCCATTGACAAGCATATGGTGATGACAGACATTCATCTTGTAGAGAAAAAAGGCGGTAAAAGCGGGGATTTTTATTATGAAGAGAGTAGCGATCATAACGTCCAGTGATGCTGGTTATGCAGGAGAGCGGGAAGACAAAAGTGGTCCTGCAATAAAAGAAATTGCAGAAAAAGAAGGATATCAGGTGGTATCCATGGATATTCTTCCGGATGACCGGGATATGCTGGCCAGACGTATGGCTCAGATTGCTGATGAAAACCTGGCAGAGCTGATCCTTACCACAGGCGGCACCGGATTTTCTGCAAGGGATGTGATGCCGGAAGCTACCGAAGATGTGATAGAACGCAGGGTACCGGGGATCCCTGAGGCGATTCGTGCATACAGTGTGACCATTACCAAGAGGGCAATGCTCAGCCGGGCCACAGCCGGGATACGCAGGCAGACACTGATCATTAATCTGCCGGGCAGTCCTAAGGCTGTACGGGAAAGTCTGGAATATATTATTAGCGCTCTTGGGCATGGGATTGAGATCCTTACCGGAGAGACTGGGAATTGTGGAGGCTGACATGGGTAAAATACGGGCAATCTGTATCAGTGAAAAAAGGGGTACACAAAAACGCAGTATCCCTGAGGCTGAATTTATAGAGGACTGGGGAATCAAAGGAGATGCCCATGCCGGGAAATGGCACAGGCAGGTAAGCCTTTTATCCTATGATAAGATTCAGGCATTTCGTTCCAGAGGCGCAGAAGTAGAAGATGGTGCGTTTGGAGAAAATCTGGTAGTGGAAGGGTTTGATTTTGCCACTCTTCCTGTTGGTACCAGATTTTGCTGTAAAGATGTGGTGCTGGAGCTGACTCAGGTGGGGAAGGAGTGTCATCATGGATGTGTTATTTTCCAGAAAATGGGAGATTGTATCATGCCAAGAGAAGGGGTGTTCACCCGTGTTTTGAAAGGCGGAACGATCCGTGTGGGAGATGACCTGAGGATCCAGGCAGAAGAAGCAGGAGGCAGTACAGATGATCTTTGATACACATGCCCATTATGACGATGAAGCTTTTGATTCTGACAGGGAAGACCTTCTAGGCCAGATGGAGAAGCAGGGCGTAGGGCATATTGTGAATGTATGTGCTTCCATAGGACAATTCCACCGTACAGTAGAGCTTACAGAGAAATATCCGTTCATATATGGAGCAGTAGGTGTGCATCCGGATGATGCAGACAAGATGACCAAGGATACATTGGATGAGATCACCCGGATTTCCAGGATGGACAAGATGGTAGCCATTGGCGAGATCGGCCTGGATTACTATTGGCACAAGGAAAAGGAAGAACACAGGAAACAGCAGGAAATGTTTCGTGCCCAGCTGGATATTGCCAGACAGGAAAAGCTTCCGTTTATGATTCACAGCCGGGATGCGGCAGAGGATACACTGGAGATCATCCGGGAGTATATGAGAGGCGGCATGTATGGCGGCATCATCCACTGCTTTTCCTACAGTTCGGAGATAGCAGCAGAATACTTGAAAATGGGGCTGTATCTGGGAATCGGTGGTGTTGTTACATTCAAAAATGCCAAAAAGCTGAAGGAAGTGGTAAGGCAGGCACCGCTGGAACAGATCCTTTTGGAAACAGACTGCCCCTATATGGCACCGGAGCCAAATCGTGGCAAAAGAAATTCTTCATTGAATCTGTCTTATGTGGCGGCTGCTGTTGCACAGCTGAAAGACACCACTCCTGAAGAAGTGATTACTATTACAGAAGCAAATGCCAAAAAGCTGTTGCTGAGAAATTCAAGTCGAGCAGCTGCGAGACTTGGCGCGTGATTCTGGTCAGCGTAAGCTGAGATAAAAATGAGCCATGTGCCCTTTGATCTGGGGTACATGGCTCTTGCTATGTGTGCCTAGCGACACATGTTTCCGTTATTGCTGTTCTGAATCACCGCTATCACTGTCTGAATTACCGTCGTTGCTGCCCTCATTATTTTCTGCTGAGGAAAGGTTCTGGTAATATTGGCTGGAAGTGATAGAATCCGTGTCTGTTACCATATTGCCGGACTCATCAAGCATATTGCCATCTGAATCAAAGGTAACATCCAAAAGTGTGGTCTTGGTGGACGGTGTTACATTCATGGACATGATCTCATCGTATTTTGTCTGAAGATTTTCTAAGGTAAATTCATCCCCGATAATGTCCCGCACACTGTGCCTGGAAGCAAGCTCGTCAGTATAATCAGAAAGAAGATAGGGCTGATATTCGCCATCCTCATAGCTGTAATGCATGACAAGTGGGGTGAGTGCTCCGTCGCGGATCTTAACAGAAGTCTGATCACCGGTAACTGTCTTCTCAATGGTAAAGCCTGCCATGCCTCCCAAAAGCTGTTTCAAGGTCTCCTGACCGGATACAAAGTTGCCAAGGGAATAATAGATCAGCATATTGTGGCCTTCATCATCTGTAAGGTAACCATAAGGCTGCAATACATTGGGATGGGTGCCGATCACCACATCCACGCCCTGCTTCATCAGGAAATTGGCCCATTCCTTCTCGTATTCGGTAGGCATAGGCTCTTCTGTTTTGCCCCAGTTGGCAGAAAAGATCACACAATCTGCAGATGATTTCGCTGTTTTAATGGCATCAGCTACTGACTGTGAATCAAAGGTATTCACCATACCTGTGTCCCCGGATTCTTCCGAAACCGCAGATGAAGGGAAGGTATAATCAAGAAAAGCGATCTTGATACCATTGATCTCAAGAATATTGGCCCCCCCATTGTCGGTTGTGTCGTGTATGCCTGAAATCATTGTGTCCGGATGCTGGTTCTTCCAGTAATCCAAAGTCTGCGTAAGCATCGTTGAACCATTGTCATCGATCAGCTGTGTGGCAGAGGTGATCACATTAAAGCCAGCCTTTACAAGGGCATCTCCGATCTCTGTAGGGGTAGCGTAAGGTGCTGTACCGCTGACAGAATCATGACTGTCTGTAAAGGGGGTCTCCTGATTGACCATGGCAATATCTGCATTCTGGAGCATGGTGGTAAAATTGGTATATACATGATCGTAGTTCCAGGCTCCGCTTTCGTATTTGCCGGAATTCAGAAGACTGGGCTGCACCAGGTTATCACCTACTGCGATCACGGAGGCTGTAGTCACGTCAGGTGCTGTCTCAGCTTCCTTTTGCTCTTGCTCTTTCTTAGCCTGGGCTTCTTTCTGGGCCTGCTGTGCAGGCTTGCGGATCATATTGTAGTCTATCTGGTTGAATATGAGAAATAAAACAGCCAGCACACCGATGGATACATAGAAACTGATGCGTGAAATGCTCTTTTCCCTGAAATTCAATGGTACATTTTCATTCTTTTTCATTGGACTGTCCTTTATTATCAATAATTTTATGTTAAATTTAATTATAGCAAATTCTTTTTTCTATGGAAAGTCATTTTAAAATTTTTTTAAATTTTTGTTACAGGTATTTCTTCAGCACAGGAAACGGAACCGGGCCGATCTGAAGAACTTGGGAATGGAACTGTTTCAGATCAAAAGCTTCTGGATTCTCTTTTTGGGCTTCGTCTTTCAGATCCAGAAAATTCAGGTATCCAACATAGTATTTCAGGTAATTTCCAGGAGTTTCCGTAATATATTGGTAGATCTGGCTTACAGCAGATGCGTCTCGGATACCGAAATTCTTTAAAAAATCTGCGGTTTGTGCAGAAGACCAGCCCTGATAGTGGATCCCAATATCCACCAGAGAATATAGGCATAGATTAATGCTGCGGTTCAGAGCTGCCAGACGGGTCAGGCTTTCGGCATCCTCATGGTTTATCAGTGCGGCTGCATACTGGTATGCATAGGATTCTACATAAGTGGCCCAGCCCTCTACATAGCCGCTGGAATCAAAAAGGGAGCGTACAGGATCCGGATCTAGCTGGGAAAAAAACTGTGTCTGATACAGGTGCCCGGGAAAGCCTTCATGTGCCAGCGTGGTAAAAAGCTCCAGCTGTGTGGTGGAAGCGGCCTGATTGATATAGATCACATTAGGCTCTTTGGTGTCAATGGGAGGAGTAAGATAAAATGCCGGGCTTAAGTATTTTTCCATGGATTTATGTACATAGCGTATCTGATAGGATGTTTGGCCCAGGGAGGGGAAATCCTTTTGCATACAGTCCTGAAGAAAAAGCAGGGCCTTTTGGGGTGCCAAAGAGGGGAGATCGGTTCCTTTGGCATAGTCAGTAAGAAGTGATGGATGTATGGCTGCCAGAGCGGAAACTTCAGCAGAATCCTTCTGAAGCTGGATAAGCAGCCGTTTACGGATCCGGGCGATCGGTTCATAGACCCCGGTCTGGCTTTTCAGAAGATAACAGTAATAATCCGTTCCTCCAGGATAATGGGAAAGTCCGCAGCTTTCCCGGCCTGTGCCGCGAAATGCCTCTAAACCGTTTATAAGGGCCTGATAAGCCGGAATAACCTTGCGGATAAGGATTTGCCTATGCACCTGGTTTAAATGGCTTTTATCGGCATCTGAGAGCGCTTCAAGGGCATCCAGCTTCTGGGCAAAGATCGACAGCATGTAATTAGAATCCGGATCCTGGATAAAAGAGCGGCACTGTGCCTGGATCCGGTCAAGCATGGCATCACTCATAAACAGACCTTTTTGGGATTTTTGTTTTTCATATTCCAGGATACTGTCAAAGTAAGAGGGGATATCCGCAAGAAGATTCAGATAGTCTGTAATATCCTGCTCCTGATGAAAGGCATATTCAGCAAGCAGCACAGGCAGCTGGGCTTGTATGCCAAGGCTTGGGCCAAGAGGCTCATCTAAATAAGGGGTTTTCAGGCCTTCCAGCTGCGTATGGAAATAAAGCAGCAGGGTATCCTGGGTTATATTGTTTTGTCTCGAAAGACGATGGGAGTCAAAGGCTTTCAGCTTATGGAGATAATCCTTGCAAAGCTTGCGGGTACTGTCTGTATCTGTATCCATTGTTCCAAGTGAAGCCTTTTGACCGGAAATCCCAAAGGCTTCCGGATCGGCCAGCGTGTAGTGAAGGGTAAGAGTATTTCCGGACACTTCTTTTTTAAACAGTTCTTTTGTAAAAGACTGAAATTTACTGTTTTCTGAAAATCCGTGGCCGGACAGGCAGCCAATACCCATGCCAAGGAGGAAGATAAGAGAAAGAAACAGGGCCGTGAGAGTATATCTGTGTCGCTTGGATAATTGGGATAGTCTGGAGCGCATAGATAGCCTTTCAAAACTGTTTTTACTATCCTATTGGCAGAGGGAAGGTTCTATGACAGGGGATAAATTGTCGGAAAAAAATATATTTTTGGCACATTGCACAAAGTTTGTCGAGGAATGTGGATTGTATGAAAATAGGTGCAAAAGTTTTCCACTTTTTAAACATGTAAAAAACCTTGAAAAATAAAGTTATACACAAAATTATCCACATTGTCCACATGGATAGGATGTGGATGACTTGATTTACATAAAAAAAGAAAAAACAAATGTTTTGGTTATATATCATAAAATTGTAAAAAATACGAAAAAAAAGGGAAAAACTATTGACAAGAGAAAAGAGACCGACACAGTACCAGAAAAGTGATTTTCAGGCAGCTGTGACAGTCTCCTTCTGCATTTTCATATATCCGCCTGTTAAGATCAGGCGCTTTGCTTCATACGTTTGATAACTTTCAGTCTTGTGAATTCCTCACGCTCTTTTTCTTCCAGTGCATTGGAAATATCCTTTGTCAATGCTTCAAATTTTGGAATTGTGATATTCTTCAGGGCATTGGCACGCTTCTGGGTCTTTTTGATGTTATTGGCAAGGCGGATCGCAGAATTTTCGATCATGGAAAGCTGTATGGACAGCTCTTTTACCCGTTCAAAGGCTGCCTTGGCCTGATCCAGGGACATTCGGGTGCTGTAGTAAGCGTAGGTAGGTGTATTTTTGTTTTTATCATATTCTACCAGAGGGATCTCGGTACCCATAACGCTTCGTGTTTTGATGCGGATGGAATTTTCAATGGGCACAGTGTGGGAAACCTGTTCCACAAAGGCGATACCCATTTCCATGTTTGCCATTTGCAGGGCTGCATAAGCGGCACGGAAGGTTTCATCGATCTGAGTCTGAATGTCCTTAGCCTGATCCACCAGGTTCATCATCTCACGGATCAGGATATTTCTTTTTTTATCCATCAGTTCATAGCCCTGACGGGAGAGGGCAAGGGAATTCTTTGCAAGGATCAGATTTCCTTTGGTGGGAAATGTATTTGGATCCATGACATCACCTCACTTTTTATTTTGCAGTCTCGTGATAATATTTATCCAGGATCTTGGTATCTACACGGTCCAGCTCTTCCCTAGGCAGCATTCCAAGAAGCTCCCAGCCCTTATCCAGGGTCTGGATGATGGAGCGGTTTTCCGTATCAGTTTGTCCTACGAATTCACTTTCAAAAGCTTTACCGAATGCCAGATACTTCTTATCGATTGGCGAAAGCTCATCTTCACCGATAACAGAAGCAAGTGCTCTTGCATCTCCAACCTTTGCGTAGCAGGAAAATAGCTGATTTGCCACATCCTGATGGTCTTCTCTTGTAAAGCCTTCACCAATACCATCCTTCATCAGACGGGAAAGAGAGGGCAGTACATTGATCGGCGGATATACGGACTGGCCGTGAAGCTGACGGTCAAGAACGATCTGTCCTTCAGTGATATAACCGGTCAGGTCAGGGATGGGATGAGTGATATCATCATTTGGCATGGTCAGGATCGGGATCTGTGTAACAGAGCCTGTACCGCCACGGACAATACCGGCACGCTCATAAAGAGTAGCCAGCTCGCTGTACAGATATCCAGGATATCCTTTACGGGATGGGATTTCTCCTTTGGAGGAGGAAACCTCACGCATTGCCTCACAGAAGGAAGTGATATCTGTAAGGATTACAAGGATATGCATTCCTTTTTCAAAGGCAAGATATTCTGCTGCTGTCAATGCGATCTTCGGGGTAAGCAGACGTTCCACTGTAGGATCGTTTGCAAGATTCAGAAACATAACTACATGGTCAGATGCACCGCTTTCTTCAAAGGTCCTGCGGAAGAACTCAGCTACATCGTATTTAACGCCCATGGCTGCAAAAACAATGGCGAAGTTCTCGTCAGAGTCACCACCAAGGGAAGCCTGACGCACGATCTGGGCTGCCAGCTTGTCATGGGGAAGTCCGTTGCCTGAGAAGATTGGAAGCTTCTGGCCGCGGATCAGTGTGGTAAGTCCGTCAATGGCAGAAATACCGGTGTTGATATAATTTCGTGGATATTCCCTTGTTACAGGGTTTAGCGGAAGTCCGTTAATGTTCAGGCTGACTTCCGGTGTGATATCACCCAGCCCGTCAATGGGCTGTCCGATACCATTAAAGGTACGTCCCAGGATCTCCGGGGAAAGCCCGATCTCCATAGGATGTCCAGAAAGGCTGGTATGTGTGTTGCTGAGGGACATTCCATCAGAGCCCTCAAACACCTGGATCACAGCCTTGTCTTCATAGATTTCAATAATACGGCCAATCTTTTCTTTTCCGTCATCCATACGGAATTTGACGATCTCCTCGTAGGAAGCGTTTTTAACGCCCTCCAGGACTACAAGAGGGCCGTTGATCTCGCTTAAGCCTAAATATTCTATTGCCATAAAAGCATTCCTCCTTATTGTCCTGTTTATCAGCCGTTGCGTTCCAGAACATTATTGTAGAAGCGGTCGATGTCTGTCATATAATCCTGGAACATTTCCGGTTTGTCATTAGGAACATCATATTTGATAGATATGATTCTTTCAAAAATATTGTCTTCTTTTAAGACAGAAACAGGCATGCCCTTGTTTACCAGAGAACGGCATTTCTCATAGAGATACAGGATGGTTTCCATCATAAGGAACTGCTTTTCCATTGGGACACATGTATCTTCCTGATGGAATGCATTTTGCTGCAGGAATCCAAGACGGATCACCCTTGCGATTTCAAGGGTAAGCTTCTGGTCATCCGGCAGAACATCACTTCCGATCAGCTTTACGATTTCCATCAGGGAGCTTTCCTGGTTCAGGATCGCCATCAGCTGATTACGGTCAGATACAAATTTTGGGGAAACATGCTCTCTGTACCAGGGAGACAGATCCTCCAGGTATTCACTGTAGCTGGTAAGCCAGTGGATAGCCGGGAAATGGCGGGCATAGGCCAGGGATTTATCCAGTCCCCAGAAGCAGCGGACGAAACGCTTGGTATTCTGGGTAACAGGCTCTGAGAAGTCACCGCCCTGTGGGGATACGGCTCCGATAATGGAAACAGAGCCTTCGGTTCCGTTCAGATTCTGCATCATGCCGGCTCTTTCATAAAAAGCGGAAAGCTTGGAAGCCAGGTAAGCCGGGAAGCCTTCCTCGGCAGGCATTTCCTCCAGACGTCCGGACAGCTCACGAAGTGCCTCAGCCCAACGGGAAGTGGAGTCAGCCATAATAGCTACGTCATAGCCCATATCGCGGTAATATTCCGCAAGGGTAACACCTGTATAGATAGATGCCTCACGGGCTGCTACAGGCATATTGGAAGTATTGGCGATCAGTGTGGTACGATCCAGCATCAGGTTGCCGGACTTAGGGTCAACCAGTTTGGAGAAATCCTCCAGAACCTGGGTCATCTCGTTTCCACGCTCACCACAGCCGATGTAGATGATGATATCTGCATCAGACCATTTGGCGATCTGGTGCTGTGTCATGGTTTTTCCTGTACCGAAACCGCCTGGGATGGCAGCTGTACCGCCCTTTGCGATAGGGAACAGAGTATCCAGGATACGCTGTCCGGTTACAAGAGGAACGCTTGCAGGAAAACGCTTGTAAGTAGGTCTTGGGATACGAATAGGCCATTTCTGTGCCAGGGCAATATCCTTTTCGCTTCCGTCAGCAAGGCGGACTGTTACGATGGGTTCAAGGATATTGTAAGCTCCGTCAGGTACTGTCTTGATAACTGTGGCAGTTCCCATATCTGGCGGAACCATGGATTTATGAAGGATAGAAGGGGTTTCCTGGGTTTGTGCAATAATGGTACCAGGAGTTACCACATCACCCTCTTTTACGGTTACGTGTACATCCCATTTTTTCTTAGTGTCAAGAGAATCAACACTTACACCTCTGGAAATATATTTACCGGAGGATTTTGCAATTTCTTCCAGCGGACGCTGGATACCGTCAAAAATATTATGAATAATACCAGGCCCCAGAAGCACGGAGATCGCATCTCCTGTACCGGTAACAGTTTCGCCTGGCTTAAGTCCTGTAGTTTCCTCGAATACCTGTACAGTGGTCATGCCTTTTTTCAGGCCAATGACCTCACCTACCAGATGCTCAGGTCCTACATAGACCATTTCGGAAATTTTAAAGCCTGGATCACCTTTTAAGTAAATGACCGGGCCATTGATCCCATAAATCGTGCCTGTTCTGCTCATGCTTTCGGCCCTCCGTCAAAACTGAATTCTTTTCGCAGTGTATGCAATGATTCCATAAAAGAATTGTCGATCAGGATATTCTTACTTGGAATGGTTGCACGGATCCCACCGATAAAAGGCTCTTTGGAGATCTGTACCGGGAATCCGGTGCGTGCCATCATGGTGTGTTTCAGGCCTTCATCTTCAGGGGAAAGGAATATAAATAGTTCATCATCTTTTGCAAAATCAACAGCTTCTTTGATCTTGCGTACAAGGTAATCCTCGTATTCAG
>NZ_JBFKZO010000038.1:0-16434 GCF_040929965.1 Blautia sp. 1033sp1_1033st1_G9_1033SCRN_220408 | reverse complement strand
ATACTTCTCCTGCGCACCTCTGCAATCCTGCCGGAGGCTATATCAGCTGGGGGATTGACTCCCAGCTGATATAATATTTGAGAAAGAGTTATTTACGGATAACCTTAATATCCTTTGTGATCTTTGCAGCCTTTAAGTACTTTTTGTATGCTTTGTATTTTGCTTTTGGAACGTAGATCTTTGCTCCCTTCTTCACCTTACGGAAGGCATTTACCTCAATCTTCTTCACTGCTTTGGATCTGATGGTGATCTTCTTCAGGTTTTTGCAGCCCTCAAAAGCCTGTCGTCCGATCTTTGTGATCTTCGCTCCTATTGTTACCTGAGTAAGCTTCGTATTATTTCTGAATGCTTTTGCATTGATGGACGTAACCTGATATGTATAGCTGCCAAGCTTTACAGATGCAGGAATGGTGATCTTTTTCTCTGTTTTCTTTACAGGACGCATCACCGTCACAGTCTTTTTGGAAGCTGTGGATGCTGTCACCTTGTAGATCAGCCCTTTTACCTTATGCTGGCTTCCCTTCTTAGGAAGAGCAGGCGCAGCTGTAGGTGTTGGTGTATGTGTGTTTCCCGGTGTTACACTTTGCTCCGGTGCCTTGGTAGGCGTTGGTGCTGTGCTTGGCAACGGTGCTTCTGATGGCAACGGTGCTGTGCTTGGCGTCGGTGCTTCTGATGGCAACGGTGCTGTGCTAGGCATCGGCTCCGTACCACCAGACCACTTGGCATACAGATCTGTAATATAATCAGACCGAGTGGTCCAGAACGGGATCTTCCAGTCAGCATGTCCGGTCGTATCATAAGTCCGGTCATCCTGGAAGCCGTAGAACTTCTGGCTGAAATTCTCGTCCAGGTACCAGCCCTCAAATTGATACCCTGCTCTCACCGGAGTATAATTCACATCTGTATACTTACATGGATAGGTAGAATCCTTATCCCGATCCACCTCACTGATCCAGATGTCCTGCCCATTTACCGTACCTCCGTTTCCATGGAATACAGCGGTATAGCCCTTATTAAAGCTGAACCAGAAATCTCTGTTTTGAGAATTGTTGTCATCGGCAAATAGAGCAAAATATCCAGGCCAGTATTCAAACACATAATAGGTCTGTCCATTTTCCTGTCCCTTCACAGCCTTTTCCCCAAACAGAGAGTGTCCCCCATTATAAGAGCCTATTGCAGCACAATGATTTCCTTCTTTTACAGGTGCCCAGATCTTTACTGTACGAGGTTCCAGAGTTGCTACCGTATATGTGGATGGATTGTTTTTCCCCTGAAGCGTACCTCCATCCAGATCATAGGTGATATCGCACTCTGGATCAAAAATCTTCAAATACATGGATTCCCGCCGAAAATTATAAGTCCTGATCGTTTGTCCTGTCAGATTATCTTTTTCATCCAGCAGACCACTTGTAGACTGCCCATCCGGCAGATAGGCCGGCCCCTGTCCATTACCGTAGATCTGGATCACTTTGTCTGTGTTATTCTTAAAGCCTGTGATCACTTCTATGGAACTGCCCTGCTGATTGTAAACCTTGCCTTTAACAAACTCCAGACCCTGCAGCACATTATTCAGCCTGTCATTCTCAATACCTGCCTTATACCCATCTGTAGGAAGCCCAGAAATATAGGAAGCGGTGTAGGGTCCTGTTTTCATACTTTCCTTGGTATAATAAAAATATTTCTCTACATCCATGGATACTACCTGCGTAATGTGCTCAGGTTCGCCACTGGTCCGAGACACATTCTTCCTGCCTTCCATCTTCACGGTATCCCCCGGCATAATCGGACCACAATAAAAGTCATTTTCTCTTGTAACTGTTTTTGTTGCATTTACCTGGCACGTGGTACCTTCTGTACATATGAGATCCCTTGCAGCTGCCGGAACCTGGGTCAGCATCACTGCTGCTGCCGCTGTCCCCAAAGCCACTGCCAGCCTGTGCAGCCATCTTCCTTTTTTCATTCTCAATAATCATACCCTCCTTTTCCTTCAGTCAGTCTTTTCTCTATTTTACTATATATTTTCTTATAAATTATGATATTTCCGATTTTGTCATTGCCAAAACCGGAAAACTCCCTTAAACGCCAAAAAGAGCTGCCACGTTTTCATGCAGCAGCTCCCTATAGGGGATAGGGTCAAAACCCTTAACAAATTATAGACAGATAGTTGCTTCATGAATTATTTCATAAAAGCAGCCATCTCTTTTTCAAAATCATACTCATGCTCGTTATTTCTGTGCTCTCCTGTAATGGCAAACTCCACCCATTCAGCAATATTCACGGCATGATCACCAATTCTCTCAAAATATTTTGCAGTCATAAGAATATCCAGACCAGTACGCGCATCCAGCTTTTTTCCGTAGATCTGATCCGCCAGATTCTCCTTGATCTCATTGAAAGCATTGTCCACAATGTCATCACTGTTGATCACATATCTGCTCTTTTTAAGATCCATGTCCACAAAAGCTTCAATGCTTCCCTGAACCATATGTACCGTAGCATCTGCGATTCCTGCAATATCTGCGGACACCTTTACTGCTGCAGTATCCATATGAAGCGCCAGATCTGCAATATCTGCAGCCTGATCTCCGATTCTTTCCATATCTGCCACCATACGAAGTGCAGCTGAGATTCGCCGAAGATCTCCGGCAACCGGCTGCTGAAGAAGCAGCAGCTTCATGCATTGTCCTTCAATCTCACGCTCTTTTGCGTCAATATCCCGATCCGTTTCAAATACCTGACGGACGACCTGATCCCCGCCTCCACGAACAGCTTCTGCGGAAAGAGTAATCGCCTGTTCGCACAGATTTCCAATTGCGATCATCTGTGCATGCAATTCTTCCAGCTTTCTTTCAAAATGCGTTCCCATAGTCTTTAACCAAACCTTCCTGTAATATAGTCCTCTGTTCTCTTATCCTGAGGCATGGAAAACAGCTTCTGTGTCTTGGCAAACTCTACCACTTCGCCTAGTAAAAAGAATCCTGTTTTGTCGGAAATTCTGGTTGCCTGCTGCATATTATGTGTAACGATCACAATGGTATAGTCCTTCTTTAATTCCATTGCCAGTTCCTCAATCCTTGAAGTAGAAATAGGATCCAGCGCAGAAGTAGGTTCATCCATAAGAAGAACTTCCGGCTGCACTGCCAGAGCCCTTGCAATACAAAGACGCTGCTGCTGGCCGCCGGACATCCCCAGTGCGCTCTTTTTCAATCTGTCCTTAACCTCGTCCCAGATTGCTGCATCACGCAGGGATTTTTCCACGATCTCATCCAGTTTTGCCTTGGAACGGATCCCATGTGTTCTTGGTCCATAGGCAATATTATCATAAATACTCATAGGGAAAGGATTGGGCTTCTGGAAAACCATACCTACTCTTTTTCGCAGCAGATTCACATCCATATCTCCGTAAATATCCTGTCCATCCAGTTCTACTTTTCCTGTAATCTTACATCCTTCTACCAGATCATTCATCCTGTTCAGGGACTTTAACAACGTAGATTTTCCACAGCCGCTGGGGCCGATAAATGCGGTTATTTCCTTCTCAGGTATTTCCATATTGATGTTCTTTAACGCATGGAAATTGCCATAATGCAGATCCATATTACTGATCTGGATTTTCGTTTTTTCACTCATAAAATTATCCTTTCGCTATCCTTTTTGCCACACGGCCGGACAGCCAGTTAATAAGCATTACAAAGAACAAAATGATCACAGCCGTTGCTGCTGCCTGGTTCATGTGCAGACCTTCACAGGAAAGTACATACATATGAAGAGCCAGAGTACGTCCTGAGCCCATCAGGCTGTCCGGGACTTTCGGAAGTGTACCGGAGGTATAGATCAGCGCAGCTGTCTCACCAACTACTCTTCCTACTGCAAGGATCACACCTGCCAGGATCCCTGGAACTGCAGAAGGAAGTACAATAGTAAATATCGTCCGAAGCTTTCCTGCACCAAGGCCAAAACTGGCTTCCCGGTAGGAATCAGGAACTGATTTTAATGCTTCCTCTGATGTACGCATGATCAGTGGAAGGATCATGATCGCCATCGTAAATGCACCTGCAAGCAGGGACATTTTCCACTTCAATGCTGTTACAAAAAACAGCATACCAAACAGACCGAATACAATGGATGGAATACCGGAAAGTGTTTCTGCCGTAATACGGATCACATTCACAAGGCGGCTTCCTTTTTTTGCATATTCTACCAGATAGATTGCTGCAAAAATTCCCAGCGGTGCAGCAATTACCAATGATACGATTGTCATGATAAAGGTATTGATCAGCGCCGGAACAAGTGAAACATTATCGGATGTATATGTGAAGGAAAACAGATCCTTATTCAGATAAGGAACTCCTTTTACCAGTATATATGCGATCAGGAATAATAACACTGCAAAGGTTATACCTGCTGCCAGGATCGTTAAAAATTTCAGGATTTTTGATCCAATATATTTAGGTTTTGCTGGCTTCGTCCTTGTATAAGCCATAGAACCTCCTATCGTCATTGCTGCATCACCCTTCATTTTCGCTCCTCCTGTTCAGCAGAGAAAGACTGAGATTTATGATCAGAATAAATACAAACAACACAACAGCCGTTGCAATCAGTGCCTGCCTGTGCAATCCGGTTGCATACCCCATATCTGTTACAATATTCATTGTCATTGTACGCACACCTTTCAGCAATCCTTTTGGCATTCTGGGCTGATTTCCGGCGATCATTACCACTGCCATGGTTTCTCCGATGGCACGGCCGATCCCCAGTACAATACCTGCCAGGATTCCTGATTTTGCCGCTGGAAGCATAACCGCATATATGCTTCTTTCTTTTGTAGCTCCAAGAGCAAGCGACCCTTCATAATAGCTTTCCGGTACCCCCCGGATGGCTGCTTCTGTCACACCTACAATGGTAGGTAGGATCATGATCCCAAGCAGAATAATTGCAGCCAGCATGCTGGCTCCGGGTCCGCCGAATACGTCCCGGATCAAAGGAACGATCAGTACAAGTCCAAAAAATCCATATACGATGGATGGGATTCCGGCCATCAATTCAATCCCTGATTTCAAAACACCATAAATCCTTTTGGGACAATATCTGGCCATAAATACGGATGTTAAAACCGCAATAGGAACTCCTACCAGAATTGCTCCACCAGTAACATAAATACTGGCAACGATCATTGGAAGGATTCCGAATTTGTTGTTAGAAGGTTTCCATTCCTGTCCAAACAGAAACTTTAATGGTCCGATCTGTGCAATGGTAGGGAGTCCATTGGCAAACAAAAAAATACAGATCAGAAGTACTGCCAGAACAGAAGTGCATGCAGCGATCAGAAATACCATCTTCATGCCTTTTTCTTTTACTCGATTCATAAATACACCTGTCTTTTTTCATAGATACAGTTACATGTTACAACGCCGATGCCCTGTTATTTCCAAAGCACCGACGCCGTTTCGCTTGTGATATCAAGGATTTTTATTTCGCCAGATCATCCCAGGTAGTTGTCTCGCCTGTGAAAATGGATTTTACCTGATCGCTGGTAAGCTCATCTACATCATTGTCTTTGTTTACGATTACTGCAATACCATCTCTTGCGATTTCCTGTGCAGTAAGACCATCTTTCTCCTCATCTTTCAGATCACGGGATGCCATACCAATGTCACAGATACCTTCTTTTGCAGATGTGATACCTGTTGTGGAATCGCTCTGCTGTACCTCTACTGTTACGTCTTTGTTTGCTGCCTGATAAGCCTCAGCAAGTTTCTCCATTACTGGTGTTACAGAAGAAGATCCTGCTACAACAACTTTTCCGGATGGTGCTGCGCTCTCATAAGCTTTAGCTTCTGCATCTACTTTAATGTATCCATTGTCCTCGATGATCTGCTGTCCATCTGCGCTCATTATGTAGTTAATAAAATCCTGAGCTGCATCGCTTACAGAATCGCCTGTAACAATGTTAAACGGACGGGATACTTTGTAAGAACCGTCAGATACATTCTCTACGCTGGCTTCTGCACCGTCGATCTTTACAGCCTTTACTGTGTCATCCAGAGATCCAAGAGAAATATATCCAATTGCATTCTCATCACCAGCAACTGTTGTCATCATAACGGATGTGCTGTTTGTGATGCTTGCTTCCTCTGTAGTCATATCTACCTTCTCATCACCCTGTTTTTCTTCTATTCCGAACAGTTCGATAAATGCGCCTCTTGTACCGGAACCATCCTCACGGGATACAACGGTGATATCTCCGCTTGCTGCGCTTACTGTACCTGCAAATGCTGTAGCTCCTAATACTGCTGCTGTTAAAACTGCTGCGATTTTTTTCTTCATGATAATCTTTCTCCTCTTTCTTGATTCGCTTTATTTAATTTTTCCTGTTGCCTCATTTACAGGTGCTATTGTAGATGCCCTTTGTAAAAGGAAAAAGCGTAGTTTTGTTAAAAACATGTAAAAGAAATTGTGAAAAAGTAAAGTTCTGTGTTTGTACGCTTACAGTAGAATCTCTTTCAGAGCATAAAAAAAGAGCCCCTTGGGACTCTTTTTTCTTGCATTTCCGTTTTTATCCGGTTATTTGGAAAACAAATTATAATCCATATTCTTTATATAGCTTTTCTCGATATTCTTTATCCTCAGAAGCTCTTTCTGCATCAGAATACTTTTTATTTTTCAAGAGGATATTCATAAGCATTCCCAAACGATTTTCACCTATCTTCTCTCCCTGCTCTTTACCTATCTTTTTCCCTTTTTTCTCTCCCTGCTCTTTGGCATAAGCCACCATACTTAGCATATCCGCCACCTCCTTTTGGCATACTTCATTGTCCGGATCTGGAATATATGATAATACTTTTTCCTGATTACCAGAATGTCAAATGTTGCAGCAGCTTCATCAGTGGTATGTAACTCATTTCTTTCTCCCCGTATCGTTTTCGCCATGTCTTCTTCAATTAACGCTGTGCCGGTTTGTATCGTATCTCCTTCAATACATTCCATGATTTCTTCCAGGGAACAGTTTTTATATTCCTCTACAGTATATTTAAGAATATTGCTCATGATCGGCTTATATGAAAAAATACTCTTGGCCGACTGATCTTTTGATTCTTTTCCTCGTATCGCATTCATTGACTCAGAAATACTATTTTTAACATTCATAAGAATCTCCTGTTGTCTGCGATTTACTTGTATTTCAATGATACCCCAGAGTCAAAATTTCGTCAAATGTTTGTTGTTTTCCAAATATTATCAAATTCGACAAACTAATTGCCTACATTTCATATGGAAATATTTACTTCTTTCATCATAAGCTATAATGCATAAAACTCCCCAGCCAGGTACAATACCTGTACAGGGGAGTTTTCAATTATCTTATAAAAATGTTAAATCACATAATCGTCTGCTCTGGCGTTCTGCCAGGAAAGAAGTTCCTCCAGACTTACATGATCTACCACACTACTGATGGCATCATCCAGCTTCTTCCACAGCATACGTGTGACGCAGGTGTCTTCCCTGTCACAGCTGCCATTTTCTTCAGCAGCACAGTCAACCGGGCAAAGACTGCCTTCTGTAAGCCTGAGTATCATACCAACCGTATAATCTGCCGGTGTCCTGGATAAAGAATAACCGCCCTGGGGACCTCGCACGCTTCTGACAAATCCGGCTTTATTTAATATAGAAATTATCTGTTCCAGATATTTTTCGGAAATTCCCTGCCTCTTTGCCACATCTTTCAAACGGATCGGTGTTCCCGAATCATTGCTGGCAAGATCCAGCATCAGACGAAGGGCATACCTGCCTTTGGTAGATATCTTCATACCATGCCTCCGTAATTATTTTGTAAATAATGGTGTAGAATAATATCTGTCACCACTGTCCGGAAGAAGGGCAACGATGGTTTTTCCTTTGTTCTCCGGACGTTTGGCCAGCAAAATAGCTGCATACAGGGCTGCACCTGAGGAAATACCGGTAAGGATTCCTTCATTCTTAGTCAGCTTTCTGGATGTTTCAAAAGCATCCTCATTTTCTACCTTGATCACTTCATCATAAATCTTGGTATTCAGGATATCCGGAACAAATCCGGCACCAATCCCCTGGATCTTATGCGGACCGGCTTTTCCCTCAGAAAGAACCGGAGAGGTTGCAGGCTCAACAGCCACTATCTTAACCTCTGGCTTCTGGCTCTTCAGGTATTCACCAACACCTGTCAGTGTGCCGCCTGTGCCAACACCTGCTACAAAAATATCTACCTGTCCGTCTGTATCATTCCAGATCTCAGGACCTGTTGTTGCAATATGAGCTTTCGGATTTACAGGATTTACAAACTGTCCTGGGATAAAGCTGTCCGGAATCTCTTTTGCCAGTTCATTTGCTTTCGCAATAGCGCCAGTCATACCTTTTGTACCATCTGTAAGTACGATCTCAGCTCCATATGCTTTCAGAATGTTACGTCTCTCAACACTCATTGTTTCCGGCATGGTCAGGATGATCCTGTATCCTTTGGATGCTGCAATGGCAGCAAGGCCGATCCCTGTATTTCCTGAAGTCGGCTCAATGATCGTAGAACCCTTCTTCAGTGCGCCTGTCTTCTCTGCATCTTCGATCATTGCTCTTGCAATACGATCCTTTACGCTACCTGCCGGATTAAAATATTCAAGCTTCAGCAGCACAGTTGCCTCAAGTCCTTCTGCCCGCTCAATATTCTCAGCCTCCAGAAGAGGTGTGTTTCCAATCAGATCTAAAATGCTCTTATTAATCTTTGCCATAATCATTCTCCTTTTCTGCCTGCTGCCTGACACCGGCTATGCCGCTTGGACTGGTCTGGCGCTGCGTCCGGCTTCTCTTTTCCTAGTTATCATATATGAATTGCGTATTTGATGTTTCTGATTATAGCGAGCATTTCCTACTTTGTCAATAGGTTTTTGTGATTTTTCAAAAAAACCGGAAGGCCACTGTGCCATCCGGTTTTTTGCTTTCACTGTACTGGTTTTTACTTTCTCAGCTTTTCTATATGCTGCGTATAATACTGATAGGTTACGCCACACTCTCCCAGTTCCCTGGGATTGGGTATGCCTGTTTTCTGGTCACCATGAAAATCCGAACCTCCGGAAAAGAAAATGCCCTTGCTCTGATACCTGCTTCGGATCTGCTGCTCCAGCTCTGCTTTGGAATCTCTGCCAGCGTAGCTTGACTTATCGTAGGTATAGCTTGCCTCTATACCATCCAGTCCGGCATCTACCAGCATGTCCATATACTGGAAACGAGTCATAGTCTTGCCTTGATAGGGAGGATGTTCTTTTACCAAAAACGGGTGTGCCATGATCGCTATACCACCTGTTTTGTGAAGCAGCTGAATGATCTTTACAGGATCCGGTTTCTCCCGGTTGGTCTGGAATTCCGGTACAGACTGTACCAGACGCTTTGCCTTAGCCCAGTCCACGGCATATCCTTTTGCAGCCAACAGCTCATACACTAACTTTTTCTGGACAGTTTCCGGACAATCAGTTTTCCCTGCATGTTCCAGAACCTCCTGCCAGGATACTTGATACCCGGCCTTTGCCATCTTTCGGATCATTTCCTGATAGCTTTCCATCCTGCTTGTCTGGACACCATGTTCCAGATCCGCAAACGCAGGATCATCCCAGTTACAGTACAATCCAATAATATGGACGTCGTCATTCCAGGTATCGCAGGATACTTCGATTCCCGGCAACAGCCGGATTCCTTTCTCAGCCCCATATGAAACAAGATCAATTCCTTTCCAAATGGCTGGCAGCGTCATGTCATGGTCAGTAATGGCCATAACTTTCAGCCCAAGAGACGCAGCACGGTCAATGGATTCGATTGGTGTCATGTGTCCGTCAGAACGGATCGTATGTGTGTGCAGATCGCAAGCAAACATGTGTGGCTTCTCCTATCATGTTCAAAACCAAATCAGATGTCTTTAATGTTATTTTTAAAGATGTTGCAGATAGCATCTGCTTCAATTCTCTCAAGCATACTGTATGCCATGAAAAGGTCAGATCCAGAAACAACAACCCCATGCAGCGGCATGATAGCTCCGATAGGATATTTCTCAGCCAGTTCCCTTCTCGCGTCAAAATATTTATAAACCTCTTCATGCAGATTCTTTGTATAAGCCTGTGTATATGGAATGCACTCTACAGGGCCTCTCTTCATGGTTGCCTCTGTAATATTGGGAATCGGCTTTGTCTGTGCTACAAATACCATGCAGTACATAGGATGTGCATGGATCGTTGCACCGATATTTTTGAAGTTTTTCAGAAGAAGTACATGCATGTAAGCTTCACGGGAAAGCTTTCCTGTACCTTCCAGAATGTTCATATCATAATCGATCAGTAAGAAATCTTCTGGTTTCATCTCGCAAAAATGTCTTTCAGACATAAGAGATGGAGAGATCAGAATCCTGTTATCATCTACTCTCACTGCAAAATTCCCGCCTGCAGCATTTGTAAGTCTTCTGTCCCACATATAATGTGCAACTTTACTCATATCTTCTCTGTCTTTCATGTAAGATAACTCTGCCATCTTTTCTTTTCTCCTCTTCTTTTTCTTTTCTTTCCATATCAGTCTTCATAAACTATTATATTAAAGAACCAGGATTCCGGGACGAAGGATCTTCTGTCCCTTGTATTCTACTTCTTCATAAACCCATTCCCCTGTATGGGAAACAATTTCCTGTTTGCCGTCAATCACAAGGAAGGTATCCTCTGCCTTTACACCTGCAATGGTCGGATTCCAGGAAAATCCCTGTCTGTCATGCACAACCTCTGTGCAGGCAAAATTGGTACAATAATCTCTGGTAGGATATCCAAGACCGCCTCCCTGGTGATGCAGATCAAAATCAGGGCCATAGCCTTCTGCTTCGTAAACAGCCTTTCCTGCTTCCAAGACGCTGACTGCTGTAACACCTGGAACCGTAGACAGAATATAAGCTGCATCTGCTTTTACTACCGCTTTCAAACGTTTCATCTTGTCTTCGTCCACCTCACCAAAGGATACAATTCTTGAAATAGAAATGGTGAGACCGTATTTCTGTGCACAGATCGCAGCCATTGCATATTTCTCCACCTTATTAGCGGTTGGAATTGGATGACGGAATTTCTTCAATCTGTCATCTGCAGCTACCAGGCAAACCGGCACCTGATATCCTTTTGCCATTAAAGCTCCTGTGATCCTGCCGGCAATCTCAAATTCTGTTTCACCTTTTTTGATCTGCCTTACACACTCTTCCAGAATCCTTGTGCTTTCCGGCCCAATCTGGCGGAACCGGGCGATCTCTTCATCTGTAAGAATGTAACGGAGCGGCTGGATCTCACTGCCTTTATTCTCGCCATAACAACCATTATCACTTACCACTTTAAGCCCTTTAAGATAAGGCTCCAGGATCTTCGCTTCATCCTCATGCCACAAATAACCGATCAATTCAAAACCAAGCCCATCCAGTTCTTCCTCCATCACACGGTATCTTTCACTGGAATTACACACTGCATAGCTTTTATCCTTTGTAATCAGGATCTTAGAAGCCGCAGGCCCTGACTTGTCTACAAAAGCACTTTTTCCCCCTGTGATCCAGAAAAAGTTCTCGTTTGTATTCAGAACCACTGCATCATAGCCCTTTTCTTCCATCAGCTCTCTTACTCTTAAGATCTTTTCTTCTGTTTCCCTCATCTGCCCCAATGCCTCCTTTTCACACACTCTTTAAAAGAGTTTTAAAGTACTGATACTTTTCTTCCCAGACAGCCTGATCTGCAGGTAAAAATTCTTCAATATCAAAGGATTTCCTGATAATTTCCCTGCCCTGTAATACATCCCTGATCTCTCCCTTTGCTTTCATCTGCATCAGGAAGTTGCCAGCCAATGCTGCTTCTGTAGGCCCTACATAAACCGGACGTCTGCAGGCATTTGCCGTAAATTGATCCAATAGTCTGTCCTGACCGCCGCCTCCAAGAATATGGATACAGTCAATTTTCTTTCCGTTGATTTCTTCCAGTGCATCCATTACCCAACGATACTTAAAGGCAAGGCTTTCTTCCACTGCCCGCACAAACTGACCTGGTGTTTCAGGCTCCTTCTGCCCTGTCATGCTGCAGAATTTCCGAATTTTTTCAAGCATTCTGCCAGGCTCGTAAAATTCTTCCCAGTCCGGATCGATGAGAGCTTTAAATGGTGCTTCCTTTGCTGCCAGGGCAGCCAGCTCCCCAAAGGAATACTCCTGATCCATGGTCTGATATTCCCTGCGGCACTCCTGGATGATCCAAAGCCCCATTACATTTTTCAACATACGGTACCTATGTTCCACACCGCCTTCAAATGCAATGTTATATTTAAAAGTAGTTTCATTGGTAAAGAAATCGCAGGTTTCCACTCCCATCAGTGACCAGGTACCACTGCTGATATAAGCAGGATTTCCAGACAGTGCAGGCAGAGCTGCCACTGCAGAAGCAGTATCATGTTCTCCTACTGCGATCACATCAAAGCCGCCTGTCCCAAGCAGGCTTTGCATCTCCCGTGTTGCATGTCCGACCACAGATCCCGGCTCTACAATCGGCGCAAGGATCCTTTCCGGGATCATGAACCTTTTCAGTACTTCCTTGTGCCACAAATTCGTCCGGTAATCAAACATCTGTGTTACAGAAGCAATCGTATATTCTGATTTTCTTTCACCTGTGAGCATATATGCCAGAAGATCAGGCAAATGAAGAAGAGTTTCGCACCCTTCCAGAAGATAACCATCCCCTTGCTGTATCATAGCTGCCAGCTGAATGGCAGTATTAAACAGTGCGTTCTGGTTACCTGTAAGCTGATGAAGTTCTTTTTCAGAAATCAGGTCGTAGATTTTATCCCTGCTTCTCTTTGTACGTGCGTCCCTATAGCAGTGCATCTGCGTGATAATGTCTCCGCTTTTTCCAATAAGGCCAAAATCATTACAGTAGGAATCCATTCCCAGTCCTGCGATCTGGCCGTCTGCTTTCCGGAAGCCCGTCTTAAGACCTTCTATTAGATTTTGATATATTCCAAGAAAATTCCAGTATAAACTTCCATTTGCAGAAATCTGACAGTTGGGGAACCTGTGGATCACTTCTGTGTCCAGCCTGTTTCCATCAAAGCTTCCCAGCATCATTTTTCCGCTGCTCGCTCCTAAATCGAATGCGATATATTTCATGTAAAATCCTCCAGTCTTATGGCCGGAGACGTTTCCTGTGAAATACTTTACCGGCAGCCATCCGCAGATGGCCGCCATTTCATTTTTATTGAAGTGTTACGATCTCAGTTCCCTGAGATTCAATGAAGTGCCTGTATTCTTCGGAAACCGTCTCGTCCGTAATCAGACAATCAATGAAATCAAACTGAGAAAGAACTACCACACCTGTTTTGCCGATCTTGCTGGAATCTGCAAGCAGAAATGTTTTCTTTGCCTGCTTCAGCATTTCACGCTTTGCATCCACCTCATAAATACTTCCGTCTGTGATCCCGTCTGTCATACTGATTCCATGACAGGAAACGAATGCTTTATTAGGACGGAAATTGTGGATCTGTTCCACAGCCATCACTCCTGTAAGAGAGTAATTCTTGGACTTCAGCAAACCTCCCAGACAGATAAACGTCAGGCTGGGATGGTCCGCAATGGACGCTTCCACCAGAAGCCGGATGGAATTAGTAATGATCGTCACCCGATAATCCTGCGGTATGTAAGATACCAGATTCAAAGTAGTGGAGCTGTTGTCGATAAAGATGGTGTCCCCATCTTCAATATACTCTGCTGCCTTCTGGCAAAGCCGGATCTTTTCAGAGTAATTCCGGATCTCCCTGGTAAGAAGGGGATACTCCTTCACTCCTTTGGATGCCTCTGATAAAACTGCTCCTCCATGTACTCGCTGGATGATCCCTGCTTCTTCCATCTCTTTCAGGTCACGGCGGATGGTTTCCTTTGATACCTGGAGTATCTCAAACAATTGATTCACATTAATGCGTTCATTTTTTTCCAGAAGCCGGGCAATGTGTGCCTGTCTTTCTTTATTCTTTTTTCTGTTGTCATTCATTACAGATTACCTCCGGTATCAATTTGATATAGTACTAAGAATGGTATGATTATATCACGAAATCCATACCGGAACTATCGTTTTTCAGGAAATTCCTGACATTTTTACTTTTGATTAATGAATATCTCCATTATTCTTGATACTGTCTACCATTACTGCTACGAAAATGATCAGTCCTTTGAAAATATTCTGGATATATGCAGAAGCTCCAATAATGGTAAGTCCGTTGCTGATGACCTGTACCATAACGATACCAATGATCGCTCCCGGGATCACCTTTCCTTTACCGCCGAAAAGGCTGGCCCCGCCGATAACTGCTGAGGAAATAACAGTAAACTCATCATTCTGTGCAAAGTTAGGATTAATAACACTAAGTCTTGCCGCATTCACCATACCTGCAAGTCCTGCAAGTGCACCACATATTGCATAAGCGATAAATACAACTCTTGGTCCGTTGATACCCATTTTATTTGCACCGGTCAGGTTGTTGCCACAGGCAAACAGCTGACGGCCATACTGGGTTTTTGTAAGGACAAAATGTCCAAGAATAACAACTGCAAGGAAGATGTAAACCATCAGCGGGATACCAAAGATCCTGGTAGAAGAGAAAACTCTTACCTTTGCATCCAGGAAAAGCATCTGCTGATTGGTAAACATAAGTCCAAGTCCTTTTGCCACACTGTAGGTTGCAAGGGTCGTGATAAACGGTACGATCTTCAGTCTGGATACGCAGAAACCATTGATACATCCGATTAACAGACCGCTTAAGCAGGATCCTACAAAGCAAAGGATCAGCGGGCATCCAAGATTGTTCAGAAGCGTGGTTCCCACAACTGCTGAAAAGTACATATTGGATGCTACAGAAATATCAATACCTCCGGTGATCAATACAAAGAACATACCTACTACAGAGATTCCCAGTGTAGAGGAAAGCTGAAGTACTGTGATCGCATTGCTCAGGGAAAGGAAACCTGTGGACTGTACGGAGAAATAAATGATCATAATCAGGAATATGATATAAATTCCGTAATTACAGAAGGTATCCACCAGTTTTTTTCTAAAAATCGCATCTTTTCTTGCCTGGGATGTTTCCATTACTTTCCACCTCCTGTTGCTATTGCTGCTTTCATAATACCTTCCTGGCTGTACTCCCCTTTTTCAAGCTCACCGGTGATCTTGTTATGGCTCATTACCAGGATTCTGTCACACATACCCATCAGTTCTTCCATTTCAGAAGACACGATCAGGATAGAAGATTTATTCTTTGCAAGATCATTGATAATGCTGTAGATCTCGTATTTTGCTCCTACATCCACACCTCTTGTAGGCTCATCCAGGAAGAAGATCTTCGGCTCCTTCAGTACCCATTTACCAAATACAACCTTCTGCTGATTTCCACCAGAAAGATTGATCACAGCCTGTTTGGATGGATCAAAGGTTTTGACCCGCAGTTCCTTAACGATCTTATCTGTATGCTCTGACTCTTTTTGACGATTGATAAATGACTTGTCACAAATATCATCCAGGCTGGCCATAACCACATTTTCCTTGATGGTCTTCGGCATCATCAAACCTTCCTCACGACGGTTCTCTGTGATAAATGCCATGCCATTCTTAATACAGTTGATGGGGGTGATTGGAGCGATCTCCTGTCCTTTGTATGAAATATGACCCTCAGAAATAGGATCCACACCAAACAGACAGCGAAGAAACTCGGTACGGCCTGCTCCCATCAGTCCGAACAGTCCCAGGATCTCTCCTTCACGGATCTCAAGGCCAAGATTTTCAAATCTGCCCTCCTGGCAGATGTCCTTTGCCACAAAGGCTACTTCACCAATTTCTTTTTCCACGGTAGGATAAATATTATTCAGCTCACGGCCAACCATCTGCTTGATAACCTCTGCATTGGTTGTCTCGGAAGCTTTCTTCTGGGAAATGATCTCCCCATCACGTAACACCGCAATCTCTTCGCAGTGTTCAAATACATCCTCCAGGATATGGGAAATAAAGATCATGGATTTTCCTTTTTCCTGAAGTAGGTGCATGATACCGAACAGCTTTTCTTTCTCTTTATTCGAAAGGGATGTGGTAGGCTCGTCCAGTACAATGATCTTTGCGTCCTGCATAATGGCCTTAATGATCTCGATCAGCTGCCGCTGTCCCATGGGAAGGGTTCCTACGATCGTATTTGCATCAAAGCCTTCAATGCCCAGCTCCTTCAGCTGCTCATTGGCGATCTTTTTCATTGTTTTCTTATCAATGGTTTTTGCTTTTGTCCTTTTCATCTCTGTGATGAAAAGATTCTCATATACGGTCAGGTTGGTAAAAAGGTTCAACTCCTGATGCACAAATGCAATACCTGCTGCCTTTGACACCTTTGGAT
>NZ_JBFKZO010000037.1:0-17568 GCF_040929965.1 Blautia sp. 1033sp1_1033st1_G9_1033SCRN_220408 | reverse complement strand
TATGGGATATTAGCTCAGTTGGTAGAGCACTTGACTTTTAATCAAGTTGTCCGGGGTTCGAATCCCCGATGTCTCATGAAAAAGAAAATCCGTAAATCCTTATAAACAAAGGACTTACGGATTATTTTTATTTTCCATATTTACGGGCGGATGATCGAACCGGCTTTTTCCATTGTTTCAACAATTTCGTACATGTTAGTAACAGTACCGATCTGCAGCTGTTCCTTCAAATTATAGAAATCAAGACAGGTGCCGCAGGTCATAATCTTTACACCCTGTGCCTCTAAAGTGTTCAGATCTTCCAGGGAATCAGATCCGGTACAGGTAAGATATGCCCCGGAATTGTAACATAAAATGGTTTCCGGAAGTATGTCCTGTTTTGTAAGGGCAAAAATAAAAGCTTTCATTAAGGCCTTTCCAAGCTTTTCATCACCAGTACCCATAGTGTTGCCAGAAAGAACTACCACAGTTCCCTGTCTACGGGCATCTGGGCTGCAAACAGCAGCTTCTGAGGAACTTGGAGAACAAGATGTCACTTCCATAGTCACAGAATAATTTGTTTCGTTTTCTTTGCTGGAAACGGCTTCAAATCCACGACTGGCAGCAAATTTAAGCAGATTCTGTACAGCGATCTCATTATCTACAAGAATGGTTAGAGAACCACCTTGCTGCATTTCCTCAGATTTCTTTTTGGCATTTACAACTGGAAGAGGGCATGCCATACCTCTTGCATCAAAAGTAATTTTTTCCATTTTTTTACTCCTTTATGTTATAAATCATCCGCATATGATCAAATGTATGCGGTTTTTGACCTTGATAACTGATGCTTGAATTTAAATCATACATTGATAGATACCTTCCGGCTGAACCTGGATATGGTTAAGCAGCGCCTGTATGTCCTTTTCATTCTTAACATTTGTACTCCAGGCCAGTCCGCAGCTGGCAGAAATCATTCTGGGGACCGGGATCAGACCACCGGAGATCTGATTTTCCTTACAGGACTGTTCCAGAAGTAGTGCATCCGTTGTAGAAGAAAAGGTGATTACCAGACGCAATTTCCTGGAGATCATAACGGTTGCTCCTGACTGCTTATAATCTTCTGGGGGCATAGAGTACCCTGTACCACTGGTTCGATGGTACCTTCCATGAGCCTGTGTACTACTGTCATGCCACCATTATCCCGGAAAGTGGCAAAAATCAGTTTGTTAGCCAGTTCCTCTGTTACAGATTCCAGCCCCTCCATGATCATTCCCTTGCCAGGTGTTTCCAGGAAGCGGATCTGGATCTGTCTGTCCTGGAAAAAGATATGGATCTTTCGACTGACACACTCCTCCAGAAAGGTAAGGGTAAGCTTAAGTACAGGGGTACCATTTTCGTCAGAGGTAAATTCACCGGATGTGGCGATCAGGTAAGGCTCTTCATGGATCGTGAGCCAGGTCTGTCTGGCAGTTGAAAAACCTACCGGAATTTGGTGAATGGTATCACCCTCCAGAAACAGTACGTAAAATATGCCTTTTTCATAGGAGAAAGAGATTTCCCTCAGCCCCTCCGTCATATTATTGTGGAAAACTTGTATAAACAGTGGAAAAAGGCCAACAGATTGTGGAGAAAGCTGATAAGTTCTTCCATTAAGCTGTTTGAACATAGGATACGGATCCGGCTGGCAGTTTGTAGTACAAGGTTTTCCTGGATATCGGGCAGATATTCTGGCTGATTTTGGCCAGCCGCCATGAATGGCAGGAGCTTTACCACCGGTTTGGATAGAACCGATCAGTTTCTGTAGAATACCATAAGCACTTGGATCCTCTGGCAACTGTTCCTTTGGCATATATTCTACAGAAAAATATTTGCGGATGATATTCAGCATAACACAATTCTGGAACAACTCGTTGTTCCCTGCATTGGTTACAAGTACCATGTCCATATCCGGATATACAACCACATTTTGACCAAGCATTCCATTAAATTCAAAGCTTTCGGGCCGCTGCTCCATCCAGATCTGATAGCCGTATCCAAATGTACCTGGAATGCTGTCTGTATGCTTCTGTGTGGAAGTTTCTACCCATGCTGCAGGAATGATCTGCTGATCATTCCACATGCCTTTTTGCAGGTAAAGCTGGCCAAGCTTTGCCATGTCCTCCATACATAGGAAAAGTCCCCACCCTCCTTTGGTGATCCCTTTGGGACAAGTCTCCCATAGATATCGTGTGATCCCCAGAGGCTCAAAAAGCCGTGGCTTCAGATAATCCGTTAGAGTTTCGCCGGTACGTTTGGTCACAATGGCGGATAATACATAAGTATTCAGGCTGTTATACTGGAACGTGGTGCCAGGACGGCCCGAAACCTGGGAACTTAGATAGCTTCCAAGCCAGTCATTACCGGAAACAATGCCGGATTCGTTAAAGGTTACGCCACTGGTCATGGTAAGAAGATTATCCACTGTTATGACGGGACGAAGCACCTTGGTAAAAGGATTCAGCTGATCCTCAAAAATCTTATATATATTTTCGTCCAGGGTTAGTTTTCCCTCGTTTACAAGCAGGCCAATAGCCATAGAGGTAATGCTTTTACACATGGAATGGGTAATGTGCCACATGCCGGCAGGATAAGGGGCAAAATTACATTCACAGATCACTTTTCCATGTCGCAGCACCATCAGATGATGCATATCTGTATATTTGGAGCTGTAAAGCTCACGGATCATAGCACTGAGCAGGCGGGAAGATACACCCTGACTTTCCGGGGTTGCTCTTGGAAAAGGCTGTTCATAGGGTAAATCCTCCGGGAATTTTTTCTTTTGCGGAAAAAAATCCACACGGCTTACATTTTCTGTTTTTCCAAGGATCAGATTCATGATCAGTTCCGCTACTGCAAGTTGTTCTTTGGCCATAGACAACCTCCTGATATCAGAATTCATTATTGCCATCATAAAACTGACAGACAACTCTTTTTATGCATTATACTCATTTTACTTAAAAAAAGCAATGAATGTCTCTGGAATTTACAATGTCCCCCAATGCCATCCTGGTAACATATTCTCTTTCTTAAGATATGCTTTCAATATACTTACAATCCTGTGACGTATATTGTGTTTTATCTGCAATTTCTATATAATCATATTATACGAAGGAGAAAAAAATATGAATTACAGAAAAATGATAAAAAGAAAAGCAAGAATTTCAGTCAAAGAGCATTATGGGATCTGGGTGGTACTGTGTCTGGTACTTATGATCATTTCCGGCGGAAGGCTTGTGGATTACAGTATTGCCAGGACAGAAGTAACAGCCAGGTTGAACCTGCCATTCAAAGGAAAAGATCCGGTAAGTGAGGAGATTTATGAGGAAGATCCTGGAATGGGCAGTCAGTTTATAGCTATTTTGAAGAATTTATTTGATGGAAACAGAGAAGAAGGAAGACGTCTGGCAGATGAGCGGATACAGAAGCAGGTAAACTCCTCAAAGGATAACAAGAAAGCCGTGCTGGGGCATAGCCGTGGAATGCTTTCAAAGATTGTAAACAAGATCACATCCGGAGCATTTATCGTGTCGATTGCTGTGGGTATTTCTTCTATTGTTGGTTCAGATAGTGCTGCAGTGATCATATTAATCCTGGTCAGTCTGGTGATCGTTTTCCTGGTTTGGTTTTTGTTTATCAATGTATATAAGGTTGTCATGGTGCGCATGTTTATGGAAGGCATGCGTTATGAAAAAATCCATACACAGAGGGTATTTTATCTTCTGAAGGTACGGAAATGGGTTCAGGCATGTTTGACCATGTGTGTGATGCGGGCATATAAATTGTTATGGTGGTTTACAATCGTGGGGGGATTGATCAAACACTATTCGTATTTTATGGTTCCTTATATCGTGGCTGAGAATCCGGAGATTGGAGCAAATGAAACGATCACGCTTTCCAGAAAGATGATGAATGGGCATAAATGGGAATTGTTTATACTGGATCTTTCTTTTTGGGGATGGGAAATTCTGGGAGCTTTTACCGGCTGGATCGTGAATATACTTATTACAAGACCTTACAAAGAAACTACCATGTGTGAATATTATGCCATGTTGCGGAGGATAGGAAAAGAAAAGAAAATTCCAGGCAGCCAGCTTTTAAATGACAGGTATCTTTTTGAAACACCTTCACAGGAAATGCTTTTGATGGCATATGGAGATGTGCTCAAGAAGCGGGAAAGCGAAGAAGACATTCTGGCACCTATGAGAGGAATCCACAGATTCATGATCAAGAATCTGGGCATCGTATTCTTTGGAGATAAAAAAGAACGTGAATTTGAAAAGAAGCAGGCAGAAATGCTGCAAGGGACAGAATTACGTGAGGCATATGAAGGAAAGATTTATCCTGCCCGACTGGGCCCTCTTTCGGTAAAAAATAAGAATACCAGGCAATGGCTTTCCCAAATCAATTATATGCGCTGTTATTCTGTATGGTCAGTGATCATGGTCTTTTTTATCATGTCCTTTGGAGGCTGGATCTGGGAGGTCAGTCTTCACCTGATCACAAACGGAACCATAGTAAACCGTGGAGTTCTGCATGGTCCATGGCTGCCGATATATGGAAGCGGGAGCGTACTGATCTTGTTATTGCTGTATCGGTTCCGCAATAACCCTGCAATAGAATTTGTAATGACCATGGTGGTTTGTGGTGGGATAGAATATCTTACTTCCTATGTACTGGAACTTATAAACGGAAAAAGATGGTGGGATTATTCTGGCTATTTTCTTAACCTGAATGGCAGGATCTGCGCAGAAGGCCTGCTGGTCTTTGGTGTAGGAGGCCTGGTGATTATTTATGTGCTGGCCCCTCTTCTGGACAATCTGGTACAGCGAATGAATCACAAACTGCTTGTGGTGTTATGCGTAAGCCTGATTTGCGTATTCCTGACAGACCAGGGATATTCATCCAGATATCCTAACAGTGGAAAGGGAGTTACTACTGTTACAAAGATCCGTAAATAACAGTAAATAACAGTCCCTTTTCCTTATAACGGGAGATAAAATGCTGTCCCATTAATGAAAGTGTACAGTGATGGGGCAGATCTCACAGTTGGTGCCTACTCGCATATCCGGTCCCCATACACCTACGCCTGAAGTAACAATATTGTGCATCTTGTCTTTTTTCAGATAACCAAATGAATTTTCCCAGAACAGATGGATAAACAGGTTTCCAGGGAAGATCTGGCCGTCATGGGTATGACCGCAAAGATCCAAGTCTGCTCCGGCATCTGCAGTTTCCTGCAGTTGTTTTGGCTGATGGTCAATGAAAATAACCGGTTTATCAAGATCAAGGTCTTTGGTCAGCTGAGCCGGGGAAAGCCGTTGTCCGCCAAGCTTGTGGGTGCGGGAAGAATCATTTCGTCCTACAACATAAAATTTATCATCGATCAATTCTGCTTCGTCTGTAAGAAGATGGATATTGGCATCTCTAAGCAGCTGCTCCATACGTGGATCAGCCTGATCTTTTTTCTTTCCGCCAAAAGTAAATCCGGCAAGAATGGGTTCATCCAGGTCATGGTTGCCCCAGCAGGCATATACCCCATATCTGGATTTAATGGATTTCAGTGCGTTACACACTCCTTCAGGATCGCTGATGGCATCGTAATCATTATCAAAAATATCCCCTGCAATACAGACAATATCCGGATCCTGGGCATTGATCTTTTCTACCATTTTCTGTGCATGTCGGCAGTTAATGCTGTAACCGAAATGGGTATCTGCAAGAAGGACGATCTTAAGGGAATCCATGTCCTTTACCTTTTTGTTGACAGTCACTTCATAAGGCGTTACTTTGATGGTACCTACATGCAGAATACCGTAAACGCTGATGAGAATAATCAGTGCCATACAGACAAAGCCTGTGATCACGAAGGTGCTGCGAAATTCCAGAAATCGGGCATGAAATACATACTTAAGGATCAGGCGTACAAGGTCGACTACTACAATTACCAAAATAATGTAGAGAAATGTGCCGAGAAAATAGTTGCCAGTGTTTTTCAGGATGCGGTGAAGAAATTCCGGCTTGTTGATCAGGAAGCCTGTAAGCAGTGAAGAGGCTATCAGAATATAAAAAATGATAAATACAGCACGGAAAACTGCAGACTGGAAAATATGGCTGCAGGCACCCATCCAGCGGATCATCCAACGAACCACATAAACATTCACAAGAATATAAAATGGCGCCAGTAAAAAAGCTGTCATGGCTATGTAACCTCCAAATGTGTGATTTGCGGTAACTGATCAGTGACTATGCAGTTACGATTTATTTAGTATACCGTAATTTTGACAGGGATACAATATTCAATCCTTCTCACTATTACGGCCATAGTATAATTTGGTTACTGCTCATAGGCAATGTATCATGCCAAGTGCTTTGCCATGAATATGGCAAAATCCTCAGATATAACATAATTTTATGTGAAAAAAACATATACTGAAAAAAAGACAACCGGGAAATAGCTTATGAAGGAAAAGATCAGAAATATTCTGTGTAGCCTGCCGGTACTTCTGGTGCTCCCGTATCTTATGGTTATAATAGTAAATGGAGCCGAACAGGCACTTACAGTACATACTTTTGATCCTGAAGAATGGATCGCCTGCATGCTGGAAGGACAGATACCTGCAGGATATGAGACGGAAGCAGTAAAAGCCCAGGCAGTGGTTACAAGAACCAATTTTTATGATGAAATGTATGAGGGCAGAAGTCTGCGTGATATTGTGATAAAGAGGCAGGAGTATGGAATGTCAGCTGGAAAATTTCCGGAGCTTTTTTTTCGGAAAAAAGAAGAATGTTATGAGGAAGCAGTACATGAAACGGAAAATATGGTGCTGACATGGAATGAGGAATTGAAGCTGGTTCCCTATCACCGGATCAGCAGCGGAAGCACCAGAGATGGTCAGGAGGTTTTTCATAGTCAGGAGTACAGTTATCTGAAAACTGTGGACAGCAGTGAAGATAAAAAAGCGGAGGAGTATTTATCTTCATTTTATATTCCTGCATCACAGATGCCCAAGGTACTGGAAATCCGGGAAAGGGACTCTAAAGGATATGTAAGCTGGATGATGGCAGATGGAAAGCCTGTTGAGGGAGAAGCCTTTCGTACAGGACTTGGGCTGGCTTCAGCGGATTTTAAAGTACAGAAAATAGGCAGCAGGTATCGGTTTTTGTGCAAGGGAAAAGGTCATGGACTTGGGTACTCACAATATGGGGGAAATTGTCTGGCAAAAGCAGGATATGACTGGGAATACATTCTTCAGACTTATTTTCCTGAAATGGAAATAAAAAATATTGTACAGATTCCAAAAGCTGGTGTATAGCCGGCAAAATTTCTGGACACCCTATAATTACAGGTGGAGCGGCGAACAGGCTCTGGATTATGATGATAGAGGTGAACAGAATATGAAGAAAAACAGAACAATGAAGGTTATTTTCAATGTTGGGGCGCTGGCTGTGCTGGCAGCACTTGGAATCAGTGCATATCAGCTTGGAACATCCCAAAATGGGGAGATCATTCAGGAGATACTGCCAATGGAAAGTGTTCAGAAAAGTGATACCAAGGAAGATGAGATAAAAGAGGAAGCCAGTGCACAGGCAGATACCCGTCTGGTGCAGGCGGAAACAGGCAGTGGCAGCATCACAGCAGGAGAAAATCTGATACAAGAAGAGACACAGACAGAAGCTATCAAAACTGCTTCGTCTGTAGAAGCAGCTGCAAAAACAGGCGCCGGTGGAATTGCAGGACTAAACATGGCACCGGAGATCCTTTTTTCAGAAGATACATTAATGGAGTGGCCAGTAAATGGAAATATCCTGATTGATTACAGCATGGACAATACTACGTATTTTCCTACGTTGGATCAGTACAGATTAAGTTCCGGCATTGCTGTCCAGGCAGTGCAGGGCGCCCCGGTCCAGTCTGCAGTTAATGGAAAGGTACTGACCATTGCACAGGACGCACAGACAGGAACCACGGTTACTATGGAACTTGGAAACGGATATCAGGCGATATACGGTCAGCTGACAGATCTGCAGGTAGAACAGGGCGATACAGTGAAAAAGGGTACAACCATCGGATATATAGGTACACCTACAAAATATTACAGTAAAGAGGGAAGTAATCTGTACTTTGCAATGAAGAAAGACGGAAAGCCAATTGACCCGATCGTATATCTGCCATAGGGATTCACAAAAAGTAAGAGAGCACGTATAATAAAGAAGGTAGGAAAATATGTGGCCGGTTTCCCTGCCAACAGAGATATTACGGAAATCCTGATAAGATACGCTTCTTACCGGCTGCTTTTATATAGAAAAGGGGTAACAGTTCAGTATCCTTACAGTTACAAAAAGGGAATGCCAAGGCATTCCTTTACATAGAAAGCCAGGGATTATAAATGAATTATACTTATATGGTGAAATGTGCAGACGGAAGCCTGTATACTGGTTGGACAAATTGTCTGAGGAAACGGCTGCAGGCACATAATAAAGGCCAGGATGGGGCAAAATACACCCGCACAAAGCGTCCGGTGACGCTAGTTTATTACGAGGGGTATGAGACGAAACAGGAAGCAATGCAAAGAGAATATGCAATCAAGCAGCTGACCAGAAAACAGAAACTGGAGCTGCTTGATTTTTAACTTATAATGGCATGCGGGCAACGAAGGAATACATAAGGATGAAGTGGCATGCACTGCCTAGCATGATAAATACATGGAAGATCTCATGGGAACCAAAGTTCTTGTGTCTGGAATTAAATAGCGGAAGCTTTAAGGCGTAGATCACACCGCCTACTGTGTAGATCAGCCCTCCTGCAAGAAGCCAGCCAAAGGCTGCTCTTGGAAGTGCTGTGAAAATCGGCATAAATGCCAGTACACACAGCCATCCCATGCCGATATAGAGCAGGGACGAAAGCCATTTGGGACAAGTTACCCAAAAGCCTTTGAAAAGGATCCCAAGAATGGCAACTGTCCAGACCATTGCACACAGAATATAGCCGATGTGATTATGAAGGACGATCAGACATACAGGTGTGTAGCTGCCGGCGATCATTACAAAGATCATCATATGATCCATCTTGCGCAGCCTGCGGTTGACTTTTTCGGTAGAATCTACGGAGTGGTAAATAGTACTGGCTGCATATAGAAGCATCATTGTAAGGATAAATATGCTAAGGGCAGCCAGGTGCAGGTGATCTGTACAGCCAGCTGCACGGATCAGCAGTGGTGCTGCGCCCGCCGCTGCAAGCAGAAATGCGATACCATGAGTAATGGCGCTGCCAGGATCTTTTAATTTGAATTTCATGTGAAAACCTCCTTTGAATGATTACAGGAATCCTATGATCTTAAAAATAATACGGCATCAAAAACAGTAACATGTAGTATTTGAAACTACATAATAAGTATGTGAATACTATAACATGAATATTATAAAAAGCAAGTCTTTTTTTATATTTTATCAGTCTTTTTTTATTTTTTATCAGGTTGACGAAACTTTTTTTCATGTTAGAATGAAACAATATGGTAACGGATGGAAAAGGAGTATACATGAAAAAGGAGAAGCTATGGGAGAAAGATTGAAAAAAGACAACATATTGACCATTCCCAATCTGATGAGTTTGTTCAGGATCCTATTGATACCGGCTATTATATGGTTGTACAGAAGAGGAGATTATAAACAGGCTATTGCTGTGGTGGCACTGTCTGCACTGACCGATGTGTTGGACGGAAAGGTGGCCCGCAGATTTCACATGGTTTCTGATGTAGGTAAGGTGCTGGATCCTGTAGCCGACAAGCTGACACAGGTGTCTATGATTTTCTGCCTTTCCTCCAGATATCAAAGACTTTGGGTGATGATCCTTTTATTTGCTGTAAAGGAAGGAATCATGCTTTACTGGGGATATCAGACTCTGAAGGTGAGAGATCAGATCAACAGTGCAAAATGGTACGGGAAGCTTAGTACAGTAGTTTTGTATCTGGTGATGACTGTTTTGTTTTTCTGGCAGGAGATCCCAGACGGGCTGGCCTGGTTTCTGATCGTTTCCTGTGCTGGAATTATGCTTATGTCACTGGTTCTGTATGGAAGATTTTATCACGGGATCCTGAAGATGCATTTTCTGGATACAGAAGTAAAACAAAAGGATGAAAAGACGATATCAAAGACAATATAAATAAAGGCTAATAAATAAAAGTTAAAAAATAAAAGTTAAAAAATAAAAGCAAAAAAATAAAAGCTAATAAATAAAATGTGTAATGGGGAAGATAGATGAAGGTAACAGAAGAGCTTCTGAACAAGATGAAGCAGGACAGTAATTTTAGTGACGGGATCATTATGCCGGATGGAGATTACCGGCTGATCCAGGACGGCGGACATATGGAGGCTTTGATGGGATTACTGCCCTACACTTCGGATGAGATATTCAAAATGGTGCCACAGGATGATTCACCGCTGTTTTGGCTGATCGAGAAGACAGGATGTGTGATCACAGACTATAATTCCACTGTGGGGATGGATATGACCCATGAGCAGGAACGGGTATTTCAGGCATTGGTTGCCCATGGGTTTATTTCCAGTGAGTATTTTAACCTGTCCAGTCAGAGAAAAAAATTCCACGATCAGGAAGAACAAAAAGACAAAACAGTTCCCAGTCTCTGAACATCCTCCTGAGTGGTTGCCCAGCTTGTTACGAAACGGATCACGGTATGGGAATCATCATATTTTTCCCAGAAACTGCATTCAACCTGGGACAGGAGACGATCCATTACAGAATTATCTATAATGCAGAAAATCTGATTGGTAGGAGAATCATAACAAAGCTGAAATCCATTGCTCTTCAACATGTCCCGGATCTGATCGGCTGCCGAAATAGCAGACTTCCCGATATGCTCGTAAAGATGGCTGGTAAACAAAGTATCAAACTGAATACCTAACAGCCTGCCTTTGGCCAGCTGGGCACCATGCTGTTTGATAATGGTAAAGAAATGAGGAATCAGTCCGGGAACAGTGATCACGACTGCCTCACCGAATAAAGCACCGCATTTGGTGCCGCCAATATAAAATACATCACAAAGGGCTGCAAGGTCTTGCAATGACAGGTCGTTTTGGGGGCAGGCTAGTGCATAAGCCAGCCTGGCTCCGTCCAGGTATAAAGGAATCTGGTGCTGGCGGCAGATCCGGCTGATCTCTTCAAGTTCTGAGTGGGAATATAATGTGCCATATTCTGTGGGATGGGAGATATAAACCATTCCAGGCATAACTATATGGTCATGGTTCGCATCCTGATCATAATCCGCGAGAAACCGGGATAATTCTGCTGCATCAATCTTCCCGTTATGGGAAGGAAGAGTAAGAACCTTGTGACCGCAGGCTTCTACTGCTCCGGCTTCATGTGTGGCAATATGTCCTGTGCTGGCAGAAACTACGCCCTGATAGCTTTTAAGAATTGCAGAGATCACGGTGGCATTTGTTTGTGTGCCGCCGGTAAGAAGGAAAACCTGTGCCTCCGGTTTCCGGCAGGCTGATTTGATCTTTTCACAGGCAGAACGTGTATAATCGTCCAGTCCGTATCCTGGAGTTTTGATCAGATTTGTTTCTGTAAGCTTTTCAAGGATCGCCGGATGGCAACCCTCCATATAGTCGCATGCAAATGATAAATTTGTATTCATATTTATAATGCTCCTTAAGTTCGATACTAGAGATGTGAGGCATAAATCTATATGCTTTGTTGTTCCTTTTTATTTTAATGCAAAAAGAAGTAAAGTGCAAAGACTTTTGCAGGCTGTGATTTGCTGTGATTTGATAAGACTTTCGTAAATTGTGATTTTTAGGTTATGATTTTGGCAAGCTGTGATTTTGACGCATAATTCCTCTTGTTTTTCGCATACTATCCATACAGCACAAATTATGGAAAGTATGTAAGAAGCAGGAGGGATTTTTTATATGAAAGCTACAGGAATTGTCCGCAGGATCGATGATCTGGGCAGGGTTGTGATCCCAAAGGAGATCAGGCGGACATTACGGATCAAAGAAGGTACGCCTTTGGAAATTTATACAGACAGGGAAGGTGAAATTATCCTGAAAAAATATTCACCAATAGGGGAGCTGAGTACCTTTGCAAAAGAATATGCAGAAGTACTGTCGCAGACAACGGGAATGGTTTCCTGTATTACAGATCACGACCAGGTGATAGCGGCAGCAGGCCAGGGAAGCAAAGAGTATGTAGGAAAAGAGATCAGCAGTGAATTGGAAGAAGTGATCTTTGCACGGGAAATGAAACTGTCCGGAGCACAGGACAGAAAGAAAGTGGCCATTACTACAGAACAGGTGAAAAACTCCCTGGCGCAGATCATACAGCCGATTATAAGCTCCGGAGATGCCATAGGAAGTGTGATCCTGATCGGGAAAAATGACAGGGAAACCATAGGAAACAGTGAAAAGCTTCTGGTTCAGACCGCTGCCGGTTTTCTGGGAAGGCAGATGGAGCAGTAGGATCAGAAAGGACGAAGGGCATAGTATTCTTCAAGCGTTTGACCGGTAAGGGCCAGGTAATTGGAAAGTGCCCGGGTAACGTAGCGGATGTGCCAAGGCTCCCAGGGAAAACCAGTAATGTTTTCTTTTCCTTTGGGATAGCGGATGATGAACCCAAAAAGAGAAGCATTTCTGGATAGCCATGATCCTTCGCTGGTAAAGGCAAATTCCTCAGTGAGAGCAAAGCCTGCTTCTGCGCAGGAAACATCCAGGGCAAGGCCACTTTGATGTTCGCTTGTACCAGGGGCAGCAACATAAGGATTCTGTCCATACAGCTGTTTCTGGCACTGGTAGGAGCGGTATCCGGAAATACCATAAAGGTTCAGTCCATCTCTTTGGGCACTTTGAAACAGGCGAAGTGCAGCCTGGGCAGTACGGATCTCAAGAAGACGTCTGGAATCCTGGGAGGATGCCTGAAAGGGCAGTCCGATATCTGTAAGCTGCTTGGGGACGTACCCCTCGGGAAGAGGATGTTTTCCATTGATCAGACGGGTGTAAGAATCATAACGCATAATAAAAAGCCCCCTTTCCCTTTTATGTTTATGCAAAAAGGGAAGGGGGTATTCCTGTTTTTTAAAAATCCAGATCCTTCTGGCTCATTTCTTCGATCAATTCTTTCTTCATGGTATACAGCTTTGGAGAAAGGTCTACATAAACCTTCTGAGGATTTACAAAACGTCTGGATTCATCCCATAAGGTTTCCTGTTCTTTCAGACAGATATCCCGCAGTTCCATCACAGATGGAGAAGTGTACACGCGGCGTCCCTCGCGGATCACAGGAACCAGAAGCTCACGAAGCTGGTAGGTACCGCCAAGCACTTTTGTCTTTTTCCAGGTATCTACCGGATCGAAAATGATCATGGTATCATTTTCATCCAGCTTCTCGTCTGCCAGACAGATCAGGTCTGCTTTGATCTTGCCTGTGGATTTGCTGTAGATACGATAAACGGTTTTGTTGCCTGGGTTTGTCACTTTTGCTGTATTCTCAGACAATTTGATCTTGGGAATAAATTCCTGTGTCTCCGGATCCCTGACAGCAGATAACTTATATACGCCTCCAAAGGCAGGATTGTCATTAGCAGTGATCAGTCGTGTGCCAACGCCCCAGGAATTGATCTTTGCATCCTGGGCTTTCAGGCTTTCGATCAGGTATTCGTCCAGGTCGCTGGAAGCAGAGATGGTGGCATCGTCAAAGCCGGCAGCAGCAAGCATCTTGTATGCTTCTTTGGACAGATAAGCCAGATCTCCGCTGTCAATACGGATACCGTATCTGGTAAGCGGAATGCCTTCTTCACGCATCTCTTCAAATACACGGATGGCATTGGGAACACCGGACTTCAGCACATCATAGGTGTCCACCAGAAGGATGCAGGCATTGGGATAAAGCTTTGCATAGGTCTTAAATGCAGTATATTCATCTGGAAAGCTCATGATCCAGGAATGGGCATGGGTGCCAAGCACAGGTACATCAAACATCTGTCCTGTAAGAACACAGGAAGTACCGATACAGCCTCCGATCACAGCAGCACGGGCACCAAAGATACCAGCATCCGGTCCCTGGGCACGACGAAGACCAAATTCCATAATGCCATCGCCTTTGGCTGCATAGCATACACGGGCTGCTTTTGTTGCGATCAGACTCTGGTGGTTGATGATGTTCAGAATCGCTGTTTCCACAAGCTGGGCTTCCATAATAGGCGCAATAACTTTTACCATAGGTTCTCTGGGGAAGATCACAGTTCCCTCGGGGATGGCATAGATATCACCTGTAAAATGAAAATTACTCAGATATTCAAGAAAATCCTCTTCAAAAAGGTGAAGGTTGCGAAGATAATCAATATCCTCTTTTGTAAAGTGAAGATTTTCGATGTATTCGATCATCTGCTCCAGACCGGCACAGATAGCGAATGCGCCGCCACAGGGATTGTCTCTGTAAAACATGTCAAAAACTACGGTCTGATCCTTCGGATTTTTAAAATAACCCTGCATCATGGTAAGTTCATAAAGATCCGTTAGCAGAGTCAGATTATTTGCTCTCATGTGTTTTCTCCTCGTTCATTATAAATTTCCGTATCGCTATGGTAATATAAGCCTGTAACTTTTCAGTAGGAAGTCTCATCATAACTGTGAGAATACTGAACAGTTACGTAACAAGAATGCCTCGGCATTCTTGCTGCGAGGTGCGCGTCATGCAATTGCATGACATACTTCTACTGCGCACCTCTGCAATCCTGCCGGAGGCTATATCAGCTGGGGGATTGACTCCCACCACTGATACTAGCTTGTTTCTCACCACCTATAGAGGTGGGAGTCATCTCCCAGCTGATATACTAAGTGCTCACATTATATCACATTCGGATAAAAGATAAAGGTTTGATGTAAAAATATTAAAAAAAGGTATTTGAAAAATATTAAAAAAAATAAAAAAATATAAAAAAAGGGCTTGCATTTCTGTGAGGAGTATTATATAATACCACTTGTCGCAAGCGAGAAGCGTATTGCGAAAGAGAATTTAGGGCTATCGCCAAACGGTAAGGCAACGGACTCTGACTCCGTCATTTCAAGGTTCGAATCCTTGTAGCCCTGCTAAGTAAAGCACCTCAGATGAGGTGCTTTTTTCGTATTGTGAAAAGTCCCAGAAGCTACAGATTTAAAGGGCACTGAAAAAGTCTGATTCTAAAAAAGCCCAATTCTTTTTTAGAATCAGACTTTTTCAGTGCCCTTAATTAATATAAGAATTGCTATAATAGACATTCCAATTCCCGTTGTTCTGCATAACTTCTTTTCATCATACTTTTCCTTTTCTTCTTTTGAAGCCATATTGTATCCAGAAATAAACCAACTTCCGTGCCCAGAAAGTAAAATTATAGAAAGTACAGCAAATACCACAAAGACAATCCATATTATCCAGTCTGGACCCGTAGCTAAATCTGCTAATTTCATATAAATGCCCTCCTTAACTTCCGATTGATATAATCTTTTTCAACTCCACCTTCTTGCCCTTCGGACAAGAAGTATCCCTCGCTCAAAGAGTTCGGTCAATTCCGATTCGAAATCAAATTTACATTATTAACAAATTCATCACCAAATTAACCATAATATCTTTCTCCTTTGGATCTGACTCTGCAATCATTAATGTTATTGCTACTAATGCACCATCACTTACTCTTTTTTGATCAGCTTTGTAAAGTATATTATTTCGAGCCAAAAATTCCAAAAATAACGATGCAGCAATTCTCTTGCATCCATCAGCATAAGGATGATCTTTTATCATAAAATACAAAAGATTGGCTGCTTTCTCTTCTAAGGAAGGATAAACATCTCCTCCAAAAACATTTTGATAAACTGCTGCAAGAATACCTTCAACTTTTCCCTTTTCTTTCTCAATCCCAAAGACATCCGAGTGAAATGAATCTTCCATTGCATTCACCATATTTCGGCAATCTTCATATGTAATTCTATAGATAGCCTTGCTTCCAGTAGGCTTTTTAAGTGATTGATGATCATACTGATCTAACAGCATCAAAGCATTTGTATATAAGCTAACAGCTTTCAACACCTCTGCTTCATCTACTTCCAAAGTACATGCAAGCATTTTTGTTTGGATATTTATTGTTCGTTGTAAAGCTTCTAATCTTTTTTCATTGATTGCATACCCCTGTATGATATACTGTTTTAGAACACTATTAGCCCATTTTCTAAATTCTACTCCTCGATTAGATTTCACTCTATAGCCTATAGAAATAATCATATCTAAATTATAATGTTCAACTTGATACACTTTTCCATCTGAAGCAGTTGTCGCAAAATTTGCGACAACTGAATTATCCAACTCTTCTTTTAATGCATTATTAATATGTTTCCCAATTGTCTTTACATCTCTTCCAAACAATTCGGCTAACTGTTTTCTATTAAGCCATACAGTATTATTTTTTATAGGCACAGTTAACTTTATTTCTTTATCGGCAGTTTCAAACAAAATTAATTCATTCTCCATGTTTGCTTTCCCTTCTGAAAATACAAAAAAATGCCAACAGTTAAAACGAATTCAATAATAAATTTTCCGTTTTTTTAATTTTCTATAAGTTATTTTACTCTTTTTATATTCCTACCGCCTACTCTTCTGGATAAAGGCAAGCCTTAATTAAATTGCTTAGTCAGTTATATTTCGATGTTTGCCTTACAAACCTCGAATAATGTTCAAATAATCCTGCCGCTGATCTACGACAGCGTATATAGTGACTTCTTTTCGGGCTTCATTAACTTTATAAAATACAAGGTCTTTTTCAAGAACCAAAACCTTATAACCCTGACGTTTTAATACCAGGTATCTCGGATTAATTCCAAGATCTGGATTATCCCCTAGTTGTTGTATTCGATCTTCTATTTCGTCTAGCTTTTTCAATGCCACATCATTGCCGAAATTCTGTGCAATATATAATATAATCTTTCGCAGACCAGCATCTGCAGTATCAGTACGAACAATATTGTATTTCAAGCTTAGCCCTCCTGCAGCATAGCACGTAAATCATTAAAAGTTTCGCTGATTGGCTCAACACGACCATTCTTTACGTCATCTTCTGCTTCAGCAAGGATTTCAAGTAATTCTATTCTTGATTTCATATTCTTGTATTCTTCATAAGACAAGGACACTGTATCGCCTCTTCCATTTACAGTAATGATAACTGCTTCTTTTCCCTCACGGCACTGCTTTGAAATTTCATTATAATGATTCCTTAAATCTGCTGATGGTCTGATAGCTTCCTGTATAGCAAACATAATACGCACCTCCTATTATTATATATAAAAATTATATCATTCATTGTCTATATTTTCAACGCTATTTCCATACTTGAAAAAATCCCATATAACGTAATCGTAATTCTAGCACCATTTTAACATAAATATAGCAAGAATTCTCCTTCCTCTGCAGATGGGAGATGAATTGCGAAAAAATGAAAAGAACACTTGTTCTATGACACAATCCGTGGTATAATAGAGTCAGTCGAAAATATAAATTGTTAGAAAAAGGAC
>NZ_JBFKZO010000036.1:0-17947 GCF_040929965.1 Blautia sp. 1033sp1_1033st1_G9_1033SCRN_220408 | reverse complement strand
CAATGATTATGCTGATGAAAGAAGGCATAGATAACTGAATACAAGAAAGAGACGAAAGCCTCAGTAGTTAAGAAAAAGAGACTATGAGAAAAAGTCTGTAAATAAGATTCTTCTATGATATGCAAGGGTGGTGAGCTTACAGTTTGAGCTTTTCACCCTTGTTTTATATATAACAGTTGTTGAATCGCATGTCAAGAGCAGGCGGTTTTCCGCCTGCCTTGATCGTCGGTTTACTCGTTATTCTGGAAGACGACCTTCGTACATAATACTCAGTTCGCCATATACCTGCGCCCAGTTTCGAATCGTACTGGTCCATTTTTTCGTAGCCTCAAAAGTGGCCAGGTACAGCGCTTTTAAAAGGGCCGTATCGCTTGGGAATACACTTCTCTGCCGATTCAGCTTCCGGTAGGTGGAATTCAGGGATTCAATCGCATTGGTGGTATAAATCACCGTTCTGACCGTCGTTGAAAACTTGAAAATTGGAGAGATGGCATCCCAGTTATCCTTCCAGCGTTTCATGGAATTCGGATATTTGGGAGACCATTTTTCAGTTACACGATCTAAGGCTGCCAGCGCTTTCTTTTCATCTGCGGCCTGATAAATGGTCTTCAGATCCGCTGCAAATGCTTTTCTGTCCTTGTCAGGGACATATTTCAGTGTGTTTCTTACCTGGTGTACGATACAGCGCTGATACTCGGTTTTTGGAAAAGCTGCAGCGATTGCTTCTTTGATGCCGGTTAAACCATCTGCACAGATGATTAATACATCTTTGACACCCCGGTTTTTCAGTTCGTTCATAACGGAAAGCCAGTATTTTGCGCTTTCGTTGTCACCAACGCTGATGGTCAGAACCTCTTTCTTTCCTTCCGTGTTGATTCCAAGAATCACGTAAGCTGCAAGCTTTCGGATCACACCATTATCTCTTACGGAATAGTGAATTGCGTCGATGTAGAGAATGGGATAGACTTCGTCCAACGGCCGGTTCTGCCAGTCTTCGATCTGTGGCAGGATCTTATCGGTTACATCGGAAATAAAACTCTCTGAGGTCTCAAAGCCATAAATATCTTCGATGGTTTCGAAAATCTGTCGGGTAGTCATTCCTTTGGCATACATGGAAATGATCTTTTGATCAATATCAGAAATATCTTTCTGACGTTTTTTCACCACCTGTGGTTCAAATGTTGATTTTCGGTCCTGCGGCACTTCGATTTCCATCGATCCATATCGGCTGTTGATCTGTTTGCGCTTATACCAATTGCGGTAATCATCATTATCCGAACGTTCTGATTTTTCATAGCCGAGATGATCGTCCATTTCCGCTTCCATCATTTCCTTAATGGTACCGCCTAAAAGATCCTTGAGCGCATCCTGGATGTCTTCAGCAGACTGGATATCATACTCTTCCAGGAACTGATGGATGATGTTTCGTTTTCCTTCGGTCATTTGTACTCGATGTACTGGTTTCTTTTGTCTTGCCATAATAAAAGGTCCTCCTAATGATATTTATTGTATCATAGAAGAACCTTCTAAACATTATTTTACAGAAAAAGTTTCATACTCTCATATATCGGAAGTACGTAATAATTCTGCCGTTTCACCAGAAATGTATTTTCTCGGGTTCGGAAAGAAGTTTTCGCCACAGCGCTTAAAACTTTTTTGAGATATTGTGATTGGTGATAAATCAAGTTCATTGAAATAGCGCATATGGTTTTTCAGGTATGTATAGTCAAAACCATTTTTTGAAATATCAAGTCCGCTCTTGGGCGCGTTGACAACTTTTAGAATTTCTAATAATTCTTTTTTTATACGTGGCTTATAGTTACTTCCTTTAATAATGTCTCTTGCATCATCATAAAGCCAGAAGTCTCCAGTTCCATACATTGATCCTAAACGTTTGCAAAGTGTTGTATAAGGGTGCGTGTTAGAACCATTTAGAAGAAGTGCCTCATCATTGCCACAATGTATTTTCTTTTTATTAATTCGTAATTGTGATCGGTATTCCCGAAGTTCTATTCTTATTTGTCCGGTAGCATTTTCTATCTCAGAAGCATGTTCGGATGGAATAATACCATTTTCTTGTCTGGTAATTTCATCAAGTAGCTGGTTGAGTTTTAAATATATGGAAAGCTGATAACTTTTACAGGTTATTGTGATTGCATTTGGTTCTGGAATATACCGGTGTTGTGTATTGCTTAATATTTTTTCTAATTTAAAAGGATAAGGAATTAGAGCTTTTCTTAATAGTCGCATATATTCTTCAGCTACTTCCTGTTCAATAAACCAAAGATTGCAACAGTAATCAATTCGCTGAAATTTCCCGTCAGTCAGTTGCTCCTTGTAGGGGCTGCATAAATCATGTATGGCAGTATCAAGAATATCTGGAAGTTGAGAAAGCTGTTCTTTGGCAATAATATGTGTGCGTGGTTGCGATGTTTGCCCGGTAAGAATTCGTGGATTAATGGTGAATTTGATCTTATATTCGTGATAGTCCCTGTCTGGAATCATGCAATCTATAAATTCTATACGATTGAAGCCGAGAGGGTGCAATGTTCGGGTTGTATATTTTTCACATTTTTTGTGTTTGCGCTTTGCAAAAATACAATTTCGATTTTGAACTAGGTATTGAAAAAGTCCGTAGTATGTTTGGAGGCTACATCTATATCTATATGTAAGTGTATGAATAGAAAGAATTTCGGTTCCTGTAGTTTGTGTGTTTGTCATTTTTATGTCTCCTTTGCTCCTTTTTTATCGCATATTCAAATTTGCGACGGTATATTCCCAGTGCGTTGTACTGCAATGGGAGAATTTGTGGGCACATAAAATAGAGTTTTTGTCACCCTTATATATACCGCATTACACTATTGTTATACAAAAATAGTTTTTAATATATAGCTGACGACAAACAGTCAAATAAGAATATTTTGGAAGGAGTTTGTGCTATGTTTGAAGCAATACCAGAGATACTGACATTGAAACAGGGACAGGAGGTTTTGCATATTGGAAGAACTACAATCTTGAATATGATAAAACAGAAAGAATTAAAGGCTTTTAAGGTTCGGGGAAGATGGCGAATCCGTAAGAAAGACTTGGAAATGTATTTGTCACAGGTAGATAAAGAGTGAATGGATTTACGATAGGGCATCTGGATTGAACTAGATGCCCTATTGAAGTTTGAACTAAACAAAATTGTTGATAAGAAGATTGGATTAGTAATATTTCTATGCTTTGGCGTATTTGCGTTGTGTACCTTAAAGCTTATCAGCGATCAGAGTCAAGGCTTTCATTATATTAACAAATTTACGATACTGGATGTCGCCTTTGGACTTCACTTCAGAGACAAGCGCCGTTATTTCGGAATCTGTTTCGGAGATTTCATCAAGCAGTAGATAATCAATACTGATATTCAGAACTGAGCAGATAGAGACCAGCGTCTCCAGGGACATAGCTCTGGTTCCTCTCTCGATATGTCCGAGAAAGGCTGTGGAGATTCCTGTTAATTCTGCCAGTTGCTCCTGGGAGTAGGAATGGGCAATGCGTGATTGTCGTATCTTCTGACCGATTTCTGTATAATCAATAGATTTCATAAAAAACCTCCTTGTAATAATGATTATGCAATCAAAACATGAAGAGATAAATGAACTAAAAGAAGCAAAAGTTGACTAAAAGAAGCAACTGGAATATAATTAAAGAACATAATAACTTCGTATCAATAATTAGGGAGTACGAGGTTGTTGTAAAAACTATAGTGTGATTAGAAGTTAAGAAAGAAGGTATGGATTATGAGAAGAAAAGCGTGGGGAATTTTGATTACGGCTGCATTGTTGACAACAAGCGTACCTATGGCATCCACTGTATGTGCAGAAGATGGCTTTACAGATGGTGAGGCATTTAGCTCACAGATGGAAAAAGACGATTGGGTTCAAGGAGAAACTGAGGACTTTCAGGATGAACAGTCACTGGAAGAAAATGTGACAGAATTCAGTGTAGATCCAGAAGAAACGCTTATAGATGCAGGCGGTGAGACGGATGAGCTGAATAATTCAGAATATGAAGCTGGGGAAGTTAGAAAACTGGAGATTGGTAAGACATATAATATTATGTCTGATTTGCAACCGGATCATTATAGTTATGGAGATGAATTATATGTAAGTGTAGATTGTCCTGGTGCTGGACGAGTGAAGTTAATATTGAGTGATTGTACAACAAAAGATTTAAAGTGCTCAGATGGCTTACATTTTACTGGGAATGACAGTGCAGAAACATATTGGCATGCGGTAGATGCTGGAACATTGCAATATAATATTGCTACAGATTTTAATAAAAATAATGTGAAAATTAATCCAGAAGCAACTCTTACAGCAAAATTTGAAAGTATAAATGACTATAATGGGGAATTAGTAGGAAATCATTCTTTTGATACAGCAACCTCAATGAAATTAAATACTTTATATGAAGGAAGTATTGTAGGGCAAGATTCAGAAGATGATTATTATAAATTTGTGATGGATAAGCCCGGTAAGATAATGGTTACTTGTTCTGGGTATCCTTTTTCAGCAGTTTTATATGAAGAGGATGTAAATGGTAATACCAATATGCTAATGAATTATATTGACAGCGTAAGACAAAGAGTACCAGCGGGGACTTATTATATTAAGGTCCAAACAGACAGATATGCTTTTAACACAAGTTATCTTGGAGAGTATACCATAGAGGTTGAGGCAACTTATGAATCTGCTGATGAGTATGAGCAGGAAAATAATAATGTAAAAAGTCATGCAAATGAAAAGAATCCCAATCATTGGTACACTGGAAATTTAAATAGCAAGGAAGACATAGATTGCTTTAAGTTTGAGCTTACGGAAAGAAGTGTTGTAGCTATAGAATTTCGGGTACCGAGACAGAGTTCGGAAGGTATTTTTAAAATTGCACTATGTGATAAGAACATGAATGAAATAAACAGTGCCAGCAATACAAAGAATGCTTATCTGAAAATGAGTGATGGAATATATGAACCTGGAATATATTATATCAGAGTAACGGCGAATGAAGAGATGAATTATAGTGATGCAACATATCTTTTGTATGACTACTCTTTTAATTTCAACCAGATGAAATATATACCGGTATCTGAAATTTCCATTCCTTCATCTGTAAGTGTAAAAAAGGATGAAAAAATATCATTAAATCCAGTGGTAATACCAGACAATGCATACAACAAAGGGCTGACATGGAGTACCAGTGATTCTAGGATTGCAATTGTTGATCAAGACGGAAATGTAACTGGTTGTAACGAAGGTAATGCATTAATTACTGCAAAGGCAAACGATGACAGCGGAGTATCTGTTACTTGTGCGGTAAAAGTATATACTGTTAAGGTATCGGAAATTTCCTTATCTGCAAACCAAATGAATGTAAAGCCGGGAGACTTATTTAATTTAACAGTGTCCATAAATCCATCAGATGCCTATAATAAATCCCTTGAGTGGACTAGTAGTAACGACGAGATTGCTACAGTCAATAACGAGGGTTGGGTAGAAGCGAAGAATGTTGGAACTGCAGTGATTACTGCTACATCTAAAGATGGAAGTAATATATCAGCTTCTTGTATAATAAGCGTAGAAAATGTGAAAGTATCTCAAATTACCCTGTCAGAAACGATTGTAAATACAGAATCGAGAAGTCGCTTTTTCATAGTAGCAACTGTAAATCCGACAGATGCATATGATAAAGAAGTGAAATGGAGCAGTAGTAATTCTGATGTAGCATATATTGATGAAAAGGGACGAGTGGAAACTTATAAAAGTGGTTCAGCGGTGATTACAGCTACAGCTACGGATGGAAGTAATGTATCAGCATCTTGTGTGATAAATGTAACAAACAAAATCATTTATCAGCTAAATGGTGGAAAGAATAATAGTTCTAACCCTACTGTTATAAATGGTAACCAGATTAATCTAAAGAACCCAACCAGAGCAGGATATATATTCAAAGGCTGGTATAAAGATGGCAAAAAGGTTGCACAAATTCCAGCAGGGTATGCTGCGGATATGAGATTGGTAGCTAAATGGGAAAAAGTAACAGTGGGAAAACCGGTTATTACTTCTTTTTATAATAAATCTGGTAAGAAAGCAGTACTTAAGTTTAAAGGAGTAAGTAAGGCAAATGGTTATCAAATCGTATATTCTACTGATAAAAAAATGAAAAAGAAATGCACTACTATTACTACAAAATCCAAAAAATATACACTGAAAAAATTGTCTAAAAAGAAAACCTATTATGTAAAAGTAAGAGCTTATAGGATTGACTCAACTGGTAAAATGAAATATGGGAAATATACAAGTGTTAGTAAAGTTAAAATAAACAAATAGTAGGAATGCTATTTGTTTGATTTGACGTAAATTGACAATTTATTTGCCATACACGTACAAGAAATAATTGTATTGATGTACATAAGAGCAACCTGTTATACGGAGCTGAGACGTGAGTATGCGTTTCAGCTCTTTTTACTTTCATTAAGAAATGAAATGTTAAACTACAAATTCATGGAAGCATTAAAACAGACAATTTACGCACAGACAGGCTGGAAATCTGACTGTATGGGGAGTTTGATGGATGAAGGACCGACATCGGATACGGCATTGGAAATTTCTCCTTGTAAGTAAATTATTGTGCAATCAAAATCTAAAAAGAAGGATGCACTAATAGAAGTAATTATTGACTATAAGAATTATAAGCAATATAATGAAGATATGGTATTTCAGTTACGAAATAAAGGGCGGAAAAGAATCTTTTTACAGTAATTCATTTTAGATTTCGAAGTATATTTATAGAGTGGTTTTGTTTCATTGCAGTGGGAATCTATTGGTGCATTGATTGGTAGTGTACGGAATGAGGAGGTAAGGAATGAAAAGGAAAGAAAGTTGGAAAAAAGCAGTTTTGATATTAGGAATTACATTAGTGGGGAGTGGGATAGGAGGAAAAGGCATAGCACCTGTTTCAGTATATGCTGAGCCAGAATATAATCCACTAGAAGAAGATATTAAAATTCCGAGTGAAGATTATAATGAAATAAAAGAACTTGTTGATGAGTATCTGGATGAAGAGAAAGACAGGAAAAAGAAAAAAATAGCTAAAAAGCTGAGAAAAAAAGATGAGGATATGGTAAAACAGTGGCTTTTCAATTATGCCATTGATAAATGTGACTATAATTTAGATGACACAGCAAAAATTGCAGAGCTTTATGAAATGGTGTATCCGGATGATGAATGTCAGGATGTATGGGACAATGTGTCAGGGTTTTGTCATCGGGGAATCTCATATGAGGATCAGATAAACACAATGCAGAGAAAATATGATTCTAACTCTATAGAGGTAAGCACAGGTACGTTTTACATATCAAATAAACTGGATACTCAATATGGAGATGGATTCGAAGGTGCTCTCAATAAATTTGCAGATTATCTGGAACCGGACAACACATTGGCTTATGCAGGATATGATCCATCAGGCACAGAGTGTGTGATTCTTACCGAAAAAGCTTTTGAATATGGTGGAAACCAAGAAATTGCATATTCTTATGACGGAGAGAAAAGAACGGTATATACTACAGATGGATTTGAGCGAGAAGTACCAGTTTATGTACAAGTGGATATGAGTACTATGGATCAGCGAAATCAAGATGCAACTAACGTTGCTAATATGAAAGGACAATTAAAGTGGGTTGAATATAGTATTCGTTACAAGCTGGAAGGTAAAACGACTTCAGAGGTTTTTGAAGGAGACTATATTTTCCCTGCTAGCAGTAAACGAGAATTGACAGATGAAGATTTGGAATTGTCAGAAATTAATGCGGAAATGATTCAGATTGGAATCAATGAGATTTATGCAAGACATGGACGAATTTTTGCAGATCCTAGCTGGGCTGCTTATTTTGATGGAAAGGATTGGTATAAAGGCACTGTTCAGCCGGAAGAATTTGATGAGAATATCTTTTCCCAGACCGAAAAAGACAATATATATTTTTTGGAAGCAAAGTATGAATTGTATGGTGGAAGTAGTGTAACAGAAAAAGATAGCGAGAACATTAGCTATGTTATCAATTGTGAGGAGAGTATCACATTATGGGAGAAACCAGACATTTCTTCTGCTGAACTTTGTCAGATTCCATTGGGAACTGAGGTGAATGTATTACAAGGTGCTCCCAATGGTTTTGTGCAGGTGGATTATGAAGGAATGACAGGATTCTGTTTAGGCTCTTATTTATCTGAGATACAATGAATGGAAGGTTCTATAATCAATCGCACAATAAAAAATTATAATGATGTATTATCTTCACAGAAGGAGGAAACCAATTACATAATAGCAACCTGTTATACGGAGCTGAAACGTGAGTATGCGTTTCAGCTCTTTTTACTTTCATCAAGGGAGGAATGAAATGTTAAACTACAAAGAATTCATGGAAGCGTTAAAACAGACAATTTATTCACAGACAGGCTGGAAATCTGACTGTATGGGGAGTCTGACGGATGAAGGACCGACATCGGATACGGCATTGGAGATTCATTATATGAATACAGACAGAGATGCATCTGTTATTTCAATCAGAGTCCCGGAACTGTATGCCAGATACCAGATTGGGGAAAGTATTACATCCATAGCGGATTCAGTTATCGGGACGATCCGTGAGGATGACAGATTCTGTCTGGCACAGGCAGTCAGCCAGTGCAAAAATTATGAGCTGGCAAAAGAGCATTTATTTATTAGTGCAGAAAGTATTCACAATGAGGAAGCACTGACACAGTGTATATATCAGACTGTCGGTGATATTGCAATTTGTCCAAACCTTAAACTGTTAGACCGAAACGGTAAGATGATCGGATTGAAAGTTGCCCCGGAATTTCTGAAATTATGGAAGACAGATGAAAACGAAGTAATAAAGGCTGCAGTGAGGAATTCATCAAAATTATATCCTGCCAGATATTACAACTTTCTGAAAGCCCTGTTTATGCAGGAGTATAAAGGGGAAGATTTCATGGAAGAGGACAGTTCTTCCGTCCTTCTGGAAGGAAATGGGGACAAGTGTATCAGCACCACCATACTACAGCATGGTGCAGCTGCAATTTTCTATCCGGGAGTCTGCAGAAAAATTTGTGAAGTATTGGGGGCAGAAAGCTTATATCTGGTGTTTACATCTGTCCATGAAGTCATGGTATCTGCAGTAAGAGCGGATTTATCAGTGGAAGAAATGCAGAGAAAGCTGCACAATGGATCAAGGACAGTAAAAGAACCAGAAGAAAAGCTGACAGAACAGATCTATTGCTATGATGGAAAAAGTAACTGCATCCGTCTGGCAAAAGGTGAGGGAAAAGTGTTTCAGTGTGATGAATAAGGGGGAATCGTAATTGCAGAGAATTATTATCAGTATTTTATCAGCAGCGGTTGTAATCTGGGATGAGATCATGAAAAGAAAAGGAGAGAAATAATCATGGCAGCAAATGTGGAGACAATGTTTTATACAAGAGAAAAACCATGGCACGGATTGGGAACAATGGTAGCAGAAGCGCCAAATTCCAAGGATGCATTACGCCTTGCAGGACTTAACTGGAAAGTTCTCCAAGAGCCAGTCTACACAGAAAATGAAGAACTGATCCAGGGGTATAAAGCGAATGTAAGAGACACGGACCGCAAGGTGCTGGGCGTGGTAACAGACCGTTACAAGGTAATCCAGAATGAAGAAGCCTTTGCTTTTACAGATACATTACTGGGCGAGGGTGTCCGTTATGAGACAGCCGGTTCCCTGCAGGAAGGACGCCGTGTGTGGATGCTTGCCAGAATGCCAAGGGAGTTTATCATTGGCGGTGAGCGGATCAGTCCGTATATGGTATTTTCCAATACCCATGACGGTTCGGGAGCCGTGAAGACTGCCCTGACTCCAATCCGTGTAGTCTGCAATAACACACTGAACCTGGCACTTCGTACAGCAAAGCGGAGCTGGTCTATGATCCATACTGGGGATATCAGTGGGAAAATTGAAGAAGCTAAAAACACCCTGCTTCTGGCAGATGAATACATGACTGCGCTGGGACAGGAATTTGAGAATCTGAGGAAAATCAAGCTGTCAGAGAAACAGGTATTGGATTATATTAAGATTCTTCTTCCAATGGAAGAAAATTATTCTCTGCTTCAGAAACGTGGTGTAGAAAAACTGAGAGCAGACATGAAAATGAGATATTTTGATGCACCTGATCTGAAAGACGTTGGAAACAACGGATATAGATTTGTAAATGCAGTATCTGATTTTGCAACACATTCTACACCAAGAAGAAAGACAGCAAATTATAAAGAAAATATTTTCGCCAGAACAGCAGACGGCAATCCGATGATTGACCGGGCATACCAGCTGGTCAAGGCAGCATGAATTACCGATGGGACTATCGCAATAAGCCGTTTTTATACAGAATATGGATGTTTAATAGTGACTGCATCTAAATTTTGTATGTATTTCGGCAGAAGCGATAGTCCCATGCTTTTTTCAAAATATAGGAGACAGGCATAATGAACCAAAAAGTGAAAGAAGAATTAAAACAGGAATTTGTCCAGAAACTTTACGGAGAATTTTCCACTTACAGAGAACATCTGCTGAGTGAAAACCCGACGGATCTGATCGCCGAGGCATACAAGATTGAGACCTTTTCATCATTATATGAGGTGCTTCTGGCAAAATCAGCACAGCTTAGTGACGTTGCACTTTTAAACCTTTTGAATATGTCAAGCGGGATTCTGGAAGGTATGTACAAGAAATGGCTTGGTGTAAAAGACCATTCATACCAGGAACTAGAAGAGTATGTGGGACATGAGGTCGAAGATCTGGAAGGATATGACCTTCCAGAAGCAGTATAAATAGTTAAGACTGTAAGAAATAAAAAGCAGGAAAGTTGAAAAACAGGAGGACAGGAATTATGAGACGAAAAATGACACCGACAGGAAACCTTACAAGAGAAGAATGGTTACAGCTTAGAAGAAACGGAATCGGCGGTTCTGATGCTTCTGTGATTATGGGAAAGAATCCTTACAGAAGTATTTTACAGCTGTGGGAAGAAAAAACAGGAAAGCTGCCAGTTTCAGATAATGGAAATGAATTTACTTACTGGGGGAATGTGATGGAACCGATTATCCGCAAGGAGTTTATGAACCGTACCGGGCTTAAGGTGCGCCAGAAACATGCAATGATTTTTCACGAAGAGTATCCGTATCTGTTTGCAGATGTAGACGGAATTGTTACAGATGAGCGGGGGGAGAAATGTATCTTTGAAGCAAAGACAGCGAGCCAGTATAAGGCTGACCAGTGGGAAAATGGTGTACCCGAGGAATATGTATTGCAGGTACAGCATTATCTGGCAGTTTGCGGCATGAATAAGGCATATATAGCAGCACTGATTGGCGGCAATAAATTTGTCTTCACTACAATTTACAGAGATGATTCATTAATTGAAGAACTGACCGCCAGGGAAAAGGAGTTCTGGGAAGAGTGCGTACTTACAGGCACAGAGCCTGTTGTAGATGATTCTGAGGCAACCCGGGAATATCTGAATGAAAAATATAGTGATTCAGTAGCGGATACGATTCAGCTTGAAGCAGATATGAAAAAGGTTATAGCACAGTACCAGGATGTTGATTCCAAGGTGAAAGAACTTGAAAAGCAGAAGACAGGGCTGGCTAACCGGATTAAGGCTGTGATGGGGGAGTACGAGACTGGTGAATTAGATGGAATCGTTGTTTCCTGGAAGAAAATCAGCCGGGAATCTGTGGACAGCAGAAGACTCCGCAAGGAAAAGCCAGAGATATTTGCAGAATACAGCAATGTCAGCTCATATAGAAAATTATCTGTTGCGTAGTGATTACAGGGGGAAAGATTATGGCAGAAAAAAGAATCCGGAATTTAAATCCGGAAGAGATTGAGTGCCGTGTAGGTGCAATCATGGAGCAGGGAATCACTCTGCTCCTTTATAAAAATGCAAGGGTAGATCAGATGATACTGGATGAAGTGTTTGGAATCTGCGGATGGCAGAGAAGGCATAATATGATTGGAAATGAGCTGTACTGTATCCTCAGCATCTGGGATGATGAGAAAAAGCAGTGGGTTCAGAAAGAAGACGTAGGAACAGAAAGCGACTATGAAAAGGCGAAAGGTGCCGCATCGGACTCTTTTAAACGAGCCTGCTTTAATATTGGTATTGGACGGGAGCTGTATTCGGCTCCTTTTATTTATATTCCCATAAATAAAGTGCGGATGGGCGAGAAGAATGGGAGAAAGTCTGTGAAGGACAGCTTTTCAGTGAAGACTATCCAGACCACCGCCGACAAGGTGATCACAGCACTGGAGATTGTAAACCAGAGAAGTGAAACGGTATATAGCTATCAGGTGGCACAGACAGCTTCTGTTCAGGTGACAAAGCCTGATGATGAGAAAACACAAGTCCAGAGAATATCAGATGGGGAAATTCAGATTCTGTATGCGGAGCTTGGAAGAACAGGAGTTACTATGCAGCAGATCCTGAAACGGTATGGAATCACATCTATACAGGAACTGGATCAGGTGACTTATAAAAGAGCGCTCAATGGTTTGAAGCGAACCAAAAGTGCAGCATAAAGCAAAGAAAATGGAGGATAAATCAATATGGATTATAAAGAATTTGTGGAAGAACTGGTAAAGGAAATCAAGAAAGAGACAGGATTCAGAGTGGAATTTTGTGCAGCGGATGAAGAAGAAACACAGGACTGTATGAATGTGTACACGAATGAAAACGGAAAGCTTCGTCTGCTGACAGAGAAAACATATTGTAAAATGAAAACAGAAGGAAAAACACTCACTGAGATTGTACAGGCGGTCAAACAGTCAACAGATAATTTCCTGAAAATGGGAATCCCAGGCAAGCTGAAACAGCTGCAGTGCTATGAACAGGTAAAGGACGAGCTGTTTATCAGACCACTTAATATGGAAAAGAAAAAGGAAGAACTGGAAAATTCTCTTTACAAGCAGAACGGAGAAATCGCATTGACTTTATATATGAAAATCTCTGACGAGGATGGAAAGCTTACGAGCTGTAAAGTACCTTTAAGCTATGTCGAGAAATGGCCTGTAAAGGAAGAGACTGTTTTTGAGGAAGCTATGAAAAATACTATGTCGATGATGCCGCCAAGAGTATGCGAATTATTGAAACTGGTTCTGAATCCGGCTTATGAGGGAGAGGATATCTATGCTTCTGACTATATTCCGGAAAAAGGCGGGATAGGAAACTGTATGAGTACAAGTTCAAAAACAAATGGGGCAGTGGCAATCTTTTATCCGGGAGTTGCAAAGACATTTTGTCATAAGCTTGGGGCAGATGGCTTGTATCTGGTATTTACAAGTGTTCATGAGGTGATGATTCATGATGAGGAAAGTGTGGAGTCTGAAAATTTGAAAACAATTCTGGAAGAGACAATAGAAGAAGCAATCCCGGAAGAGGATGTGCTTACCAGACATATTTATCACTATGATCTGAAATCAGACCAGATCGAAATGCTAGCGGCATAGTGTTACAAGTGAGTTTCTGGCTGGTGATTTTCGGATGACCGGGATCACCAGCTAGGAATGTAAGATCAAAAAGGTATCAAATCTAACGACCGTCAGACCTGGAACGGTATATATTGTGGCAAAACCAGCGAAAAGGTTCACTTTTGATACTTTTTTTGATAACGTCAGTTTTGATACAGATGTAGCACTGAGGTTTATAAAATTTTCAGATTTAGGTAATTTCTTTTCATGGAAATACCGTATGGATTATGATATATTAAATATAGAAGAAACGGATATAGGAGGTGTCGAAAACGGCTGAGAAAAACAACATAAAACCGGATACCATACTAAAGACATTTTGGCGGGATAATGATCATTTCGCAGATTTATTTAATGCAGCGTTATTTGATGGGGAACAGGTGCTATGCCCTGCTGATCTCACGGAAGTTGATACAGATGTTTCCTCCATGGTGAAATTTAACAACCATGCAGAGACGGTTCAGAAAGTCCTGGACGTGGTGAAGAAAACAGCCTATGGAGTGGATTTTGTTATCTGGGGGCTGGAGAACCAGAGTAAAATTCACTATGCAATGCCTTTACGGCATATGATCGGGGATTCCTTTTCGTATCTGAAGGAATACAACGAGATTGCAGCCAGGAACAAGGCTGAGAAAGGGTTTGAGTCTTCTGATGAATTCCTTTCCAACTTAAAGAGGACAGACAGGCTTCATCCAGTGATAAGCCTGTGCGTATATTATGGAGAAAAAGAATGGGACGGCCCGTTCTGTCTGGCAGATATGCTGGAAATCCCAGAGAAACTGAAACCATTGGTATCCGATTATAAAATGAACCTGCTTCAGTTAAGAAAAAGTGGATCACTGCGGTTCCATAATGCAGATGTGGATACCGTATTTGATGTAAGCCGTTCCATTTATGAGAAGGATTTTCAGAAGATCAATACTGTGTATAAAGAAAAGGCAATCCCGGCAGAACTCGGAGTCGTGATCGGAGCAATCACAGAATCCCAGAGCCTGATTAACCATGCTTTGCAATCAGAGAAAAAAGGAGGGCAGATTTATATGTGTGGTGCATTAGAGGAATTGGTAAACGAGGGCGTTCAGCGCGGCAGACAGGAAGGAAGAATCGAAGGCCTCCAGGAGGGAATCCAGGAAGGAATCCAGGCTAATATTAGAACTTGTAAAACTTTTAAAATCAGTAAATCAGATACGATTAAGAATGTTGTAAAAGAATTTGCTTTGTCAGAAGATGAGGCAAAAGCTTACGTGGAGAAATATTGGTAGGAACTAAATATAATCAGAAATATGTGAGGGCAGAATCGGTAGAGGGTTCTGCCCTAATTTTATCTATAGAAAGGAAATGATAAAATGAAAGTCTATGGGTATTGCAGAATTTCTACATTCAAGCAGTCAATGGAGCGGCAGATCAGAAATATTAAGCTGGCATATCCAGATGCGGTTATTGTAAAAGAAACATACACAGGAACGAAAATACAGGGACGGAAAGAATTTGAAAAACTGATCAAAGTTGTTTCTTCTGGTGATACGCTGATCTTTGATTCGGTATCTCGTATGAGCCGTACTGCACAGGAGGGGTACGGAATGTATGAAGAATTATATAAGCGTGGAGTGTCATTGGTATTTTTAAAAGAGCCGCATATAAATACCAGTACCTATCAACAGGCAATGGAAAAACAGTTATCTGTAAATTTTAAAACAGGCGATCAAGCATCAGAAGAATTACTGGCTGGTATATTCGGCGCACTTAACCGTTATATGCTCAATCTTGCAAGGCGACAGATCCAGCTCGCATTTGAACAGGCAGAGAAAGAGGTTGCAGATTTGCACCAAAGAACACGTGAAGGAATTCAGACCGCGCGGCTTCATGGAAAACAAATCGGGCAGCTTCCCGGAAAGAAGCTTGTTACTAAGAAATCTGTAAAATCGAAGCAGTTGATACAAAAGTACAGCCGGGATTTTGGTGGATCTTTGGGAGATGCAGAGTGTATAAAGCTCATCGGAATCTCAAAAGGCAGTTACTATAAATATAAGAAGGAATTGAAAAACACGGAATTGAGTAATGAGGGGAAAACGCCATTGAACAATGCCAAGGAAAACCAAGTTAAACTTTCATGAGCTGAAATCAACTGGATAGCTAGAACATTTTTATAATTGTCATAGATTATGCGAGGTGATGAAAATGCTAGATAATATTCCTGATACATTGACATTGGCTGAATTACAGAGTGTCCTTCAGATTGGAAAAAATACGGCACTAAGTCTCGTGCATAACGATATTATTACAGGACATCGAGTTGGTGGGAAGTGGTTGTTCTTGAAGGAGGATGTTGTGGAATTTATAAAAAACAGTTAGTTCTATATGGGTATTTAAAATGAATATATTGTTTTGAAATGAGGGCTGAATGGTGTTGGTGCTGTTCAGCTCTTGATTTTTTCCATATTCATTTGATATAAGTAATTATTGGGAACACAATGCGCATTGTGAAAAGAGTTTTCAATAGAAATGGTGTTTACACGCACAGGAAAGAAGTGTTATTATTTTTATTGAAACTATTGATGGAGTTAATGGAGGGAAAACTGAAGAATGAATAATATGGAAAAAAATGACTATGATAATATAGACAACGATTCGTCTGAAGTGGTATATGACAATTGGAAATTTGTTTATGATAATATAGTACAGAAGTATCAAAAAAATAAGAAATTTACACAACGAGAAATTGCAAGGGTTGTGGGAATGACTTATACGACGCTAAATTCTTGGACAAAAAAAAGAAGTAGACGTATTTCAAGTTATTTGGATTTTTATATGTTAATGTATTTGTGGGCAGGTGAAGAGTATTGGGGAAATATAAAATCATTTTTAGAGGAAAAAGTTTTAAAAAGATTTTTGACAGACACAACGAATGAAAAATTCTATGAAGAATTACAGTCTGACTTTGAAAAGAACAAGGACGTGTATTGTGTCAGAAAACAAGAAATGTACCAACGACTTAAAGAATCGGAAATGTTTGATGACAATATAATCAAGGAAATGTTTCCAAATATCTTTGAAGAAAATACTAATACAGGTAATACGAAACCGGAGAGTTTACAAGCGGCAGATGAAGGTGGATGTGTACTTGAAAAGAATGCTGAAAGTGAGGGAAAATCTGATGTTGAGTGCCAAAATGTTTCAGTGGAAAAAATAGAGAATCAAAATAATTTTAAGCCTATTATGAATGCAATTACACAGAGGGCGATTGCAGAGAAAATACCAACTGGAAAATTTACAGATATACAGCAAAAAGAGATTGCCTATCGTAAAAAAGCATTAGATTCAATATGCGGAGTACAAGAAAAAAAGAAGTGGTTATTAAAAAATACGGCAGAATATATAAAGGCAAAACTAAATTTAGATAATACATACCATGAAAGGGTGATAGATAGTAACAAAATGATATTGGAATCGGATAACAATAATAATTTATCCCCAATCATTATTATGTGGTGCGATGAAAATAACTGGGAACAGCAAAAGGGTATATTGCAAAAACAACAAAAAGATTTTCATCAAAAGCTGTTTGTATTGGTAATAGATTCGTGGGTTAAAGATGATGTTTTGTTTATATCTAAAATTCAGTGTGTTTACCCTGTTTTAGTAACAGACTTGACTAAGTATTGTGCGGTATATAATGATGGGGCTGACTACATAAAAAAGGATGAGGTAGAATCAATTGTAAAGAGTGAATTTGTTTATATGCTTATGGGAAGTGTACTTCCATGGTATTAAACTTGAGATACTGCTTACGTGGAGCAGTATCTTTTTTTGTCTCCTCCAATATGCCCCTTAAAGGTTGGAACTGGAGGTATATTGTTAACTTCCAGAAATTTTACAACTAAATCAATCTTCTTTCTCCTGATGTAAAAGGTACACAATCAAAAAGCGGAAAAAATCATATTGGTCACCGATAACTTAAATATCCATGCGCCATCTTCTTTGTACAAGGCATTTTCAGCAAAAGAAGCCAACCGTTTAACCAAATGTTTTGAATGGCATTACACGCCAAAACATGGAAGCTGGTTGGATATGTCAGAAATAGAAATAGGGGTTATGAGCCGCCAGGCACTTGCAAAACCATTTCCAGATCTCGAAAGTTTTGAAAAACAGGTTCGTAGCTGGACAGTGAATCGAAATGCAAAATGCGTAAAAATAAACTGGCAGTTCACGACAGCTGATGCCAGAATTAAACTGGCAAAATTATATCCAACAACACTTTAAAACTAGATGGATGGAGAGCGTTTCAAGTTTTGTGTAAACAGAAAAAACTGATATAAGATATGTCATTAGTTATCGAGGACAGAACCTGTT
>NZ_JBFKZO010000035.1:0-19194 GCF_040929965.1 Blautia sp. 1033sp1_1033st1_G9_1033SCRN_220408 | reverse complement strand
CTCCGGCAGGATTGCAGAGGCGCGCAGGAGAAGTATGTCATGCAATTGCATGACGCGCACCTCGCAGCAAGAATGCCTCGGCATTCTTGAATGACGTGCGCCAAGGTCTTTCATCTACTTATGAGCAAACTCATGTGGAGTTAGACTTGTACTAGTATCATGATATATAGTTGCTGAGTTCAAACATTCATGATAACATAAGTACAACAGTTTATGTGAACATATATATTTGCAGATTGAACTGTAATGTAAGTCAAAAAATTAATTCTTGATTTTGGTATCAAAAGGAAATAGGGGAGTTTAAATAGAAGTAACACAAGAAGGAGGAAGAGCATTGGGGAGAATTATAGCTGTTGCCAACCAAAAAGGTGGCGTAGGCAAGTCTACAACAGCAATTAACCTTTCAGCGTGTCTTGCCGAACGGGGAAAAAAGGTTCTTACAATAGACATTGATCCGCAGGGAAATACTACCAGTGGATTAGGTGTTGATAAAAACTCAACAGAGAATACTTTGTATGAACTTCTGTTAAATGAAGCAGAAATAGAAAATACAATTGTGGAAGATGTGGTACAGAACGTGGATCTGATACCATCAAATATTAATCTTTCGGGTGCAGAAATAGAACTGGTTGGTATTGATGAAAAAGAGTATATATTAAAAAAGATTATAGATAAAGTAAGAGATAATTATGATTATATTATCATGGATTGTCCCCCTTCATTGAATATGCTTACAATCAATGCATTGACAGCTGCTACTTCTGTACTGGTACCTATTCAGTGCGAATATTATGCGTTGGAGGGACTGTCACAGCTGATCCATACGATTGAATTGGTAAAAGACAGATTGAATAATTCTCTGGAGATTGAAGGCGTTGTATTTACCATGTATGACGCAAGGACAAATTTGTCGTTACAGGTAGTAGAAAATGTAAAGGATAATCTGGATCAGAATATCTATAAAACTATTATTCCAAGAAATGTCAGACTGGCAGAAGCTCCCAGCTATGGTCAGCCAATTACAATCTATGATTCGAAGTCAGCAGGCGCGGAAAGCTATCGCCTCCTGGCTGAGGAAGTAATCAACAGGGAGGGTGAGTAATGGCGGCAAAGAAGACAGGATTGGGAAGAGGATTAGATGCTTTGTTTCCTGAAAAGAACGGAGAGAAAGTAAAAACAACTGTTAAAAAAGAAAATACTTCAGTAGAAAAGACAGAAATATCTGTGAAAAGTAAGGATTCACATGGCGAAGATAATAAGTCTGTGTTAACCGTGAAAATTTCAAAGGTTGAGCCAAATCGAAGTCAACCAAGAAAACAGTTTGATGAAGATGCATTGTTAGAACTTTCAGAGTCCATTAAACAGTACGGGGTTTTACAACCGCTACTAGTGTCCGACAAAAAGGACTATTACGAAATCGTTGCAGGCGAAAGAAGATGGAGAGCTGCAAAACTGGCAGGATTAAAAGAAGTGCCGGTAATTATAAAAGAGTTAAGTGACCAGCAGGTTGTGGAAATTTCACTGATTGAGAATATTCAACGGGAAGATTTGAATCCTATTGAAGAAGCTATGGCATATAAGCGTCTAATTGAGGAATTTTCGCTGAAACAGGACGAGATCGCAGAAAGAGTATCAAAGAGCAGGACTGCGGTTACAAATTCAATGAGACTTTTAAAATTGGCTCCCAAAGTGCAGCAAATGCTGATTGATGAAATGATTTCTGCAGGCCATGCCAGGGCAATCCTTGCGATTACAGAACCAGACACACAGTATTCCGTTGCAATGAAGGTATTCGATGAAAAACTTAGTGTTCGGGAGACTGAAAAACTGGTAAAGAAGCTTCTTGAGCCTGCAAAAGAAAGAAAGGGAAATGTAGGCAGTACTACAGAGGATGTGATCTATGAAAGTCTGGAAGAAAAAATGAAAGGAATCATGGGCACAAAGGTTCATATCCAAAGAAAAAAGAATAATAAAGGAAAAATTGAAATCGAATATTATTCAAGAGATGAGTTGGAAAGAATTATTGAGCTGTTTGAATCTATCAGATAAGGAGAATCTATGAGCAGTATTTTTGACAGCATGGGAATCGATCCAGGAATTATTATCATTATATTGCTGATCCTCACATTAATTCTCCTGGCAAATGTGTTGGGCAGCAAAATGCGTCTCAGTCGATTGGAACGTAAGTACAAAATGTTCATGAAAGGCAGCGATGCCCAATCACTGGAAAAGGTATTTGTGAGAAAATTTAATCAGATTGACCGGCTTTATGAAGCAAAAGAGGATCATGAACATGACATTAGTTTTATTAAGCATAATATGGAAACCATGTTCAGCAAATATGGGATAGAAAAGTACGATGCTTTTGATGATGTAGGTGGAAAATTAAGTTTTGCGCTTGCCTTACTTGACAAAGATAATACAGGTCTTATACTAAATGCAGTGCATAGCCGTGACAATTGCTTCCTGTATTTGAAAGAAATAGTAAAAGGCGAATCATATGTTGTTTTAAGTCAGGAAGAAGTTGAAGCATTGAGAAAAGCTGTTAATTTTGGCCTTGGAAATCTTGAGACTGAGGAGTAAAATAGTGTGGTATCAATGCTGAGCTAGATCGTTGTTATAAAACAACAAAGAAATAAACTTGAAAAGAACGCAAAACGAAAAACAGAAAAAAAAGTGACGTTTTCTATACAATAAGATCATGAAAAAAAGAAAGTATACCAAAAGGAATATTAGTATCAGGAGGACATTATGTTAGACATTAAATTTGTAAGAGAAAACCCAGAAGTAGTAAAACAGAATATTCGTAATAAATTTCAGGATAATAAGCTTGAATTGGTAGACAAGGTACTGGAACTGGATAAAGAAAACAGAGAAATCAAACAGGAAGTCGAAGCACTGCGTGCACAGAGAAATAAAATTTCCAAGCAGATCGGAGCTCTGATGGGACAGGGCAAAAAAGAAGAGGCAGAAGAAGTAAAGAAACAGGTAGCTGCATCTGGTGCACGTATTGAGGAGCTTTCCGCAAGAGAGAAAGAAGTAGAAGAAGAGCTTCTGAAAGATATGATGGTTATTCCGAATATTATTGATCCATCTGTTCCTATTGGAAAAGATGATAGCGAGAATGTTGAAATTGAAAAGTTTGGAGAGCCGGTTGTGCCGGATTATGAGATTCCATATCATACGGATATTATGGAAAGCTTTGACGGGATTGACCTTGATAGTGCAAGAAGAGTTGCCGGAAATGGCTTTTATTATCTGATGGGCGATATTGCCAGACTTCATTCCGCAGTAATCGCTTACGCAAGAGATTTTATGATCAACAGGGGATTCACATATTGTGTACCGCCTTTTATGATCCGCAGCAATGTGGTAACAGGCGTTATGAGTTTTGCTGAGATGGATGCAATGATGTATAAGATCGAAGGTGAAGATTTATACCTGATCGGAACCAGTGAGCACTCCATGATTGGTAAATTTATTGACCAGATTATCCCAGAGGAAGAACTTCCAAAGACTCTTACAAGTTATTCTCCTTGTTTTCGTAAAGAAAAAGGTGCACATGGACTGGAGGAGAGAGGCGTTTACCGCATCCATCAATTTGAAAAACAGGAAATGATCGTTGTATGCAAGCCTGAAGAAAGCAAAATGTGGTTTGAGAAGTTGTGGCAGAATACAGTAGATCTGTTCCGTTCTTTGGATATTCCGGTACGTACCTTGGAATGCTGTTCCGGTGATTTGGCAGATCTTAAGGTAAAATCCCTGGATGTAGAGGCATGGTCCCCAAGACAGAAAAAGTATTTTGAAGTAGGAAGCTGTTCTAACTTGGGCGATGCACAGGCACGCCGTTTGAAAATCCGTGTAAATGGAGCAGATGGAAAGAAATACCTTGCACATACCTTAAATAATACTGTTGTAGCACCGCCAAGAATGCTGATCGCATTCCTTGAAAATAATCTGAATGCAGATGGAAGTGTTAATATTCCAAAAGCACTTCAGCCATATATGGGTGGAATGACAAAAATCGAGAAAAAGTCCAATAAATAATACACATATGTAAGGCGTTTCCAGCACAATATTGAAGCGAAACAAGAATGCATTGATATTTTAAATAATAAAGTGTCATTAAACGTACAGCAAAACAGGAGGTGTTTTCGTGCACAGCTATTTGAGATCAATCGGATTTTCAAAGATCACAAAAAGAAAAGAAATGCAGGAATTGATCCGTGACGTGATTGATTCTTATGACGAAAAATATGTTGTGGAGAACCATCCGGATGGTACTTTTGCTGAATTCTCTAAAAATTATGGATGTGATTGCGGGATCACCGTCTGCGGACAGTATGATGAAGACAATCAGTTTCAGGTGGAATATTCCTTCCCCTTTTTTAGGGGGACAGGGATTACCACGCAGGAGAAAGTTACGATTGAACGACATGCGGATAAGGAATCTTTTGCAGGTGCCTGTGATGATCTTAGAATTGGTGTAACATTGATTTTTTATTTGCAAAATCCTGCAGAATATATACTTGAAAGTTCAAAGGGAACTTTTGGCGGGCAGCCATTGACCCTTACCGGACTTGCCAAAAAGGGAACAATTCTCCTGCCTGTTCAGAAAGATAAGGAAGCAGTGATAGTGGCCCAGGAATCGACAAGAAATCGTACCAATTTGATCGAGGCTGCCAGAAATGGTGACGAGGAAGCCATGGAAAGCCTGACAATGGAAGATATGGACACTTATTCAATGATTTCCGAGCGAATTGTGAATGATGATATTTTGACTATCGTCGATTCCTATTTTATGCCATATGGTATTGAATGTGACCAGTATAATATTATGGGAGAGATCAGAGATGTTGTAAGCTTCCAGAATGTGCTTACAGGTGAAAACCTTTATCAGATGACCGTGGAAAGCAATGATATGCAGTTTGATATATGCATCAACAAACAGGATCTATTTGGAGAACCGCAGGTGGGAAGAAGATTTAAAGGAATCATCTGGCTTCAGGGACAGCTGCATTTTTAAAAGCTAAATTTGATTTAGACCTTGCCTTTTAGGTGCAAATATAGTACAATTGTCGATGTGGTTTTGGAATATATAAAATCACATGTGTCGTCATAGCTCAGCTGGATAGAGCACTCGCCTCCTAAAAGAAAGCCGAGGCATTCCCCAAAGGGAAAAAATGAAAAACAACTTTCAGTTCGAATCTATTCTGAAAAATGCTAATGGTGACAACAAAGCATTCCCCAAATTGGGGAACGTTCTAATGTTACCAAATCGAAAAAATCTGTAGATTGACAATTCAAAAAAGAGTTGATAATCTTATATATGGCCGAAGGGAAAATCCCAGAAACCCAGTAAAATCAAGGGTTTGCGGCATGTGTCGTCATAGCTCAGCTGGATAGAGCACTCGCCTCCTAAGCGAGGGGTCGGAGGTTCAAATCCTCTTGGCGACGGGCTTCAAAGCGTTCGAAAATGTTAGCTGGATTAGCTGACAACGAACGCTTTTGTTATTTTCAAATCACGTTCGTGACACAAAATTCCATTCAAAATGATCAATTTCCAGCTAACGCAATCCGATTTTTGTTAGCTGACAGCTAATCAAAATTACCGGTTTGCAAACATGGGTTTTAAGAAGTCCAGCTAACATTTGGGTTCCGCTCCGTTGTCACCTCTTATTCGGGGATGTAAATCAGAGAAAAGGCGGGAAAAGAAACAATCTCTCCCAAACTTGCAAACATGAATTAGCTGAAACAGTATTCAATTCTATTAGCTACAGCTAATGGTCAAACAGCAATGTCTGTTTGGAACTTTACTATCTATAAAAGTTCCAGGCAGGCATTTTTTATTTCCTGAATCCTGGAGGAAAGGAGTCAAGATGACTGAGCCAAACAAACAATCAGGAGAAAACGAAGAAAGAATCATAGAAATTGAGATTGAGCGTCTTCGTCCGTTCAAAGAGCACCCGTTTCAAGTAAAAGATGATAAGGAAATGTTTCTTTTGCAGGAAAGCATTGAGAAGTATGGAATTTTAAATCCGCTAATCGTCAGACCAGTACCGGATGGATACTATGAGATCATATCCGGTCACAGAAGAAAACATGCTGCGGAGAAACTGGGATACCGTAAAGTACCGGTAATCATCCGGGTATTAAGTGAAGATGATTCCATCTTGAGCATGGTAGATTCCAATCTTCACAGAGAACGGATCAGCTACAGTGAAAAAGCTTTTGCTTACAAACTGAAGAATGACGTATTAAAAAGAAAAAGTGGTCGAAAAAAGAGCCAAGTTGACCACAAAACACCAAGAAAGCGGGCAATAGAAATCATCAGTGAAGATTGTGGTGATAGCCCAAAACAAGTGCAGCGTTATATCTCACTGACAAAACTGATACCGGAAATGTTGCAGAAACTGGATGATGAGATTATTTCTTTTTGTCCGGCTGTAGAGATAGCTGCATTAAGTGAAAAAGAACAAAGAGAACTGCTTGTAGCAATGGAGTATGCACAGGCAATCCCATCACTCTCACAGGCCCAGAGGATCCGGCAACTGAGTAAAGAAAAACAGTTGTCACTGGAAAAGATGGAAGAGATCATGTGTGAAGTGAAAAAGGGTGAGATCACAAGAGTGGCATTCACAAACGAGCAGTTGCACAAGTATTTTCCAAATTCTTATACACCGGCAATGATGAAACGGGAAATACTGGCACTGTTGAAATTATGGAAAAAAGAATCATGGGAAAGTTAAAGGAGGAAGAAATCATGTGTAAAGTTATATCCGTAGTAAACCAGAAAGGTGGCGTCGGAAAGACCACCACAACCGTAAATGTAGGCATTGGACTGGCAAGAGAAGGTAAGAAAGTGTTGCTGATCGACGCGGATCCACAGGGAAGTTTAACCGCAAGTCTTGGATATGAGGAACCGGATGATCTTCGCATCACATTGGCAACGATCATGATGGATGTCATCAACGAAGAAGAAATCTCTCTGGAAGATGGGATTTTACATCACCAGGAAAATGTAGATTTTCTCCCGGCAAATATTGAGCTTTCCGCACTGGAAGTAACGATGGGAAATGTTATGAGCAGAGAAATGATCATGAAAGAATATATCGATGCGATACGATGCCGATACGATTATATCCTGATCGACTGTATGCCAAGCCTTGGTATGATGACAATCAATGCACTGGTCTCTTCCGATTCTGTGTTGATACCTGTGCAAGCCGCATATCTGCCGGTGAAAGGACTTCAGCAGCTGATCAAGACCATTCTTACAGTAAAGAAAAGACTGAACCGGAAACTGGCGATTGAGGGCATTCTCCTGACCATGGTAGATTTCAGAACCAATTACGCAAGGGATATTGCATCGAGAGTACATACAACCTACGGAAGTCAGATCGAGGTATTTGAAAATGTGATCCCGATGTCTGTAAAAGCTGCTGAGACCAGTGCAGAGGGAAAAAGCATCTACATGCACTGCCCGAAAGGAAAAGTTGCCGAAGCATATAAGAACTTAACACAGGAGGTTTTGAAAAATGAAAAATAGAAGTGGCGAAAAGATTAAACTGGCAAGCATTGATGAACTGCTGGGTGTGGTAAATGAAGAATCTGCAATGGAGATAGAAATCAGTAAGATCCATCCGTTTAAAAATCATCCGTTCAAGGTGCTGGATGATGAAAAGATGCAGGATCTGGTTGAAAGTGTAAGGATCAATGGAGTACTGACACCGGTACTGCTTCGAATGGATGATAATGAAGAATATGAAATGGTATCCGGTCATAGAAGAATGCATGCAGCACAGCTTGCAGGACTTACGACTATTCCGGCAATCGTAAGAGAATTATCGGATGATGATGCCGTGATTGCGATGGTGGACGCTAACATTCAGCGAGAGGAACTGTTACCGAGTGAGAAAGCATTTGCATATAAGATGAAAATGGATGCTATGAGAAGAACAGCAGGTCGTCCGACAAAAGAAAATCCCCGACAAAATGTCGGGAATTATGAGACGGCAGATCTCATTGGAAAGGATAATGGAGAAAGTGGACGACAGGTTCAAAGATATATTCGTCTCACGGAATTAATACCAGAACTTTTAGATCTGGTAGATAAGAAAAAGCTCCAATTTACAGTTGCTATTGATATCTCCTACATCGATAAGAAAGTACAAGAATGGATTTACGAATATATTAGTGACACTGGATTTATTAAGCCAAAGCAGATTGCAGCACTCAGAAATCAGCTGAATGATGGGCCAATCAATCAGATTCAGATGTTATCAATTTTCAATAACTGTGTGATAGCAAAGAAAGTATCCCGGTCTCTTACTTTCTCAGAAAAGAAACTGACAAAGTATTTTCCGGATGATTATACAGCCAAAGATATGGAGCAGGTGATTGAATCATTATTAGAAAAGTGGATGCAGGAACAGTCCTGTTAAGGAGAGAAAAAGCTAAGAAAACAATGTCAAAGAAGTTTAAAAAGAGGACTTCTTAGCAGAAAATGAAAGGAGGAAATTATGGAGAAAAAAATGACATTTAATTATTTTTACGGTACCGAAGCTGATCAGTTCAGCTTCTACCGCATACCAAAAGCATTATTTACAGACAGTTATTTTAAAGATTTATCGAGCGATGCTAAAATTTTATATGGACTGATGTTGGATCGAATGTCTCTTTCCATCAAGAATCAGTGGTTTGATGACAAAAACAGAGCATATATCTACTTTTCCATCGAAGATATCATGGAATTACTGAACTGTGGCAGAAATAAAGCCATCAAATCCATGAGAGAACTGGATGACGAAACAGGGATTGGCCTGATTGAGAAACGCAGACAGGGATTTGGAAAGGTGAACGTTATCTACGTGAAAACCTTTATGCCTGAGAAAACAGATGAGAAAAAATTTGAAGAGGAATTAAAGAAGTTTAAAAAACAAACTTCTGTGGAAAATGAGGAATCTACAGAAGTTTATATTTCAAACTTCATGAAGTCCCAAAATCAAACTTCTAGAAGTCCCGAAAACAAACTTCAAGAAGTTTACATTTCAAACCCTAATAATACTAATCTTAGTGATACTGAAATGAATGATAATAAATCTAATCAAATCGTATCTGCAGATGAGAATCGATCCGATGGCGATAACCGCTCTGAGGATTATCAGGCTTATGAAAACCTTGTCAAAGAGACCATTGATTATGAATCACTGGAAGTAACCCATCATGACGATATGCGGCAGGTAGATGAAATCGTGAACCTGATCGTAGAGACTGTGATGTGTAAAAATGACAAGATCTTGATTGCCAGCAACTGGTATCCGGCATCACTGGTGAAGAAAAAATTTCTGATGCTGACCTATTCACATATCGAGTATGTCTTACACTGTATGAGTGGTAACACCACAAAGGTGAAGAACATCAAGAAATATTTATTAGCAGCCCTGTTTAATGCACCGTCAACGATGAACGGGTATTATCAGGCAGAGGTGAACCATGATATGCCAGGACTGGTAAGATAGGAGGTGCACATGTTTATTTTAAAACTTGCTGGAAAGATATTATTACTGCCGGTATGGCTGATCCTTTTTGTGATCGGCCTGGCAGTAAAAATGACAGTACAGACTTATGCGGTTGTCAGAGGGATCCTTGGATTTATATTCACTTTATTGATTATAGCGACTGCATACTGTTATCATGACTGGGTACAGGTTGCATTTCTATTTTCGCTGAGTGTAATTCTGTATCTGATCCTGTTTGCAGGAGTGTTTGTAGATACTGTACTGGACATGACAAGAGAACGTATTATTGATTTTATTATATCGTGAGGAGAATATGAAAATGAGCGAAAACAATGATTATATTCAGTTACCACCACTAAAAAAAGACACACCGTCCGATGTGGTAGCATTTATCTGGGAGTACATGAAAGTACCGGAGAACTCAAGAGAAAAAGTTAAGAATCTGCTTAAAGATGCAAATGAAAATGGCGTAAAATTAAGTCATCAGGCACCAACACTGTATGATGTTGTTCCAAAAGAAGAAATTGCTGAATTTGAAGAGCTTATGCGCAAAACCATAGCTGACATTGTATCAGAAGCCAGTAGCGTTGCCTGTTGGGTGTATGTGCAGAAATATGTGAAGCACAAAACCCTAAACGAAATGCTGCAAGAATTGCCAGACGTAGGTCAATTCATCCTAGCTATGGATACCTGGTTTGAAAAACTGATGGAGAAATAATCTAGGAAAATAGTTTAAAGTTTACATGTTATAATCATGTATGAAGTTGGAACAAAATAAAAGAATTGTGCTATAATATTGTTCAAGAAAAAGCTCATTGACATATTTCAATCTATTTAGGAGGATAAACGATCATGTGTACAGCAGCAACTTATAAAACAAAAGATTTTTACTTTGGACGAACCCTCGATTATGAATTCTCTTATGGTGATCAGATAGTAATTACACCACGTAATTATGCGTTTAATTTTCGCCATGTTGGCGATATGAAAAATCATTATGCAATTATTGGAATGGCTCATGTTGCTGAGGATTATCCTTTGTATTATGATGCTATGAATGAAAAAGGAGTGGCAATGGCAGGACTGAATTTTGTCGGAAATGCTGTTTATGCCGCGATTAAGCCAGATGTGGAAAATATTGCACAGTTTGAATTTATTCCGTGGATTTTAAGTCAGTGTTCTTCTTTAGTTGAAGTTCGCGAGCTTCTTGAACGAATTAATATTGTTAATACTCCTTTCAGCGAGCAATTACCATTAGCACAATTACACTGGATCATTTCTGATGAGAATGAGTCAATTACGGTAGAATCTATGTCAGATGGTTTGCATATTTATGACAATCCAGTAGGAGTGCTTACGAATAATCCTCCATTTCCACAGCAGATGTTTCAACTAAATAATTATATGTATTTATCTCCTAAACAGCCCAGAAATACTTTCTGCGAAAATTTGGCTCTTGATGCATATAGTAGAGGTATGGGAGGATTAGGTCTTCCGGGAGATCTCTCATCTTCCTCACGCTTTGTACGTGTAGCTTTTACAAAGGTAAATGCAATTTCAGGTGAATCAGAGGAAGAAAGCGTTAGCCAATTCTTCCACATTCTCGGATCTGTGGATCAGCAACGAGGATGTTGCGAAGTAGCGGATGGAAAATATGAAATCACATTGTATACGTCGTGTTGTAATGTTACAAAAGGTATTTATTATTACAATACTTATGAAAACCATCAGATCAGTGCAGTAGATATGCATGTAGAAAATCTGGATAGTGATAAAATGATTTGTTATCCAGTAATTCAAGGAGAACGAATCAACTATCAAAATAAATAATGTTTTGAAATCAGGGATGAGGTAGAAAGGAAAGTTCCATGACAAAAGATGAAGTAAAAAAACTCAGGATGAACAGTCCGGAATCACTACAGTTTTTAAATAATGCTACAAAATTTTATAATTTAATGATGATGTATCGTTGTGCTATTCGGGAGATACAAACTAAACTTGAGGTTTTGGATGATGAATTTTCAGTTGAGAACAATCGAAATCCTATTTCTTTTATAAAAACAAGAATTAAGCAGCCCAATAGTATTTACGATAAACTGCAGAAGATGGGATATGAATTTACAACAGAAAATATACAGACATATCTCAATGATGTAGCAGGCGTTCGAATAGTTTGTGCGTTTATTGACGATATTTATATGATATCAGATTTGATTACCCAACAGGATGATATTAAAGTTATTGAAATAAAAGATTATATAAAAAATCCAAAATCGAATGGTTATCGAAGCTATCATATGATTGTTGAAATACCAGTATTTTTTGCTAAGGGTAAAACACCTATGCGTGTAGAATTACAGATTCGAACCAATGGTATGGATTTCTGGGCAACATTGGAACATCAACTTCGCTATAAAAAAGGAATTGAAGAAATGCCTGGCTATGATGAGATAAGTGAAGAATTACTTCATTCTGCAAGAGCTATCATTGAAGCAGATAATGAAATGCAGAGAATAAAAGACAAAATTGGTATGTTCCACGAAATTTAGGGAGAAAACTGAGCAAGTAGGAAGGTAGAATATATATGAAACAAGATACTTTAGAGGGCAAAGCAAAAACAAAAAATGGGGTAAAACGGCTGTGTTTTTCCATAATCTGCATTCTTCTGGAAGTGATTTTTATTATTACTATCGTAACACGATTGAATGAATATGCAGAAATCATAAATTTATTTACAAGGATTTTGAGTGGGATCTTGGTTTTGGGATTGTACGCATCAAATAAGACATCCTCTATGAAAATGCCTTGGGTCATCTTAATTCTAATTTTCCCAATTATGGGTGTAGGCCTGTATTTGTTGATTGGTTTGAATGGTGGCACACATAAAATGCGTGAGCGATATGCAGAAATTGATAGCAAATTGTTACCAATGCTTCCAGACAGTCAGGAGTGTTTGAGCAAAATAAAAGAAACAATTCCGAAAGCAGGAAATATAGCAAGTTACATACAAAGAAATTCGCAGTATCCAATCTATCAGAATACGGATATTGTGTATTTTGATGAAGCAGTGAAAGGATTAGAGGCACAGCTTAAGGATTTGGAGAAAGCACAGAAGTTTATCTTTATGGAATATCATGCGATAGAAGACGCTGAAGCATGGCATAAGATTCAAGATGTTGTAGAAGAGCGAGTAAAAGCAGGTGTGGAAGTTAGAGTATTCTACGATGATATGGGTTCTATAGGCTTTATTAACACAGATTTTGTGAAAAAGATGGAGGCAATAGGAATTCATTGCCGTGTATTCAATCCGTTTATGCCAGGTTTAAATCTGTTTTTGAACAATCGTGATCATAGAAAAATAACAGTTATTGATGGAAAAGTCGGATTTACAGGTGGATATAATCTAGCAAACGAATATTTTAATTACACACACCCGTATGGACAGTGGAAAGATACAGGTATTCGTTTAGAAGGAGATGCTGTTCAGTCGCTTACGGTGACATTTTTGGAAATGTGGAATGCAGTAAGTGATAAGGCTGCTAAGGATTCTGATTTTAGTAAATACCTTTTCCACTATGATTATGCGGCACAGCAAACTGGGTTTGTTCAACCTTATGCAGACAGCCCTATGGATAATGAGCAAGTAGGAGAAGAAGTTTATATCAGTATGATAAATAAAGCTGAAAAATATTGTTGGTTTATGACTCCATATCTCATCATAACAGATGAAATGACGCATGCGTTATGTCTGGCTGCTAAGCGAGGGGTAGACGTAAGAATTATCACACCTGGTATCCCTGATAAAAAATTCATTTATAATATAACTCGTTCTTTTTATCATGGATTAGTTAAACATGGTGTTCGTGTTTATGAGTGGACTCCTGGTTTCTGTCATGCAAAAATGAGTGTGGCAGATGACTGTATGGCAACTTGTGGAACAATTAATCTGGATTATCGAAGTTTATATCACCATTTTGAAAACGGCTGTTTTATGGCAGATTGTCAGGCAGTTGTGGAAATAAAAAATGATCTGATAAGAACGATGGGAGAATGTCGTGATGTGACAGACCAATATCAAACCGGACGAAGTGCATATTTGCGACTGGGACAATTATTTATGAGATTATTTGCTGGATTGCTATAAGAATCTGATGAAACGACCTTTCAAAAAACAGTTGATTTAGAAGTTAACTGTTTTTGAAAGGCCGTTTTTGCTATATCTAACAGTCTGTTGTACAAAGAAGATTTTGCATGGATAGTGATTAATACAACGGAGTAAGAAAAGCTCCTTCATATATTAGAATAAAAATATGACTGTTTCATTAAAAAGAAGCCGGTCATATTTTTTATGAAAAATAAATTTTGTTGAGGTTAAATTGAGATTGACTTTGTATTGTATAAGTATGAAATAAAAAGGAATCAGGTGATGTACAATGAAAAAGTATAAAATATGTAAAATCCTTCTTGTTATACTGGCAATTTTTTTATGTGTGGCTTTTTATGAATTGCTCGGAATCTGCGTTGCATATAAAAAGCAGCCGGAAGTGTCCAATACAACCAAAAAAGAAACAAAAAATGGGTCATGGAACGAATGCAGTGAAAATACAGAACGGGCAGTAATCATAGAAAAGAATCCAGAAGCGCTTTTACAAAGAGTGCGTTTGATCAAGAATGCCAAAAAGGAAATTATTCTTTCTACTTTTGCATTTCAATCCGATGAAAGTGGAAAATTGATTTTAGGAGCACTGCATGATGCGGCAGACAGAGGTGTACATATTCGTCTGTTAGTAGATGGAATGGAGAGCTGGATTGATATGGAAGGAAATCCGTATTTCTATGGATTATCTTCCCATGAGAATGTTGAAATTAAACTGTATAATAAGGCCAATCCGTTGAAACCATGGAAGATGATGGGTAGAATGCATGATAAATATTTGATTGCAGATGGAAAGAGATATATTCTTGGGGGAAGAAATACATACAATTATTTCCTGGGTGATTTTCCGGGACATAAGAACTATGACAGAGACGTGTTAGTGGTTTGCGATGAACCTGAGAAAGAAAATTCAGTTAACCAGTTGTTAGAGTATTTTGAAACGATATGGGAACAAGAAGACAGTGGTTATTTTCATGACAATAAAAAACTGGCAAATAGAAAATCTGTAAAGAACGCAGTTTTAGAGCTGCAGAACGGCTATCAGAAATATTTTGAAGAGAATAAGGAAAGAATCTGCGATACCGATTACACGGACGAAACTTTTGAGACAGAAAAGATTGCATTAGTGTCAAATCCTATTCACACAGGTTCCAAAGAACCAGTAGTGTGGTATCAGTTGGGAGAATTGATGAAAAATGCAAAAAATCGTGTGAAGATCCACACGCCATATATTATCTGTAATGATATGATGTATAATACATGGGAGGAGATTGCAGAGAACGTTTCAGATTTTTCTATCATGACAAATTCAGTTGCGAATAATGGGAATCCATTTGGGGCTGCCGATTATGCGAAAAACAGAAATAGAATCTTAAGTACAGGAATTAATATCTGGGAATATGAAGGCGGTTATTCATACCACGGAAAAAGTATTCTGATTGACGATGATCTGTCTGTAATCGGTTCCTTTAATATGGACATGAGAAGTGCATATCTGGATACGGAACTGATGCTTGTAATTCGCAGTAAAGATATTAATAAACAGTTGGAAGAGGGCATGATGGAATATGAAAAAGTGTCCCGCCAGGTATTGGAAGATGGAACCTATCGTGATCCATATCATGTAGAGCCAATCGAATTAACAAAGAAACGTCAGAGAAAAATATTTTTGGTACAGCATCTGCTGGGATGGGCAAGGTATCTGTTTTAATAAGGAGGAAGGAAAACGTGTTTCAAATATTGATTGTAGAAGATGATAAAGAATTAAGCCAGCTATTCCAAAAAGTGCTTGAGAAGAATGGATATCAAGTCAAAAGTGCATCGGATGGAGCACAGGCATTAGAAGTATTGGATAAGGAATATATTGATCTGATCATTTCTGATATTATGATGCCGGTTATGGATGGTTATGAACTGGTGTCGGAACTCCGTTCAGCAGGATATCAGATACCGGTACTTATGATCACTGCGAAAGGTTCCTTTGATGATATGCGCCAGGGATTTCTTTCGGGAAGTGACGATTATATGGTAAAACCGGTAAATGTGAATGAAATGGTTTTAAGAGTCGGAGCACTGCTTCGCCGTGCACAGATACTGAATGAACACAAAATTGTGATCGGTTCAACAGAGTTTGATTATGATGCAATGACGGTTACAACTGATAAGGAAAGTCTTGTTTTGCCTAAAAAAGAATTCCTGCTTTTATATAAGCTTGCAGCTTCGCCAGGCAGAACATTTACAAAACAACAGTTGATGGATGAAGTATGGGGATACGAGACGGAGGCAGACCCACATACGATAGAGGTACATATAGGAAGAATCAGGGAGCGTTTTAAAGATAACCCTGATTTTGAAATTGTAACAATGCGTGGAATTGGATACAAGGTGGTGAAAAAATAATGGAACAAAAGAAAGAAAAAGGATTGCGGATCCGATCCTGTCTGACTGGTGCAATCTGGCTGGCACTCGTATTTTCAACAGTCATATCTGCGTTATTATTTGCTTTTTTGAATCATTTTTTTAATCTGCCTGGTAGCATACCTATGCTTGGCTGGCTTTTGATTTTCAATACATTGATTGCAGGGCTGATCACTTCCTTTATCAATGCAAAGTTACTGGAACCAATTACCAGACTTAGTAAAGCAATGAAGGAAGTTTCTCAGGGAGATTTTGAACAGCATTTGGAAACGAACAGCCGTATAGCAGAAGTTGGAGAATCTTATCAAAGTTTTAACGTTATGACAAAAGAACTTCGTGCAACAGAGGTGCTGCAGATGGATTTTGTATCTAATGTTTCTCATGAGTTTAAGACCCCGATTAATGCCATTGAAGGGTATACAATGCTGCTTCAGGGAGAAGAACTGTCTCCGGATCAAGAGGAATATGTAGAAAAAATCTTATTTAACACCCAAAGACTTTCCGGATTGGTTGGTAATATTTTGCTGTTATCCAAGTTAGAGAATCAGAATATACCAATGAAAAAAACAGAATATCGTCTGGATGAACAGATCCGCCAGGCATTTCTTTCATTGGAAACAAAATGGACAGAAAAAGAAATTGGTTTTCAGGTAGAATTGGAGGAAGTTAAATATACTGGGAATGAAGGACTTTTTATGCATATCTGGATAAATCTTTTGGATAATGCGATTAAGTTCAGCCCTTCAAAGGGGACAATTACGATGTTTCTGAAACAAGAACAGGATTCTGTTAAGTTCATTCTGGAAGATGAAGGACCAGGAATAGAGGATGATGTAAAATCCAGAATATTTGACAAGTTCTATCAGGTAGATGGATCTCATAAAGCAGAAGGAAATGGCCTAGGTCTTGCACTTGTAAAACGGATTGTAGATAGTGCCGGAGGAACAATCAAAGCAGAAAACCGTGAATATGGTGGATGCAGATTTGTTGTAGAGCTTCCAATACAGAAAGATGAGGCCATATAAGTTTAAGAAAAACAGATAGAGGAGGAATTACATGACATTTTATCAGGAATTGCAGTTAAATCAGGCAGGTTCTAAAAATCTGTTGAAAAAGAGTGAAACACTAAAAGAAAAATTATATCATATGTGGGTATATCTGGTGAAGATAGCTGTTACAATGGCATTTTGTTTTTTATTTGTTAGTATTTTCAGCATCCTATTTGGAAATGAGAACAGTATTGTGGGTGTAGTAGTTTTATTATGCCTTATGGTATTTCGGAATGCGGATCTGGGGATCCACACCGGACAATCTACGATGCTTTTGGCTTTGTTCTTTGTAATTATGACTGTATGTCCGCATTTAGCAAATCAGTTTTCACCGGTATTGGGAATGCTGTTAAATATTGCGGCACTGGCTGTGTTGATTCTGTTCGGATGCCATAATCCATTCATGTTTAATCAATCTACATTGGTTCTTGGGTATCTATTGCTATATGGTTATGATGTTACGGGAAAAAGCTATCAGATGCGATTAGTCGGAATGGCTTTAGGTGCAGCACTTACCTGCTTCGTATTTTATCGAAATCATAAAAACAGAACTTATAAAAGAAATCTGAAAGATCTGATACAAGAATTTGATATCACTTCTTCCAGAACAAAATGGCAGATATGTCAGATTTTATGCGTACCGATTGTCCTTTGCATTGCAGAACTTTGTAATATGCCACGTGCAATGTGGGCTGGTATTGCGGCCATGTCCGCGATTTTGCCGTTTATGGAAGATATGCACTACAGAGTCCGTAAAAGGATTGTCGGAAATATTGCAGGTGTTATATGTTTTACAGTATTATATTTTCTGCTTCCTTCGTCAATCTATGCATATATAGGAATTCTTGGTGGAATCGGTGTAGGATTTTCAGCACAATATGGCTGGCAGGCAGTATTTAACACATTTGGTGCTTTAGCCATTGCTGCAGAGACTTATGGACTACAAGGAGCGGTTAGTCTTAGAGTGATTCAAAATGTTTTTGGTGTTGTGTTTGCTTTAGTATTTTGTGTTATATTTTATTGGTTTATGTCTAAAAAAAAGGAAAGTGATGTGACTGTACATGCAGAGTGAAGTGAATCAGGAAGAAAATTTGAATAGAATTATTACGGTTCCTAATCTTCTTTCTTTTTTTCGGCTTTGTCTGATTCCGGTAATTATATGGAGTTATTGTGTAAAGAAAAATCCTCTGTTAGCTGGTGAAATCTTATTGCTGTCTGGTCTTACGGATCTTGCTGATGGATATATCGCAAGAAGATTCCATAGGATTAGTAATTTAGGAAAAATACTTGATCCGGTGGCTGATAAGCTGACACAGGCAGCGATGTTAATCTGTCTGTTTACTCGTTTTCCGCATATGCTTCTTTTAATCGTAATAATGGCAGGTAAGGAGCTGTATATGGTAGTCAGTGGATGTCTTGTGATACGAAAGACAGGAAAAGTACATGGTGCAGACTGGCATGGAAAGATAGTAACCTTTTTATTATATGGAACTGCAGCGGTGCATATTATATGGTTTCACATTACACCGATGGTATCAGATCTGTTGATTGGTTTGTGTGCTATAATGATGGTCATATCGGTCGCTCTGTATATTATCCAGAATACCAGGACGCTTAAGGGAGAGACTGTATAAGCAATTTTATATTGCAATGACTAGAAAAATATTTAGGAGAAGATAGATATAAACAGTAAGTCAAACACACAAACTATGGGACATGCTTTTCAATAAATCATATTATGCAACAGACAGAGATGAACTTGAAAAAAATAAGAATTCCATGAATGAACTTGAGGGGATCGGAAAAAATTTATAAAGCACACTCCAAATTCAAGTTGAACAAAATCGCTGCGCGATGGCTTGCCAAGGCTGTGGCGCAGTTTTTCTATAACTTAATAAAAAGCAGTGGAAACCAAATCCTACAAGTAGTATTGTTAAGTCACCACAACCAACAATCAAACAGGATCGACATCCCCACTGCCTATGATAAGAATACCATTGAGCTGCCTTTCTGGCAAGCAGTTTTATTATGCTAATGCTCCTCCATGTAA
>NZ_JBFKZO010000034.1:0-19393 GCF_040929965.1 Blautia sp. 1033sp1_1033st1_G9_1033SCRN_220408 | reverse complement strand
TCTGTTTTTCCCATACAAATCAGTCCTTTTTCTAACAATTTATATTTTCGACTGACTCTATTATACCACGGATTGTGCCGTAGAACAAGTGTTCTTTTTGTTTTTTCGCAGTTCACCTCCCACCTGCAGAGGAAGGAGAATTCTTGCTATATTTATGTTAAATATATCCGGATAAACAATTCTTGGATTCATAGTGTATCCTCCTTATCAAGCCACTTTTATGCGTTATTTTTCTATTTCTGAAGATTATCCTATTTTTCATATCAAGTCAATATGTTTTATGTATTTGATTATACCGAAATAAGATAATCAGGAATAGGTTTGGGCTATAGCGCAAAAATCCCCTATACAGAATCGGCTCAGACATAAGTCTGTCCAAATTCTGCACAGGGGATCATTATTTCATATATGGTTATGTGGATGGCGCCAAAAGGCCACGTATCTGTTTATACTCTGCTTACTCAGGCAAGAATGGGCTCCAATGCTTTTGCAAGCTTATCCTTCTCTGCCTGCGCCTCTTCCAGATCTTTTCCAAGAGTTGTGTAATAAATCTTGATCTTTGGCTCTGTTCCTGACGGACGAACGATAACTGTCTCATTATTTTCCAGTTTATAAATCAGTACATTCGCTGCCGGAAGCCCTGTCTCCTCTGGCTTCTCATAGTCTGCAACGCTGACTACCTTATAGCCTGCGATCTCTGTCGGCGGATCCTGACGAAGCTTCTGCATGATTCCTGCCATAGTATCCATACCGCTAAGTCCAGGGAACTCAAAGCTGTCAACCTTATTCAGGTAACGGCCATACTCTGCATAAATTTCCTCAAGTCTCTGCTTCAGGGAACTTCCGATACTTCTGTAATATGCAGCCATCTCACAGATCAGCATGGAACCGATCACAGCATCCTTATCTCTTACATAAGGTCCTGCCAGATATCCATAACTCTCCTCAAATCCAAAGATAAAGCGGTCTACTTCTCCTGCCTCTTCAAGCTGTGCGATCTGATCACCGATCCACTTGAAGCCAGTCAGTACGTTACGCATCTCTACACCATAATGAGCTGCCACAGCATCTGCAAGGGGTGTGGAAACAATAGACTTCACTGCTACCGGATCCTTCGGCATAGTGCCTTTCTCAATACGTCCTGCACAAATATAATCAAGAAGAAGAACACCTACTTCATTTCCGCTTACCAATTCATAAGAACCATCCGGGCACTTCATGGCGATACCCACACGGTCAGCATCCGGGTCTGTGGCAAGCATCAGATCAGCGCCTGTCTTTTCTGCAAGATTAAGTCCCTGCTCAAGAGCTGCAAAAATCTCAGGATTAGGATAGCTGCAGGTTGTAAAGTAGCCGTTCGGGTATTCCTGATCCGGTACGATGGTAATATCTGTAATACCGATATCCTTCAGAACCTGTGTAACAGGTACCAGTCCGGAGCCATTCAGCGGGCTGTACACTAGCTTCAGGCCTGCAGTGCTGCAAAGACCTGGTCTTACCTGACGGGACTCAATTGCTTCATAAAGGGCCTTTTTACAGTCATCTCCTACAAAACGGATCAGGCCTTCCTCTACACCCTCTGCAAAAGACATGTATTTCGCACCGGTAAGCACATCTGTCTTCTGGATCTCTTCGTACACGATGGCTGCAGCATCATCGGTCATCTGACATCCATCAGGACCGTATGCCTTATATCCGTTATATTTCGCAGGGTTGTGAGATGCAGTTACCATAACGCCTGCATTACACTCATAATATCTGGTTGCAAATGAAAGAGCCGGTACAGGCATCAGTGCATCGTAAATGCGCACTTTAATACCATTGGCTGCCAGCACCCCAGCTGCTGTTTTTGCAAATACATCACTCTTAATACGGCTGTCATAGCTGATAGCAACTGTCTGGGAACCGCCCTGTGTCTTTACCCAATTGGCAAGTCCCTGCGTAGCCTGACGTACCACATAAATGTTCATACGGTTGGTACCTGCGCCCAGTACGCCTCGAAGTCCGGCAGTTCCAAACTTCAGTGCCACAGCAAAACGCTCTTTGATCTCTTCGTCATTTCCATTGATCTTTGATAATTCCGGTTTCAGGTCTGCATCTTCAAGATCTGCTGCCAGCCAGCGCTCATATTCTTCCTTGTACATATCACCACTCCCACTTTTCATTTTGATTTGAAATTAACTGCAATTACAAATTACTCTTAACAAACTACATTTAACTGTAATATAACATATTCTTGTTCACTCGGCAACTGCTCGAAGAGTTTTACCTCGTAATCCTATGCGTGAAGAATGTTACCTCGCAATTGCTTGAAGAGTGTTACCTCGCAGTCCTCGCAATTGCCTCACAGTGCTGCCGTATTTTGTCAGCGATCATCAATCTGCTATTTTTTTCCTGCATTTCTGTCATGTAAATTATCTACAGCTATGTCAGCCAAATCAGATCACCTCAAATATCAGAATTTTTTCCCTGCTATCTTCTCCCTGAAACAAATCCCTGGTGTCAATTTCATCATAAAACATCAACTGCCCCTGCGTCATCAGAAAGCTGACATATTCTTCTGATGGATAATAGAAAAACAGCAGCATGCTTCTTGGATTCCTGTAATATGATTCATATATCCTTGCAAGAACAGACCGTAAAATCTCCAAAGCAAAGGGATTAAAAAAATAGCATCTGTCCACTTCCGCCGGAACCTCATAATTCTCAGCACTGCTTAGTACAAAAGAAGTACGGCTGCCTGATACGGCTGCTGATCTGTTTGCCGCCGCTTCCTGATAAATCCGCTCATCATACTCCACACCGATGGATCTGCATCTGGTCTGATAAGAAAGAAAAAAGCATACCCGCCCCTTGCCGGTACCATAATCCAGCACTGTGTTATTTTTCCTGATCAATCCACTGTTCGCCAGACGTTCCAGTACAGTATAAGCAGTCGGTTCATAGGGATACCTGTACTGGTCAGAATGTGTGTCGTCCCTGCCCGTGGTTTTTATTTTTAAAAGCTTATCCCATTGTGTTTCACTTTGATTCATTGGTTTCATTCTTTCTTGGTTTCATTCTTTCTCTGTTTCATATTTTCATATCAATTACAAAATCAGTGTAAGCATATTATTTCTGTGATACCAGCTCATAAGAGCATTTTATATAATCTGGATTGCGGTAATACACACTTGAATTAAAATCGGATATCTCATCACTAATAAATGAACCAAATACTTTTTTATTGCTTCAACTATAATGTCATATAACCCCATCACATCCAAAATTAAGGTTTGATATACACGCCCTATGGAAGTTACGGTTGGCGCACTATATCTGAAGTATATCATATTTGCAGCATTTAGGTGTATTGCAGAATCAATTATCAGCGATATTTCGCAAAATGAAATTGTAAATTCCATCGCCCGCTTAGCTGAACTAACTACAATTTTATATAGCGGATTCTGTCTTTTTTCGCTATAATAAGGATGTTTTAATAAAATACTTGCAAGGATGGGACTGACACACTACAGCCCCTTCAGAACGGAGGAAAAATGGAAATCGTATGTTTAGACCTGGAAGGTGTATTAGTACCGGAAATCTGGATCGCATTTGCCAAAGAGACCGGCATTCCTGAATTAGAGCGCACCACCAGAGATGAGCCGGATTATGATAAGCTTATGAAATATCGTATTGGGATTCTGAAAGAGCATGGCCTTGGCCTGAAAGAGATCCAGGAAACCATCGCAAAGATCGATCCGCTTCCCGGAGCAAAAGAATTTCTGGACAAGTTAAGAGAACTGACCCAGGTGATCATTATCAGTGATACTTTTTCCCAGTTTGCAGGACCTTTAATGAAAAAGCTGGGATATCCTACCATTTTCTGCAACTCTCTGGTAGTTGCCCCTGATGGTGAGATCCTTGATTTTAAAATGCGCTGTGAAAAATCAAAATATACTACTGTAAAAGCCCTTCAGTCTATCGGCTATGACACTATTGCCAGCGGAGACAGCCATAATGATCTGGGCATGATACAGGCCAGCAAAGCAGGCTTCCTGTTTAAGAGCACAGATGCTATTAAGGCTGAATACCCGGCCATTCCTGCTTTTGAGACTTATGATGAGCTTTATGATGCCATCAAAAAAGTAATCCAATAAAAAATAAATACGTCCTTTTAATGCTCTGTGCCAAGGAACAGGAGCGCTTATTCTGTCAGCAGATGGATGATGCGCCCTTCCCTGTGCAGGATCTTCTGATCCTCCAGGCTTTTCAGCTCACGCATCATAGCACTTCTGTCCACTCCCAGATACTGGGCCAGAGTTGTATAAGACATTGATATTGTAATATCTTTTTTATGCTTTTCAGCGGCTATGCAGTTCAGATAAGCAAGAAGCTTCTTCTGTGTAGTCGATCTGGAAAGCATATAAATCCGGTTTGTCTGCTGCCCGGCATGCAGGGCAGTCATCTGAAGCAGATTGCTGACCATCTGGCTGTGATGCCAGCAGGCTTTTTCGCATCGCTTGATCACATGTTCATAATCAATAAACATTACCCGTGCCATTTTTTGGGCGCGCACATAATAATGCTGTGAATCCCCGGATAATAGAAAAGGTTCCCCAAAAACACTATCCTTCTTCAATTCATCTATAATATATTCATTCCCATCTGCGTCGCAACAGTACAAAAGCGCCTGTCCCTCCATCATCAGCCCAATCTTTTTCATAACAGAAGAATATTCCATGATGGTTTCATTATTCTGATAGGTTGTTTCCCTTGCACAGAAGCAAACCCGCATCAGCTCCTGCTCCTCTGGTGAAATTTTTGTAAAAAGTGTAATATGTTCCATGATATTCCTCCCTGGTTACAGTATATCATTCTTTTTTATAAAAAAATATAGATTTTGTTGCATTTGCAACAGCTTTTTCTCCTGTTTCAGGGTATACTTTCATCATCAGGAAACATAAAAACAGAAACTCATAAAATTTTTAAGGCACATAAATATGAATCAAGAAATAAAAGTGAGGGCAAAAGCATGAAAATCACAGATAGCATTAAATATGTTGGCGTAAATGATCATCAGGTAGATCTTTTTGAAGGACAGTATGCTGTTCCTAATGGAATGACATATAATTCCTATGTGATCCTTGACGACAAAATTGCAGTTATGGATACTGTAGATGCTAATTTCACCCATGAATGGCTGGATCATCTTCAGCAAATACTGAACAACCGAAAGCCTGATTATCTAATCGTCCAGCATATGGAACCGGACCACGCTGCAAATGTAGCAAATTTTCTGAAAGTTTATCCAGATACTACCGTAGTTGCAAATGCGAAAACTTTCACCATGATCAAGAACTTCTTTGACCTGGATCTTGACGGTCAGAAGCTGGAAGTGAAAAACGGAGGCACTCTTTGCCTTGGTTCTCATAATCTTACTTTTGTTTTTGCTCCTATGGTTCACTGGCCGGAAGTAATGGTAACTTATGACAGCACAGACAAGGTTCTTTTCTCGGCAGATGGCTTTGGCAAATTCGGCGCCCTGGATGTGGATGAAGACTGGGATGACGAAGCAAGAAGATATTTTATTGGGATCGTAGGCAAATATGGCCCGCAGGTTCAGTCTCTTCTGAAGGTTGCCGCAACTTTGGATATACAGGTGATCTGTCCTCTTCACGGCCCAGTTCTTTCCCAGGATCTTGGTCATTATATCAGTCTTTATGACAAATGGTCCTCCTATACCCCTGAAGAAGAAGGAATTGTGATCGCTTACACTTCTGTTTATGGTCATACCAAAAAGGCAGTTGAAATCCTGACAGACAAACTGAAAAGCAAAGGCTGTCCCAAGGTTGTGGTTTATGATCTTGCAAGAGACGACATGTCTCTGGCTCTGTCTGACGCTTTTCGCTACAGCAAACTGGTTCTTGCAACTACCACCTATAATGCCAGTGTTTATCCATTTATGCATGACTATCTTACCCGCCTGGCTGAGCATAATTTCCAGAACCGTACCGTTGGTCTGATCGAGAATGGTTCCTGGGCTCCTCTGGCAGCAAAGGTGATGAAAGAGCTTCTTTCCGGATGCAAAAAGATCAACTGGCTGGATACTACAGTAAAGATCCTGTCTGCAGTAAATCAGGAAAATATGGATCAGCTGGAAGCTATGGCAGCTGAGCTTTGCAAGGAATATATTGCCCAGAATGACCAGCTTGCCAACAAAAATGACCTGACTGCTTTATTCCGTATTGGCTACGGTCTATATGTAGTTACATCCAATGACGGTAAAAAGGATAACGGCCTGATCGTCAATACTGTCACACAGCTTACAGATACCCCCAACCGTGTGGCTGTAAATATTAATAAAGAAAATTATTCCCACCATATTATCAAACAGACCGGCGTCATGAATGTAAACTGCCTGTCTGTGGATGCACCATTCTCTGTTTTCCAGCAGTTCGGATTCCAGACAGGGCGAAGCGTGGACAAATTTGCAGGACAAAAAATTTGTCGCTCAGACAATGGTCTTGTTTTCCTGGATAAATATATTAATGCTTTTATGTCCTTGAAAGTAGAGCAATACGTGGATCTTGGCACTCACGGAATGTTCATCTGTCAGGTAACTGAAGCCCGTGTTATGAGTGATCAGGATACTATGACTTATACTTATTATCAGAAGCATGTAAAACCTCAGCCTGAGACAGAGGGCAAAAAAGGCTTTGTTTGTAAAGTTTGCGGCTACATCTACGAAGGAGATGAGCTTCCGGAAGACTTCATTTGTCCGCTTTGCAAGCATGGTGCAATTGATTTCGAGCCGATTGGCTGATTTCTTCTCTACTCTATCAGAAAAGTCCCATCCGGATGGCTCCATAGCCTGACGGATGGGACTTTTCATAATGAACATGATTAATATGTAATGATAATCGCAATTACCTTCATGGGAATATCTCCGGTATTTATAAGCTTGTGGGATTCTCCATGGGCTGTTACCACCAGATCACCTTTTTCCACTGCTTTCTCAACTCCATTATCTACTGCCATACCGGTTCCTTCAGTTATAATGTAATACTCAGATTCATTAATATGGGTATGCTCTCCAATGCTTCCTCCTACCGGAATCGTCATCTGAGACAGCAGACGACAGTTCTTAAAGTCAGTACAATCTGCAAAATTAATAAAAGAAATATCTCCTTCGCCGCCTTTTAAATTGCTCCGCACCGAAGTGGTCATATTTTCCTTCTTGTATACCATGATTTAATCCTCCTGAATTTTTGTAATATATTGCCAAGAATGATCATAACCGTTCATCACCCTCATAGTTACGATGCCAAATACCGCATTATTTTACTTCTACTAACTCGATCCTGAAATTCAATTCTTTGCCTGCCATTTCATGATTGGCATCCAAAGTAATATTTGTCTCATCCTTTGCTGTTACTTTTACAGGAAATGGCTGGCCGTACTGATTAGACAGATATACCTGCTGGCCTACAGTCAGATCCTCTGAACCTGGAAGCTGTGCGATCTCAACTGTAAAAACAGCATCCGGATTAGGCATACCGTAAGCTTCTTCCGGCATCAGATGTACATCTACGACCTCTCCAACTTCCATGTCTGCCACTGCTGCATCAAAGCCTTTGATCATCTGACCTGCTCCACATATAAATTCCAAAGGTTCTCCCCGGTCATAAGAAGAATCAAACTGTGTACCATCATTAAAGGTTCCTCTGTAATGCGTTCTGCAGATTTTTCCCACATTTTTACCTGTAATCGCCGGCTGTGAGCCACAGCTGCTGCAGCCACCACAGGAATGACCTTCTTCATGGCTTCCACAAGAATGGCCTTCCCCGTGATGATGGTCACAGTTGACACCTGCAGATGCCAGTTCGCCCTTCAGATAGCTTTCTACTGCCTGGTCAGCATCCCCGCTGGCACCTGAGCAAACTTCGATCCCTGCTTCTGCAAGAGCAGTCTGTGCTCCGCCTCCAAGGCCGCCACAGATCAGTACATTCACGCCCTGTTCTTCAAGAAGCACTGCAAGTGCCCCATGTCCTTTACCATCGGAGCTGATCACTTCACTGGATACCACTTTCTGATCCTCTGTCTCGTATACTTTAAAATTCTCTGTTTTTCCAAAATGCTGAAAAATGTTTCCGTTGTCATAAGTTACTGCAATTTTCATTTGAAACCTCCCATTTCAATGCATAGTTGTCTGTTTAGTATAGACCTTCTGCCTATGGAAAGCAAGGAAAACGTATCTGGTTTCTGCCTATGTATCTGGTTTTCTTCTGCCCTGCCCCTATTCTGCAGCGCCCGCCATAGCCATATCAGAAATCGTATCTGACAACAGCACAGTTTTTCACTCCAAACGCTGCATATTCCTGATTGCTCATCTCATAAAAATAGGAGTTTACCACTCGTGCAATCCCATTGTGCGCAACCAGAATATATGTCTTCCTGTCAGCTTCCTTTTGAATCTCATCCAAAAGATTGTAAATCCTCTGTGCCAGCTGGAGCATTGACTCTCCGCCTTCATATCTGCAGCAGAAATCTTCCTTGGCTTTTTTAAATGCCAGACCATCACGGGCCGTTGATTCCCATTTGCCATAATTCTGCTCCTTCAGCCTTGGCTCCATCCTTCCTGGAATACCGGTGATCTCTGAGATATGCCGGGCAGTCTCTGCTGCCCGGATCAGTGGGGAATACAGGATCTCATCAGCCTGGATACCCTGCTTCTTAAGCATTTTCCCTGTCTCAATTGCTTGCTGATGGCCCAGTTCTGTAAGTGCTATGTCAGTAGCACCACATATTTTATTTTCTACATTCCACACAGTCTGTCCGTGCCTTACAAAATATACACAACCCATTTTCTTCTTTTGTCATCCTGTTCTTTTATTTTCTGTATAGAAATCTTTTTCCCGCTGATACGCCACAGATCATAGAAAAAAATTTTTCACACAGCAGTTGGATTTATCGGATATAATGAACCCTGCTTTCCTCATAACGATCCTGCTGTTTTCTTTCTTCTGCCGGATAGCCACAGGGCACAATCGCAAAGGCATTCAGATTTTCCGGAAGATTCAGGATTTTTCTTACAGTTTCCATCCGGTCTGTGCCCGGTGCAATTCCCATCCATACAGCCCCAAGTCCAAGCTCATCTGCCTCTAACAGCAGGTTTTCTACAGAAGCACTCATATCAATATGGAAGTACTCCGGTGCAGCCCCCTCTGACCGATAACATGGAACAAATACCACCGGTGCATCTTTTGCACATTTTGTATAAGGTGAAGCCTGTGACAGCTGCTCAATAATGTTCTTATCGCTGACAACATAATACTCCCATGGCTGCTGATTATGTGCGGATGGCGCAGCCATAGCCGCCCTTAACAGCTTCTCAATCTTTTCCTGATCTACTTCTTTATCCTGATATTTTCTGATACTCACTCTGTGAAAAATACTGTTCATCTTACTTTTCCTCCATGTATAAAAATCTGTATTTTGCTGGTGTGAAAAAGCTCTTGCTGTGATCTCATTTTATCACAGAAGAGCTTTTCATGCATTATGAATAATACAAATCATGCCAAATAACCAAAATGAATATTCTCTTCCCCAATTGTTATTTCATCGTATCACCCATGCAATTCCTTATATTTTTTCAATACCCTGCTCAAACTTTCGGGAGTCATATTCAGATAGGATGCTATTTCTTTTTTGCTTACTTTATCCACAATTTCTGGATATGTTTCAACGAAATATTCATATCTTTGTAATGGATTATAGGAAAGTATCATCTTTTCATATTCATATTCTCTTATGGAGGAAATCCCCTGCATCCGTGTACAGGCCAGTGCTACATCTATACTTTTCCTTGACAGCCGGTAGATATCATCGGCTGAAGCGCTCACGATCTCACAGTCTGTCACCAGTTCAGTAGTCACAAAAGAAGTCATATTTTTGTCTATGTTCATGATTCCCACCAACGGCTCACCTGGAAGGTATGCAAAGCAATGAATCTGTTTTTTCCCTTTACGGGTATCATAGTAGGCTTTCACGATTCCCCCTGTTTTATATAGAAAATGAATCCGTTCTACCTTATCATTTTCTTTTAACAGTATTGTTTTTGCTTTCAGACTTAATAATTCTGAATGCTCTGCCAGTTCTTGCACTGCTGTCTCTTCTCTGATCCCCATGATCCTCTGATAAAATGTTTTAAGTTCCTGTGTTTCGTTCAGTCCTTCCAACGCACCCTGATTTGTTTTGTATTTCCCGTTCACCATACTTTTGTTTCCTGTCATCAGCTCTTTTCTTTCAGTACCCTCCTCATAGTCTTAAGATATATAAAACATTATTTATAGTTTTATATATCTTACAAAGATTATAAAATTACTGCTCACTTTTACAATGATTCTCCCCTCAGTGAGCAGTCATCTTTATTATACATTATAGACTAATAAACTGCAATTTTTATTTTTTCATTTCCCTGCTGATCCATTCCATGATCACATCCACCACATACTCCTGCTCCTCCCACATCAGTTCTCTTCCTTTTGGAATACGATGCCATTTTTCCAGACATCCTCTACAGCAGGTAGCCGTTGCATGCTGAGCAACAAACACCGGATGACCTCGCATAGGGGTCTGCCTGCCATCATTTGGCAGATTGGCAGGTGCCAGTCTTTTACTGATAAAATCAATTGCATGTTCCCGTACCTTAGCCATCCCTTTTTCTGACACATAATTCCTGTCGTTCGCCTTTAAGGAAAAACTGCTTCTGAATTTGGATTGGGAAAGGCGTTTCCACAAATTCCCTTCATAGACCGTTGGTGTTTCACATATCATAGAAGGTTGAATACCACCTTTGTAAACGATCATTTTTTCTTTGGAAGTTTTATCTGCAAACTGTGCTTTTTTGGATTCCCTGCTGTTTTCCTGCAGCCGCCTGGCCAGACATGTATTCCGCCCTGCAGTGGTTTCATTTTTGATAGCATAATATACAGCTTTTTTCTCCCCCACCAGCACCAGGATCTTTTTTGCCCTGGTCACACCTGTATAAAGGAGATTTCTTTGCAGCATCACAAAATGACTCATAGTAAACGGCATAACCACAATAGGATACTCACTGCCCTGTGCCTTGTGGATGGTTACTGCATAGGCAAGGGAAAGCTCCTCCAGTTCTGTCACATCATAAACCACTTCACGATCGTCAAACAGAACCGTCAGTTCACGCTCTTCCATATCCACCTTGGTAATGGTGCCAATATCCCCGTTAAATACTTCTTTATCGTAATCGTTACGAATCTGCATCACCTTATCCTTAAGCCGATATTGTGTCCCACCTCGCCGCAAAAAGATCCTGGAGGGATTCATAGCCTCCTGCAGCACCTGGTTTAAATGAACCGCCCCGCATTCTCCCCGCTGCATAGGTGTCAGCACCTGAATATCTGTAAATGGATCCATATGGTAATACCTGGGCAGATTCATTTTGCAATACTGGACAATGGTATCCACAACTTCCTGATTGGTTGTCTTTGAAGCAAAGAAAAAATCTGATTCCTTCCCGCCACGCATATCAATCGACTCCCCCCGGTTGATCCGATGAGCATTCATAATGATCCGGCTCCCTTGTGCCTGCCTGAAAATCTGTGTAAGACGCACCACAGGAACCCTTTGGGAAGCTATAATATCCCGAAGTACATTTCCAGCACCAACACTGGGCAGCTGATCTGTATCTCCAATCAGGATCAATGACATCTGTTCCGGCAATGCTTTTAAAAGATTGTACATCAGCATAATGTCGATCATGGAGCACTCATCCAGGATCAGCACATCTCCCTCAAGAGGATGCTCCTCATTCTTCTGATACCCTTCCGGCGGTTTATATTCTAACAGCCTGTGAATGGTCTTTGCCTCCATGCCGGCAGCCTCGCTCATTCTTTTTGCAGCTCGTCCTGTAGGTGCAGCCAGAATGATCTTACAGCCAGCCTGTTGATATGCTGAAATGATCCCCAGTGTTGTAGTGGTCTTGCCTGTGCCTGGCCCTCCTGTCAGCACCATTACTTTAGAAGAAATCGCCGTTTTAACTGCCAGCCATTGGGTCTCATCATAGGTGATTTTTGATGCATCCGCCACCTTGGATAAAATCCGTTCCGGATCTTCTCGCTTTGCGGCATCAGCCTTCATCAGACGGATCAGTCTTCTGGCACATCCGCTTTCAGCAAAATAATAAGGCGGCAAATAGATAGCTTCCTGTTCCTCTGCCTGGTCCCGGATCACATCGTTGGTACGCAGCATTTCATCCAAAGTGATCTCCAGCTCCGGTTCTTCTACCTCCAGAAGTTCTCCTGCTTTGCTGATCAGCTGCTCTCTTGTTGCATAGCAATGCCCTGCCTCTGCCAGCTTATTAAGAGTGTAAAAAATACCGCTGCGCAGACGGACAAATTTTCCCTTATCAATACCCATCTTCTGCGCAATGGCATCTGCTGTTTTAAACCCGATCCCCCAGATATCGTCAGCCAGGCGATATGGATTTTCTTTTACAATGGCGATGCTTTCACTTCCGTAGGTTTTAAAAATCTTTGTGGCATGGGAAGTGCTCACTTCATGGCTTTGAAGAAACAGCATAATGTTCTTGATCTCTTTCTGTTCTTGCCAGCTTGTTGTGATCCTGTCTACACGCACTTTCCCAATCCCTGGTATTTTCAGCAATTCCTCTGGTGTGTCCTCAATCACATTTAAAGTCTCTTTTCCGAATGTTTCAACAATCTTTTTTGCGAACTTTGGTCCAACCCCTTTCACCAGTCCGGAACCAAGATATTTCTCAATCCCGTAAACCGTTGCCGGAAGTGTTTCTTCAAATTTTTCTACAGAAAACTGTCTCCCATATCTGGCATCCACTTTCCACATACCTTCCAGTGAAAGAACCGAACCTACGTGAGTATCCGGCATAGCGCCAACCACTGTAACCAGATCACTGTAATCCTTCACTGCACATTTCAGCACTGTATAGCCGTTATTTTCATTCTGATATGTAATTCTCTCCACCACGCAGCGCAGATGCTCCATCTCATACCTCTTTTCTACACATCATTTCTGTCTCAGCTCAAGTATACATAAAAGCCCTTTCCATGATTCTGATTTTATCACAGAAAGAGCTTAACTGATATTACTTTTACTAATTTTGCTTTTACTTTGCTTTTACTGATTGTACTGATATTTCTTTTGCTGATTTCTTTTATTGATTTTTTATGAATTTACTTTTTCTATACGCTTAGCTTCTTATCCATAATCCAGCCGCTGATCAGATAAAAAATCGCAGCAGCCAGGAAAGATACCGCTATATCAAGAGCAAGGGTAAGTTCTATACTATTCAGTTCCGGAAGCATATCCATACCCATTCCCAGAAGGGTGGTCAGGATAATGAAAATAATAAAGGCTATGATTCCACTAGCCTTCTTACCAGCAAACACACTGGCAGATAAGATCACAGCTAAATCCGCACTTACAATACATGTGATCCAGCCGGCCAAAGCTGAGAAGAAGTTAAAAGCGATCACCCAGGGATCAATGGATATATTCATATTCATATCCAGGAACCTGTACAACATATCCCAAAGTTCTTTATAATTGCCTACGGCTATATCAATCACTGCCAGAACTGCAAAAAATACTCCTGTCAGCAAAATAGAAATTCCATTTTCCAAAATCTTGGCTCCAAGGATCTGATAACTGCTCCTTGGGGTAAGAAACAACATATAGCTTTGTTTCGTGTTCAGATCCCGCTGCAAAACATTTATGCTTTCCAGACCAATGTACAGGATTCCGGCGGTAGCACATAAGGTCAGTAACATAATCCCTATAAAAAGCAGGTTGTCTTTCTTCAAAAAAACGCCCAGTAAATATACAATTTCCACAACCATGGTAATGCATAATAAAATCAATTTTGAAAATGCGGTTTTACGAAATTCATATTTCATCAACTTTAACATACTGCCTCTCCTCCATGTCCATAAATTTCACGATACAGATCAGCTACAGATTTGTGCTGGCTGATACGTAATTCTTCTACCATACACTGCCGGATCAGATGCCCCTCCTTCAGAAAAAGCACAGCGTCTGCCACACGCTCCAGTTCATCGATCAGGTGGCTGGAAATCACCATCGTCACATCTGGTTCAATGGACGCCAGAATCGTTCTCATAATCTCATCTCTTGCCAGAAGATCAATACCGTTCAATGGTTCATCCAACAGATAAATTTTCGCCTTTCGAGCCATAGTTACTGCTATTTTCAGCTTCGCCATCATACCGGAAGAAAGCTTTTTGGCTCTCATATCTTCGGTAAGTTCCATACTGGTAATCAGTTGATGATATTTTTCCATAGAAAAATCATCAAAGAAATCCTCATAATATTTTCCCACATCTGCTACCGTCATCCAGCTGTAAAAGTAGGGTTCTGTGGACATATAGGCGATCTCTTTCTTGCTCTCGATGCCTATAGGCTGATTCTGGTAAAGAATCCCACCACTATTTGGCTTCACAAGTCCTGCTGCCATCTTCATCCAGGTGGTTTTCCCACTTCCGTTAGGACCCAGCATGGCATATACAAACCCTGCCTCCAATTCCAAGGATACATGATCCACAGCAGTTTTTCTTCCATATGTTTTTGTTGCTTCTCTGCTTTCCAAAACCATTTTCATATTCTCCTCATCATTATTTTAACCGTGTCAAGTAAGCCCCTGTGGGGTTGCAAATATCCACTTGACTCCAAAAATGTCCAAACATTCATACTGCAAGATGCGCCGGTTTCATTTTTCATTTTCCAGAAAGGTGATAGCCTCATGCCTGGAATACCCAAGCTGCTCCATTCCCTCCAGAAAATCCCGTATTAAAGTGCCTGCCATCTCTTTCTTAAGCATATCTATCTTCGCTGAATCTTCTGTAACAAAGGTTCCCATGCCTCGTCTGGTAAAGCATACACCCTCACTTTCCAGTTCTTTATACACTCGACTGACTGTGTTGGGGTTGATAGTATATTCCACCGCCAGGTCACGTACAGATGGAAGCTTCGCTCCCGGGGGAAGCTTGCCCGTTACAATGTCCCGCTTGATCGCATTGGCTGTCTGAAGATAGATGGGCAATGTGGGATTATATTCCATAATATCCTCCTTGTGTATCGCTGTTATAGTTAGATAATACACTAAGTCATTATGATTGTCAAGTTTTTTATATCTGTTTTTTTACATCGGCATCTTTGCATAAAAAAAGCCCTTTGAGAAAAGGATTTCCCCCCTCTCAAAGAGCAAGTCATTCTTTCGTAATTGCTGTTTGCAGCCCTTGCAGATCATCCATGTCAGGATGAGACAACGCACGGTCAAAATTGTCAATCAGCATATCAAGATTCGCCGGATGCTCCGGATTCTCTTTCATCCTCAGATAACGTTCCCTCACAGACTGCGGCATTTTCCCCTGACACATATATTCTCCGACAATAACATTGCTTGAATCAATGGACTGCCTGATTTGTCCCAGAATCTTCTGAAAATATACATCACTTCCGCCAAAACCAGCTGTACCAAAAAGAAAAATCTTTTTATTTTTTAATTTGGATAACAATTCCAAAGTTTTATGATCCGCATTCCCTTTGTCTGTCCAAAATCCTACATACAGCAACTTTGATTGAGGTACCTGAGCTTCAATCGTGCCAAAATAATCACACTCATTCTTAGGCAGTGTTTCATGAATTACATCCGCAAGCTTCTTCGTATTACCTGTTAAGCTGCTGAATACTATCGAATAATTCTCTCTCTTCAAACCTTATCATCTCCTTCTGAAAATGGTATTATAACATATAAACAGTATTCCCAAACTTTTCTGCAAAAGATCCTGCTAATTCTGCTGTACCATATAAGTGTTCTTTTACTGTCTGTACTCTTTCACCGTCTTTATGTGCTATATACTCCATATAAACAGCACCTCCAATACAAAATGGGAGTTAAAATAAAAGTTGAAGCCCCATTGCGATGATCCACATATATGCACAAGTTTTTGGTATCATTAGTAATCCAACCTTTGGTTTTGTTTTACTGAATAAAGTTACTGGAAGATAACAGCCAAAAGAAATGATAATAGCTGCAGCCATCCTTGTCATATGATATCCATAGGTATTTCCTGATATTAAATACAGAATAATTATCCCTATACCTGTAACCACAAAAACTGCATTCCGGATAATAGACAGTTTCATATTTCCTTCATCTGTGCACCAGTTATTCTGTGGAAACATACATATAACAATTCTGATAACTGCTGATATCCAGATTACAGCCTGAATCGCCACCGGCAATGTTATTTCTGGAAATGTTAATTTCCATATATACATTAAAATAATATAAAATACCGTCATTGTAATAGATGATACCTGTAATCCAATTCCAAGCTGTCTCTTTATTTTATCACTGCTGCCCTGTACTGCCCTGATAATTCTTGGCACCAGATGGAATGCATCCCCACCACAAAGCGTCAATGTTAATGCTCCATAAAGTACAAATAAGGTGTTTCCTTTTGAAAATATAAAAAACAACACTGCGGCAACCAAATCAAAAATCAGATATGCTGCATCAAATATTGCCTCCATAACATCGGGCATCTGTGGTTTGTAATTATTCTCTCTCATTATTAATCCTGCTCCTCTTCTATCAGTTGATTGTAAAACAAATAGTTTCTGGTAAAAATAACTCCTGCTAATGCTAAAGCGAAGCCCAGTCCAGAATAAAAAAATGCAATAAACATCTCTGGAAATATACCTGCTGCTCGAAATCCGATCCCGCCACTCATCATACAGGTCATAATTAAATATGCTTTTAGATCAAAGAAATTCCAAAATGGCCGGTACTCTTCATATTCCAGGATTCGTCTTGTATGTTTCTGGCTCATTTTGAAGAACATTAAGCCAAAAAGAATAAATACCAATATTGATATAAAATACAAATACCACTTTCTTTCAATATTCAAGTAGGATAATACTCCTAATCTGGCAACATTAAAACCAGCTATCATCCACACGATTCCGGCAATCAGAAGCAATGTTTTCCTTTTTACACAAAATCTAGCTTTCATCCACTCTCTCCTTATATTTCCTCAAATACTCCTCTGCATTATTGCAAATCTTATTGAAAACCTTGATACACATATGCGTTTCTTCTTCTGTCAATCCGCTTAAAACATTTTGTGCAAACTGTTTTTGTACGTTTATTCCTGCTTCCACAATTAATTCTGCCTTATCCAGCAAAACAATCTCAATATGTTTTTTATTGTCTTCACTTTGTATTCTTTCAATAAATCCTTTGTTTTCCAATTTTTTTAACGAAGTTGAAACATGTGATTTGGTTGATTTTCTAATCTTTACTATTTCTGCTGCAGTATTATGCTGCGGATTATTATGCAGGAACATAAGTATATCATATTCCATCTGAGTTAACCCATACTGGTCACATATCTGGCTGGAAAGCAATTCATAATAACTTGTAATTGTTTTATGCTTATCCCAGAAATACATCTCGCCCTCCTTTATCGTTCTTTTTAGAACGATTATAGTGTAACTCTTCAGCTATGTCAATTCTTTTTGGCATAAAAAAAGCCAAAAAAAAAGCAGCTGGCCTATTTTTCATAGACTAACTGCTTATTACTTTTCGCAACCGACCCAGGGAACTTACTTGATTCGGTTAAATTCATTCTTTCGTACACAGAAGCTGCTGTACTATAATCCGTACTTTTTCAAATCTACTTTTCCATTGATAACTTCAATCCCATCTGCTTCCAACAGTTTTTTCTGTACGTTTTCGCCGCCAAAAGCAAATGCTCCAGCTAGCTCTCCTTTGGAATTTACTACACGATAGCATGGAATATGCTCCGGGTCCGGATTTTTATGAAGTGCATTTCCCACAGCTCTTGACATTCTTGGATTTCCTGCCATCTCTGCCACTTTTCCATAGGTTGCCACACAGCCTTTTGGTATTTTTTTAACAGCCTCATAAATCCGTTTTGTTGGGCTGTACGTGACCAAGTCATAGCTTTCAGATATCATCCTTTTAATATCTTTATCTGGTATTGTTCCATCCAGAACAATGGTATTCCAGTGTTCCTTATTCTGGTGGTATCCTGCAGTTACTGCTTCATATGTACTTCGCCAAAAATCACGCCATTCCGGATCTGTTTTTACATTCAGATTAACATATCCATTACGCTCAAAAATCCACAGAAACGCTTTTTTACTTTCCTTTACTCTTACCAGCTGCCAGGTCTGGTCATGGAAAGGCCTTTCCTCATATGTATCCTGAAATGATAAGCCAAACTCCAGTGCTTCTTTCCGTTTGATCATAAAGATTCCCCTGTATATTTCCATAATTAGAAATTTGAATTCTCATGCTTCCTCATAATACCTATCAGCTATATATTCTGCCGATTCTGCCCATAATCCATTTTCTGTTTCCTGCAATGTCTTGTATGTTTCGGACTTATAAAATTTCACAATCTGTCTGCATGCTCATTTCTTACAACTTCCATTTTATGAAAATATTTCTGCTGTTTTTCTGTACATTCATTATAAGCGCATTATACATAAATACGCAACGAGATTTTTTCGCCAAATCAAACGGGCATTAATAACTGATTTCCACTCATTACCGTATTTTCTGCACTTCCACCAGACATTTTTCCTAATCCACGCAAAATCTTATTTGTACAAGTATATAAGTTTTGGGTAATATAATCCTGTATTCTTCTTACAAGATTCTGTGCATCATCAGATGCTGGATTAATATTATTCATCTCTCCGGCTTCTTTTAAAGAAAAATCTTGAAGGTATCCGTCAGAGAGTTCTCATCGATAGTTTACGGAATGTTTAGACATATGTCTGGTCGCGGCTATCTGATTTCTTGACAGCCCTGATGCATTAAGCTCAAGAATGAGCTTGGCATTAATCTTATTGGCCATAATGACAGGCCTCCCTTCTGTAAAATTTGAGGTAATCCTCATATATAATTCTACAAAAGGATCTATTAAAAGTGGAACTATTGTGTGAATTGCCTGTCAAGTGTAGCTATCGTTCGTATAGGTGGAGTTCAAAAGCGTGCTGATGGTGTCGCTGGCGCGAAATATTCACTTTTTTGCTAATGGGGAGCTTATTTTTCGCTAAGTTGTCGTGCGATTTATTAGAATGGAATTTTTGAAAGAGCCAACACCTTGAATGGGCTGGCTCTTTCAATGTCACCTGTCATTGACAGTCGAGTAGACTAAGACCTCTCAATCTTAGCCCCTCACAGATCCGTACGTGCGGCTTTTCCGCATACGGCTCCTCATAGTAACATTCGCTTCAATATAAACAATAGTACGTTTTAGGTTTTGCTAACGGGTAATAC
>NZ_JBFKZO010000033.1:0-20724 GCF_040929965.1 Blautia sp. 1033sp1_1033st1_G9_1033SCRN_220408 | reverse complement strand
GATGAATCCATGTTTGTGACAATGAATGTGTACATGTAAACCATCTGGTTTTCCGGCTTTTCAACCTTGCATACTACACGTCTTTCATAAGGCCATGGACCTGCTTTGTACATGAATTCACCATAAACTACCGCATAATCGACTTTGTTATTTCTAGTGATTTCATCAAGCTCATCCACAAGATGGGATGCTTTTCTACGGAGAATACCATTCTCCTTCAGCCGGATGACATAGCTTGTTCCATTTTCCTCGCACTGCTTGTAAAGGTCAGGTGTAGCAAAACCACTGTCACCACGAAGCAGAATTCGGATTGTCGGATAATCATTCAGATATTCATCAAGTATTGGTTGCAAGAAGTCAACCACTCCAGTGCAGGAATACTGTGTTCCATCACGAAGTTGAATTTTTATCAGATCCTCGGTCATTCCATCATAACAGACAAGTGGATGGTATCCATTGCTTTGATAATGAAAGTTAAAAGCTCTACCTTCTTGTTTACCGTATGCATCAAGAAGAGTGGAATCCAGATCCAGAATAACAGCCTGTGGCATCTGAATACTGTAAACTCTTTTTCGAAGTATTCTGCCAATCGTAAGGAATTGGTTTAAAGTATCTTCATCCATACGGTTAAAGAATCTTGATACCGTAGGTTGTGATGCTAAAGCGTCTTTATCTAGCACTGCTTTAAATACTGGATCATTTGTAAGTTCATCTGAAGCATCATCTTCAAAGTAACTTGCAATGATCATATATATCATCTGAAGGAGATTCTCCTTGTCAGTGTGATATCTAAATGATGCAGAATCATTGGTCTTAAATGAGTGGCTGAAAAGTTTATCAATGCCAAGTTTGCTTACGAATTCTTTGATAAGAAGTAAGCCTGCATCGGAGGATAAATCTCCTCCATCAAAATTTATTTTAATCTGTCTATTGCTTTCTAGTGATAAGGTGTTTACAATACTCATAAAGGGCTCCTTTGGGTTATTATTTAAGATTCGACACCTTAATTTTACCATAAATGGATGCTCTTTTTTTATTCACTTGATAGGTGAAACAGCAATATTCAATTAAAATACAGTAATCATGTGGCTTTCAGCCACTTCACACGGCATAGCCGTGAATAATCTAGGATTAATATGAATTGTAAAACGTGGATAAAAAATCCATCAAGAGTTCAAAATCGTCCATTTCTATTCCAACTTTTTTTTAATACTATAAAGAAAAAAGAGGTGATAAACGATGAAATGGTATCATATGGATTCTTTCGACTATCAATATTATAATCCGACAGAAATTATTTTAGGAAGGCAAATGCAAGAGTGGCTGCCTTTTTCTGTTAGTTGGTGGCATAATTTTGGGTCCCAAAGTATGCGGGGGAATTTTGCACATTCATCTGGAATTATGTATGAGACAGAAAAAGCAGAATTAGCTTTTCAGTTTATGGAAAAACTGAATATCAATTATTTTTGTTTTCAAGGGGCTGGTTGTTGTGGACCGGCAAATACTTTGGCTGAGGCAGAGAAAGAACAACAACAGCTGAATCATGCGATTCAGGAGAAAATGGAGAAATATCATAAAAAACTGCTTTGGGGGGCAAGCAATTATATTAGTCTTCCGCAGACTGAATTAGGTGCAGCAACATCTCCGTCATTAGATGTATTTTGGCAGACGTTAGCATTGGAGAAGGTGAATGTAGATACAGTATTGGAACTTGGTGGAACTGGTATTATGTTCTGGGGTGGTAAAGAAGGTTATCAATGTATGACAGACACAGATTTAAGTTTTGAACTGGATAACCGTGCAGAACATATAAAAAAGACGATTGCGTATGCAAGAAAGAAGGGATTCAAAGGAAACTTCTATTTGGAACCGAAGCCAACGCGTCCTGGGCGATTTCAGTACCATTTCGATGTGGCTACGGCAGTTTTGTTTTTAAAGCAATATCATCTTGATGTAGAAGTTCGTTTATGCATGGATCCATATCATGCATTTCTTGCTGGACATCGCTTTGATTATGAAGTTCGTATGGCAAAGATGTATGATATGATAGGAACAATTGATATCAGTCCGGATCGTTTTGTAGATTCGGATGAATCATTGCAGGAACTCGTAAAAAAATGGATACCAGTTATGTATGATCTTATTGATATGGGTGGATTAAAAAATGGTGGAATCAATTTTGATCCGAAAGATTATGGGGACTTCTATACAAAGGAAAGCATTTTAAAGTCGTTATTTTATGCACAGGAAATACTTGCATGGGCATTCCGTGCAGCTGCGTGGTTGAAGCAAAACCAGATTTTGGAAAAGCTGTTAGACACTCGTTACATGGAGATTTGGCGAAAGGATACGGACTATCATATGGAACAGGTGTGGGACAAAATGAAAAATCAGTCTGTAACGTTGGGAACACAGTTTTATACAGAGAAACAAGCGGATAAACTGTTAGAACAGGCGATAGAAAAGGTTTGTATGTAAGAATTGACCGGAGCTGCGCACATTGAGTGGCAGTTCCGGCAGCAGATCATTGTTTATATTCAGAAGGGTAGACCCCTACGTATTTTTTGAATATGCGACTGAAGTATAATGGATCATTATATCCGATTGCCAGCGCAATATCCTTGATCAGCATATCAGGATGGGATGTGATAAGCCGTTGAGCTTCTTTTAGTTTTAAATCCAGCAAAAATCTCCAAGGAGTCATTCCAGTGTGGAGCTTAAACTGTCTGCTTAAATAAGATGAGTCAAAACCAAACTCTTTGGAGAGATCAGCGGAAGATAAATTTTTTCGGAAATTCTCCAACAAATATTTTTCCACATTGTCAATAATCTCTTTTTCATTAGATATGCCAGTGGAATCCTCTATTTTGATGGAAAAGAAATTTCTAACCGTAGACTGCAGTTCTTTTAACGTTCTTGAATTCGTCAGTTCTTCATCCAGATCTACATTCATTTGGAGTATAATATCATAGTTGTCAATATTTTGTTTAAGATTGCGATAGTACAGAAGCTGCTGCAAAATTGTCCATATTAGGTGGACGGGAGCCTGTTCTTCATATAGGGAAGAAATTAGATCGATGATTTTATGAGCAAGTAAAGGTTCATTATTGTTGCTTAAGGTAATCAAATTATGAATCAAAGAAGTATATTTCTTGATTGTAATGGTCATTGGCTGTTCATTCGGGCCTAAGAAAAGCGGCGTGTGCAGTGGCATGCGCTGCATCAGCAGATTCCTTTGGCTTTGAAGAGATTCGTAGATGCAGTCATTATCGTTTTTACAAATTCGATAGCAGAGATGAATTGGGTATTCAAAAATATTAATTTGTTGAAAAAAGTGTAACAATTGTTGTTCCAGGTTTTCAACAGTTCCGGAAGAAATGTTTAGAGGAAGGAAAATAAAGTACTCATTTTCTAAAATTCCCGGTTTGCTTCCGAAGAAAGTACTGGAAGGGAAAATCTGTTTAAGGATTTTATCCAGGTGGACTGTTTTCCAGATGGACACTGCAGCAAGAGGAAAATGGAACGGATAAGCAGGATAACAGCCAGCAGATAATATGATGACTGCCATATCCTTGATCTGTGGTAAAGACATCTGGCGATCTGATGTGGTATTCCGAATGGAAAACTGCTGGAAAAATTGTTGATATTGCTCCTGTGTTGCCTGAATGTAGGCTTTTTTTAGTTTCTTTAAAGTATTTGCCAGTTCTTCCGTATTAATTGGTTTTAACAGATAATCAAATACTCCCAGTATCAATGCTCTTTTGGCATAAGAAAAGTCATTGTATCCGGAAATGATAACAATTGGAATGTCCAGTGAACGATTACGGATTTCTTGAATCAGATCAAGTCCATCTAACATCGGCATCTTTATATCTGTAAAAATAACATCTATTGGCTGGGTATTCAGACTCTGAAGCACTTCAAGTCCATTTTTGGCTTTAGCCATGATAATAAAATCAGAATCTAGGGAACTGATCAGATTTGTAATGGCGTTAAGGATCAGTGGTTCATCTTCTGCTACTAAGACATTAATCATGCTTATATCCTCCTATTGTGATTTTGCTCCCGCCTAATTTGCTTGAGCCTATATCGAAAATAATTTTGGAATCGTAAAGCATATGCATTCGGATGACTGTAGATATGATTCCAAGTCCACCGATTTTTGCGTCCAAATTGTTTAATGTGGGATTTGCTTTGTAATTCTCGTAACGTTGCAATATTTTTTCTCTGGCTTCTGTGGAAAAACCGCATCCATTATCATGAATTTCAATTCCCCATGTTTCTGGGGTCTCATGACAAAGAATTATTATCTTCCAGGGGGGGTAAGGTATATTCAAAAGCATGAGAGATGCAGTTTTCTATCAATGGTTGAAGGGACAGCTTTGGAACAGGGTAATTTTGATTCATGTCAGGAGGCAAAATGATTTTGTATGATAAGTTTTCTCCATAACGTTCCTTCATTAAAAAAAGATAGTTCTCTGTGTGATTCAGTTCTTGAGCAAGCGTAGTGAAATCATTGTGATATTCCGTTGAATATGAGAGCATGTCGGAGAACTTTCGGCAGATTCTCATGATTCGTGGAGCTCCAGCTTCCTGGCCTAAGGCACCGATGATTGTCAAGGTATTGTGGATAAAATGTGGGTTGATCTGTGCCTGTAAGGCAAACATTTGCGATTTTAAATCTTGACGTCGCAGATATTCATTTTTTTGGATAGAAGTTTTCAATTTTAGGATAATCTCAAGAAATACCTGATGTACCTGTTCTAATTCTGTAGACTGAGAATCGAAATCTACATCCAGATTATTAAAGTCGACACTTTCTAAAGAGAATTTCAGGTTTTCCAGAGGAATTCGGATATTCTTGTCAACGACAGAAACTGCACTCAGCGCAAATATAACCAGTGATAGTAAAATAAAAACTACAATGAGTATGACATTTATAATTGGCCGGTACACAGAAGCTGACGGCAGGACACTGATCAGCTTCCAATTAGCACTTTCGATGGTTGTATAATCGGAAAAAGGAAACTTCTTATGGTTTGACAATATAGAAGAAAGAAGGTTTTCGTCCATATCAGGGGTGTTGCTGTATATTAACTTGTCGGAATCATCGAGTAAAAGCACCTGAATATCATTGTAATTAATCTCTTTCAGAATGTCTTCAATGATCGTAAAAGGACGTTGAATTTCAAGCATTCCATGTACCTGAAACGTATAAATATCTGTAATCGGCCGATAGCAGGAAAGGATGGGAGTATCGTTGGAAGGAAGCCATTTATCATAAGAAGAATAGGCAGTGAGTTTGGTGATTTCCTTCTGTTTTATTTTGGTATATAGAGATAAAAAATCATCTGAATACAGATGAGTGTCATATTCGTGATTTAAATCTAAAAATTTGTAGTTGCTGCTGACGGCAAGATAATCGCCTTGGTCATTGACAACGCTGATGCGTTCCGTTAAGAGACTTGGAAGACACATCTGTAAAAGAAGAGACGAGAGCTTGTCGGCAACATTGTAATCCGTTACAAAAATGTTGTGAGGATACTTTTTGACGACTGTGCTCATCTCTCTCATAGTTCCGATTAGAGTTTTATTACTTACCAATTGTTGTGCCAGATTATCCATCGTGGAGATTTGGAGTTCGATCTGGTTGGCAGCAGAAGAATTTAATTGATGAATAATATTGCATGTGTTTACAGAAGTGGTTCTGTAGTAATAAGTATAGAAGCCAATTAAGCTTATAAATATGATGAAAATAGTGAACAATAGATAAGAGTATATAATTTTAAGGGAAAAAGGAGAGTTTTTTTTCACAATCATATTAAAATAATCCTTTCTAAAATTTGTTAATGATTCTTTCTAAAACTGATATGTAATGACTTTTGTCAAGAGGTAAATTGAGAAAAATCACCACAAACTTATTAAATTTTACCTGAAGAACTTATGAAAGGGCTTCAGACGTATCAGTTCCCGGCTTTGACCACTCTAATATACGTGGATTCAGCTTGCCTCTTACCTACAGGTCAATGGTCCGCCGTGAGCCCTACCGTCTAAGAACGTGAATCACAGATATTCCTGTGCCAACATAGCTTTATTATAGATAACTTGAACCTTGAAAGATGTTAAACCCCTTTCAGGAATCCTCCAGTTAATTGTTGCGTGAAGATGTTATACGCTGCTGTTAATGGATATTGTCAGTCATCATGCCCCAGATAAAACAAGCAAGTTCTTTGGCGACTGCTGTTTTGGCTACATTAGCCTTCTTATGCTGCCCCAGGATCAGCTGATAGTATCTGCGTCTTAGGCGCTCATTCGCTTTATCAGCGTAAGCTATGATATCAGTGGGATTTCCATTCTGCCTTGATTTCAATGCCTTTGATTTATAGCTTGGTTTTCCACATGTATAACTCTGGGCTGCTTCTACCAGCAATGTTCGTATATGGCTGTTTCCGGCTTTGGTAATTCCGAGTCTGTTCTAATTCTCGCCGCTGGAATCTTCGTCTGGCGTAAGCCCAAGATAAGATGCAAACTACTGGACCCTGGCAAAGCGTTTAAAATTGCCAACTTCTACAAGAGTAGATAAGGCCGTCTGGGTTTTCACACCAAGGAGACAGGACAGATAGCTGACATTTTCCTGGTAACCTTTTGGGGATGCAAGTTCCTCGATACGTTTATCAAGTCTCTCCAGTTTGTCAGTCAGCTAATCATAGGTGACAAGATATTCTGTGAGGATTTCCTGATAAAGTCCTTCTGGCTCTAATGAGCGCAGCTATGTTAAATGTGCCTGTGTCCAATGGCTTTTCGTAGTATCATACCGGTAATTATAGCGTAGACAGAATGCCAGGATCTGCTGCTTTATCTTTTTCAATGCGAGTTTGTGATCCTGTCGCATTCGGATATATTCTTTCACCTGCTCATTCTGTTCAGTCGGAATATGTACCGAGCTGTAATCACGATGAGCAAGGTAGCGTGCAATCAGTGCAGCATCACGTTTGGCTGTTTTTACCTTTTTCTTGCCCATTGGTTTTGACATAGTTGTCAGAGCAAGAATGATGCACTTCACGTTATGGCTAGTAAACTAGTGGTATAACGTGAACCCAAGACAGCCAGCTTCATAACCGCATATAAACATAACATCGTCTCCGTAATGGAAACACATTGCCTCCAGATAATTGAGAACTTTACTGTAATGTGCGTCAACTTTCTGGGGACATTCAGCCTGCTCTTTCTCATTGGTATAGCAGCAGAGTGAAAAAGTTTCTTTGTGTACATCTATTCCTACGTAAACTATGTTACAATTCATTCGATGACCTCCATTTGTATGCGGTAATCCCTGTTACCATTGATTTTTTCCAATTTATAGTATGCAGGTAAATCCACGAACCTACAAATCGGAGGTCATTACATATTGTCTAATCCCATTATATAGTATTTTTGCAATATTGTACATATTTGAAGATCAAGTAAACTGATATGTCCATCAAGTTCAACAAAAAATCCATTTATTAAAGCAAAATAAATGATTATGATAGGGGTACAAAATACGAAAAAACAATTATAAGGAGGTAATTATGAGGAGAAATTTGAAATTCAAAAAGGCAACAAGTTTGGTTTTGGCTGCATCTATGCTAGTAGGGGGCAGCAGTAATGCAGTATTTGCAAAAACAGAGGGAAAGGAAGCTGAAAAGCCTTACGATGGAGTTACAATTTCTATGATGATGAACCAAGGAACTTATACGACTACATTTAACGGGGTGTTTTTGGATATCTGTGAGGAGATTAAAGAAAAAACAGGAATTACAATGGATATTCAGCCGGTTACGGATTTTATGGATGTGATTCAGGTAAAGCTTGCCACCAATGAGATCCCGGATATTTTTGTTCACAATCTGCCACAGAATGTAAAACTGTTTAATGCTCAGGAAAATTGTGTTGTGATGAACGATCAGCCGTGGTTTGAAAGAATGAGCAGTCCTGACACGGTTTTGTATGAAGATGGGAATTTGTATGGAATGCCTATTCAGTCAGCAACCTGGTTCCCTGCAATTTATTATAACGAGGATATTTTAAAACAGGCCGGCTATGAAGATCCGCATCCAAAAACGATGGATGAGTTATACGAAATTTGTGAAGCGATTAAAACAAAATGTCCAGATGTTACACCCCTTTATATGATGGACAATGATACCACTAAAACACAGATCTTTATGACAATGGGCTTGGGGGTTGCATTAGATGATCAGAAGGAAGTTTATGATAAATTGCAGTCAGGAGAATTGAAATTCTCGGATGTTCCGGAAACTAAAGAAATCATGGAAGATTTAAAAAAATTTTATGATTTAGGCTATGTAAATCCAGATCATATGTCAACAAGAGTAGATGACGGAGTATTAAATATGGCTGGTGGAACTGCTGCTATGATGATTGCTGATGAGTGGACCTTGCAGGATATTATAAATCAGAATCCAGATCTTAATGTGGGTTCCTTTGTGATTCCATTTGAAGACAAAGATATGGCTGTAATGGGTAATTTCGTGGTTGCTATGTACGTGAATAAAAATGGAGAAAACAAGGATGCTTGTTTAGCATGGATTAATGAATTCACTCAGCCAGAATATATGAATCGTTTTAACATTGAAACGGGAACTTTGGCAACGTTCAAAGATTGTGAGTCTGCAGAATTGCATCCGGCAGTAGCACATATCTACGAAGATTATGTTCGGAAGGGTAATGCAGCTTTAGAGTTTAATGCATATTTGGATGATCAGAAGGCTTTACTGGACAGTTATTTATTCTTCCTTTATGCGGACGTAATTAGTGGACAGACAACTGTGGATGAGATGTGGCAGCGTTGGGATGATAAATTTGCAGAGTTCCAGAAGCAGAATGGAGTGCCAGGCTTTTAAGCCGGCACTTCCTTTTAAAGTAGTCTTGGAAATGCATGAATATGGTATGAATTTATGCGAAACTCTTTACAAATTGGAGGGGATGAAAATAGATGAAAAGAAAAAAGATACAATTGTACCCATATTGGTTGGTTGTACCAGCTGCAGTCTTTATTCTTGTTTTTTATATTCTACCGATTGGATTGGGATTAGTGCTGTCCTTTACAAATTGGAACATTAAATATCCAACAATGGAGTTTGTTGGGCTGGAAAACTATATAAATATTTGGAAGGACCCAGAGTTTCAGAAAGCACTATCCAATACCTTGTGTTTTGCGGCAGTGATTCTTGTGGCTCGAAATGTGCTTGCCCTTCTTTTGGCATTAGCACTGACACAGAAACTTAAGACTGCGAATATACTTCGGTCTATTTTCTATCTTCCATCCGTATTATCTTACGTAGTTGTGGGTGTGATCTTTAAAGCACTTTTTCAGATGAAGGGTTTGGTAAACCAGTTTCTGGGGTTGTTCACAGGGAAGCCGGTTCTGATCGATTGGATCGGGAATGCGAATCTTGCGCTTCCAACGGTAATGCTATTGGATTTGTGGGTATGGACTGGGTTTCACATGATGCTTTATATAGCCGGAATTCAGTCAATATCAAAGGAATATTATGAAGCGGCGATTGTTGATGGGGCAAGTGCATGGCAGCGTTTTAGGAAAATCACATTGCCATTGCTGGCATCGACGATACGAATGAGCGTGGTTCTTACTTTGTGTGGCGGTCTACGTGTATTTGATTCTGTAAAGGTATTGACAAACGGAGGTCCTGGTTGGGCTTCAACAACGATTAATATCGAAGTTTATAAATTATTTTCACAGGGGTTTTATGCTCGTGCTACGGCAGTAGAATTGATGTTGTCTATCATTTTATTCATTGGAATTGGGATTATTCAAAGATTATTCCGCAAAGGGGAGGAAAACGTCTCATGATAAGAAAGAAAAAACTGAGATTATTTGTATTAGAAGTTCTGATGATTCTTCTGAGCCTTCTGATCGTGGTTCCGTGTTTAATGATGATATTTGGTTCCTTCAAGACAGCACTTGAAGCAAACAGCTTTGATATAAAATTGCCAACAGAATGGCATTTTGAAAATTATATAGAAGTGTTTAAAAAGGGAAAACTTGGAATAGCTTTGAAGAACAGCTGTCTGATGTTATTATTAACAGTTCCGGCGGTAGAACTTTTTTCATCGGTATCCTCTTTTGTTCTTGCAAGAAGAAAAGGAAGGTTTGCAGAAATCTTATACATGATTTTGAGTATGGGTATTGTGGTTCCGGTAAGTATCGTACCGACGATTGCACTGATGCAGGCACTTCATCTTCAGCAGACGAAAATTGGATTGGCGTGTTTGTATATTGCGATGAGAACATCCTGGAGTATTTTCCTGCTGACTGGATTTGTAAAAAGCGTACCGAGGGAATTGGATGAAGCAGCTTTTATTGATGGATGTAATGTGTTGAAATTGTTTTTCCATATCATATTTCCACTTATGAAGCCAGTTGTGGCTACCAGTATCATTATTACCACCATGTGGACATGGAACGATTTCCATTTGCCGTTGTATTTTATGAGTTCAGCGGCGAACCGTACGCTGCCTATGACCGTATACTATTTTTATGGTGAAAATGCCAGCCAGTGGAATCTGGTATTTGCAGACATGATGATGGTATCAATCCCGATTGTAATCCTGTATCTGTTCTGCCAGAAGTACATTGTCTCAGGCATGACAGCAGGTGCGGTAAAAGCTTAGTGAGGAGGAAAAGAAGAAATATGTATCATTTTTATGTGGGAACGACACCGAAAAATCCACCTGGATATATTGCAAGCGTGAAGTTGGATGAGAATGGCCAGCTGATAGACAAAGCATATTACGGGGCTACGAGCCCGGCCTATCTCTGCAGGAAAGCAGATCGGCTGTATGCAGTCATTGAAAATGTGGCTTTTGGCGGACTGGAAGTGTTTGCAATAGGAGAAGGAGGTCGTTTGACGGCAAAGGGACACTTGATGACAGAGGATGTCTATTCAACGTTCGTTTCTGCCGAGGCGCAGGGAGATAGGGTGTTCGTTGCTAATTATGGGACACCATCCTGTGCGGTGTACCGCTGTCAGCGAGATATAGTGGTTTGTGAAAGAATCGTCAGAAAAGGAGTGGATCATAACAGTCATGTGCATTGTGCGGTAGTGACTCCTGATGAAAAGTATCTTTGCGTGGCAGATGTGGGAACAGATGAAATTGTTCTGTACGACCTGGATTCCTGGGATGTGGTTGAATGTATTAAGTTTCCAAAAGGAAGCGGTCCAAGACATCTTGTATTTTCTGTGGATGGAGAATCCGCATATGTGATAACAGAAAGCAGTTCCGAAGTGGTCAGTTTAGCGTATACACCAGACAGAGAGAAAAAACTTACAATATTGAAATATGGACAGACACAGCCCACTGGATATGGAGGGGCGGCAGGAATCCGGATATCTCCGGATGGGAGATTTGTTCTTGCAAGTAACAGGAATGCGAATTCCATTTCGGTTTTTGAAATCAGAGAAGATGGTTTGATGAGCCTTATCCACAATGAAACAGTACCGGATGGCAGCCCAAGAGATTTCCAGTTTACACCGGATGGCAGATTTCTCATTGTTGGCTTGCAAAAGTCCAATCAGCTTGTGGTTTACAAAATGAATGAACACGGTGGAATGAAGTTTTGTTCTCTTATTAAGGAGATAGAACAGCCGACATGTATTGTTTTTTAGGAGGGAGTGCAATGAAAAAACTTGTAATACCAAAAACGGATCTGGAGGTTTCTGTGCTGTGCCTTGGAGGCGGCCCTCATGGAGTGGATCCAAAGGAATCCGAGAGAGTTTTGGATTATTACCTGGCAGCAGGAGGAAATTTTATTGATACCGCTAATATTTACGGCAAGTGGAAGCCAGGAGGAGGAACATCCGTCAGCGAACTTTTTCTGGGTGAATACATAAAGAGCAGGAAGTGCAGGGACAGGATTGTGCTGGATACCAAAGGGGCGGCACCGCAATATGATACCATGCATTCTCCGAGGGTCTCACGGAAAGATATCCTTTATGATATTAATGACAGCCTTAAGAACCTTCAGGTGGACTATGTCGATTTGTATTGGCTGCACCATGATGATGAAACAATCAGCGTCGAGGAAATCATCGATACCCTGGTGGATTTGGTAAAAGAAGGAAAAACTCGTTATTTTGGGTGTTCTAACTGGAATACATCCAGAATAAAAGAAGCACTGGAGTATTCAAGGAAAAAGAAGATTCCTGAGTTTGTAGGGAACCAGGTTATGTACAATTTGGCTCAATACAACCAGGAACGGCTGGATCAAGAGATCATGTTTGGAATGACGGACGAAATGTATGAGATGCACCTAAAGGAAGGAATGGCGGTTATGTGTTATTCTTCCCAGGCTCAGGGTTATTTCTCCTGTGCCGGCAAGGATGACTTTATGGATAATCCGGCATATGCGACACCGAGAGAATTTTATGAAAATGCAGTTAGCAGATTGCGCCTGAAGAAAGTTCTTGAACTTGCGGCGAAGTATCAGTGCGATCCAACCCAGATTGCATTGCGATTTATGCTATGCAAGGATGATTTTCCGACAATTCCGATCATTGGTTCTGGCCGATACGATGAAGTAAAGATGAGCGTGGAAGCAATGGATATTCCGTTAACGAAAGAGGAATACGAGTATTTAAAGGACGATGACAGAAAGGTGTGATCAGGATGGAAGAGATAAGAAACGGATTTCATTATCCGGTAACTGTAATTTTAGAGCCAAATGAACAATTTGGGTATGCCCGAGAGCCGATCATTCAACGAATGCCGGATGGGTCTATTGTTTGCCTGACGCTTACAGGCGGACCAACAGAACCACACAAGACCAACGTAGTAGGAATTGTCAGAAGTGAGGACGATGGAAAGACATGGAGTGAGCATACAACATTATTTGAACATTCTGAGCGAGCCTGCTGGGCACCGGAGATGTACGTAGAAGGTGATGTTGCCTGCGCTTTGGTGCATACTTATAATGCGGAATGCAGATATAGGGAATTAGTCGTATATCAGTCTTTTTCTTATGACAGTGGGCGGACCTGGACAACACCGAGAAGTCTTCCCTCAGGGATTACAAACTACTGCTTTAGAAAACGCTACGTATTGAAAAATGGAAATTGGGTTTTTCCTGTATATTGGCAGGAATGTGAAGGCGCATGGGATTGGGTAAAAGAACCGGTAGAAGATACGTTAACGATGAAATGGCCGAAAAGGACAGGAGTTGTAATTTCCACGGATCATGGAAAAACGTATTCGCTGCATGGTTATTTAAAAGCGGAGTATCCATTATGGGAAAACAATGTTGTGGAATTGAGTAACGGCGATCTGGTGATGCTTATGAGGGCAGAACGCAGTGGCTTTTTATATCAATCGATCAGCCATGACGGAGGTTTAACATGGAGCGAGGCGAGAAAAACAGATATTCCAAACCCAAATTCCAAAATCACGCTGATCCGTCAGGGAGATAAAATATTATTATTCCACAATCCGAATTCAAACTATCAAGGGGTGATTTTTGATACAAGAAAACCACTGGCTTTATGGATCAGTTATGACGAGATGCGATCCTGGGATAAAAAAATGATATTGTGTGATGAGCCAATGTTTTATCCGCATGCGTTTTTAGATGACGAAAAGCAACTGGTCTATCTGGCATCCGAAAATGCAAAGACCCATTTTCTGATGAAAATCCCGTATGCCGATTTGGAAAAGGAGTGAAGCCAAATGATTAATACAGTTTTAGGAGAAATAGATGCTTCTGATATGGGGAGAACCCTGATGCATGAGCATGCAGTATGTTTCGATGTATCCTTGAGAAATGCATTTGGGAAGAAGTGGGTTGATGAGGAAAAGGCAGTTGAATTTATTGCAAAACGATTGAAAGCAGCAAAGGAAAATAGTGGAATACAGACAATTGTTGATGCTACGCCGATCAATAGCGGCAGGGATGTCCGGATTTTAAAACAAGCATCCTTGCTTTCGGGGGTCAATATTCTTGCTGCTACCGGTTTGTTTGCATTTGAAAATTTTCCGATTGTTGGTAAGTCTGCAGAATTTTTTGTGGAATTATTGATGGGCGAGATTTTTGGGGGGATTGAGGATACTGGAATTAAACCTGCAGTAGTCAAATGTGCGACAGGACCACAAGGATTTACCGAGATTAATCAGAAACTGCTTTGGATTGCAGGTGAGGTTTGTAAGCGGACCGGTATTCCGATTACGACTCATACGGAAACAATAGATATGGCTGTGGAACAACAGAATTTTTTTGATAAAAATGGTGTTGATCTTTCGAAGGTGATTATCGGTCATACAGGTGATTATAATGATATCGAAAAACTATCAGAAATAGTGAAAAAGGGCAGTTATCTGGGTTTGGACCGCTTTGGACTGGACGAATTTAATTCATTGGAGAACCGAGTGAATACATTAGATCAGCTTTTTCAGAAAGGATTTGCAGATTCGTTGGTTGTTTCTCATGATATTGTGCTTGTGTTTGATGCTGATTATGATGATTTTTCTGACTTTCCTCAGAAAGCAGAAAATGGACGAACATTTGATTATTTTTGTGAGGTTGTAGTGCCAAGGCTAAAGGAGCGAGGGTATCATGACGAAGATATTCAGAGGCTGCTTGTTGATAATCCAAGAAGATTTTTTGAAGGCTGAGTATTGAATCTGTCTGGTATTTTTGTCATGCATTTTTGAAAATGTCCCCAAATAATTAAAAAGGGCTGTCGGGAAATAGACGGTTCTAAGAGAGGGAGGGTGTGACTCATACCGAGTCACACCCTCCCCAAATTTTTTATCAAAAAAGAAAAAAAGATGGCTAACGACAACCATCTTTCTCTCCGTTACATGTTATAATGTAACTATGCTAACAACTAATTATTATAACGACTTTTTTGAGTTTGGGCAACAGAAAATTAACTTTAGCAGGGGTGAGGAATAAATATATGTTCATTCTCTCTTCATAGTAGTTCTTTTACATTTTTGTAATTATCCACTTTTTTATTTTTTTATAATACTTATACACATCGTATAATTAGACGTATCCCTTTTTCTATGTTTTGTGGATAACTATTTTGTTGTTTCCTCTTCCATTCAACCACCACCTGTGTTACAATAATCCTGCTATTCGAGATACATTGTTGTGTATCTCAAAATGTAGGATACATCTTCTTCCGTTACTGTCAGTCCTCGAAAACTTTCCAGTAACCCTGAAGATGTATTTTTTATTGTCTGCTTTAATTCTTTTACATATGGATTCCATGCCAGATAAAGCTGCATCAGGATATCTGCTATCTGCGTCAGCAGATAATGGTTTTTCATCGCATTGCTGTTTCGGCTATTAAGATGTTCGATTCTGTATATCCCGTTTTTCTGGTTGTTAAATCCCTCGTTTTCTATTTTCCATCTTCCTCTTCCTGCAAGTAGCATTTCTTCCAGATTCCTCCTGGTCACTAAAAGACTCGTCACCCATTGAAATCGAACCTTCTGGGTTTTCTCTTCCTTATCTTTCGTTTCATATTCATATTCAAATACATTCATGACTTCTTTCTTATCGGCCAGCTCTTCCACGTGGTTTGCAAAAAATCCACTTCCATGCTCCGCACATAATCCTGTCTGCCTTACTGCATCATCCCCGGTCTTTATCCATTCAAATCCCTCATCCAGCTTCTTCTGTCGGGTGCTTTTCTGGGTAAACAGATACTCCCAGTGATAGGTTTTCCTACACAGTTCCATAAATGGTTCTGTAGCATAAAGTGCATCTCCCTGGATACAGATTTGAAGTCTTGGATATTCCTGTTTTATTTTGAGGAGCAGCCGCTTTGCTGCATTTATCTCACAGTCCTGTTTGCTCACATCCTCTTTTTCGTTTTCGATAAATTCAGTTCCAAGGCTGAGCACTACTTTTTCACTCAACACAATCTTTGCTTCCAGAACCTTATGGTAATAGATTTTTGTTTTCTTTCCATTTTCATCTACACGTACTGTACATAAACAGTTTTCACAATGCCTTTCTTTAAAATAGCACAGCCCGGTTCCGTCCAGGATCACCCTCCAGTATTTTCCAAGGAGACGGTTTCTATTGAACTGTTTTCCACGGATCAGGCTCGTTATCATCTTTTTCCTTACCCCTGAAAGAGCTTCGGGCGAAAGTTTTTCAAGATAATAATTCAGTGTATCGTAATGAGGCATTTCCTCCAATTTCTGGTTTCCGGACAGAATACGCAGAGTATCAATACAGTTTTCCTTATTAAAATTTTCTTCCATTTCCCGCATGGAATGCTGGGCACATACATTTTTCAAAAGGCCCATATATATCAGATCTGCCTGGGTATAAGTTGTATAGTTCTGGTTTCTTGGATCATCCATTTCCAAAAGCCAGTCTCGTAAAGAGTGAAAAAAATGATGTGAAACCATCATAAAATCTACAATTCCACGGTCTTGTTTTTTGCGTTCCCTCTTTTCACGCTTTCTCATGAGTAAAGTCCTCCAATGCGAAAAATTTGTTAGCTATATTTTAACGCATTGAAGGAGTCTCCGCTTGAAATTTAATAATTTGATTGCGAAAAATTTTTATTCCTCAAAGCTGCGATTGATTTTGAAAATAAAATAGTTTTCCAGCCACTGAACGAAAGGCTTTCAAGCTACAGACAAACATATGTTGTTGCAAAACTGAGGTGCAAAACTGTGGTGAGAAAAAAATAAAAAAAGTAGTTGACTACTAAAAGATATTAGAATATACTAATCAACGTAAGTGAGAAACAATATTAAATAGATATAGCTATAACAACGTGAAGGGAGAGTGTAATGATGCCTTTGTCTATGGTTAATGAAGGGGAGCCGAACGTGATCCGGAAAGTCGGTGGAAAAGAAGAGATACGCAAATTCCTGGAGAACCTTGGCTTTGTAGTAGGAGGTACAGTTACTGTTGTTTCTGAGAATGACGGTAATCTGATTGTTAATGTAAAAGATTCACGTGTAGCGATTGGTAAGGATATGGCCAATAAGATCATGGTGTAAACAAGCATCATGTATCCTTGGAGATTTTCAGCCTCCGACAGACATGAGAGTCTGCCGGGGATTGTGAATTAATAAAAAGTTACATATTTTCATGAAAAGGAGTTTGTTATGAAAACATTACGTCAAGTTGCCGTCGGCCAGACAGTTACTGTTAAAAGGCTCCACGGCGAAGGGCCTGTAAAAAGGCGTATTATGGACATGGGAATCACAAAGGGCGTAGGGATTTACGTGAGAAAAGTTGCACCCCTTGGAGATCCGGTGGAAGTAACAGTCAGAGATTATGAGCTGTCCTTAAGAAAAGCGGACGCTGAGATGATCGAAGTGGAATAATTTTTTTACATGACTGTTAGTGAATGCTAATTAATAGCTGATGGCTCTAACGAATGGAAGAAGCTTGAAACAAAATTAAATCAGGAAAGAAAGAGGAGGCATGAAAATGTCGATTAAGATTGCGCTTGCAGGCAACCCGAACTGCGGCAAAACAACATTGTTCAATGCGCTGACAGGATCCAACCAGTTTGTTGGTAACTGGCCTGGCGTAACCGTTGAGAAAAAAGAAGGTCGTTTAAAAGGACACAAAGATGTGATCATCATGGACCTTCCTGGTATTTATTCCCTTTCTCCATATACACTGGAGGAAGTAGTAGCCAGAAATTACCTGATCAATGAAAGACCAGATGCGATCATCAATATCGTTGATGGTACAAACCTGGAAAGAAACCTGTATCTGTCCACTCAGATCATGGAGCTTGGCATCCCGGTGGTTATGGCTGTCAACATGATGGATCTGGTTCAGAAGACAGGAAATAAAATCTATATTGATAAATTAAGCAAAAAGCTTGGCTGTGAGGTAGTTGAGATTTCTGCTTTAAAAGGAACCGGCATCAGCAAAGCAGCTGAGAGAGCCATTGCAGCAGCACAGAAGAAAAGCAGCGTAACACCTGTTCATGAGTTTGCACAGGAAGTTGAGGATGTGATCAAGACTGTTGAGACAAAGCTTACAGGTATTGTTGCTGAGGAGCAGAAGCGTTTCTTTGCGATCAAGCTGCTGGAGAAAGACAGCAAGATCACAGAACAGATGAAAAGCGTGCCGGATGTATCTATTGAGGTTAAGGCTCTTGAAGATAAATTTGATGATGATACAGAGAGTATTATCACCAATGAACGTTATGTATACATTTCTTCCATTATCGGACAGTGCTATTCAAAATCCGCAAAAGGAAAGAAACTTACAACATCTGACAAGATTGACCGTATCGTGACAAACCGCTGGCTTGCGCTCCCGATCTTTGCAGTTGTAATGTTTATTGTATATTATGTATCTGTAACTACGGTTGGAACAATTGTAACGGACTGGACAAATGACGTTCTCTTTGGCGAGATCATCCCGCCGGCGATTGAATCTGCACTGGAAGCTGTTCACTGTGCTGCATGGCTGCAGGGACTGATCCTGGATGGTATTGTTGCCGGTGTTGGCGCTGTACTTGGTTTCGTTCCACAGATGCTGGTTCTGTTCTTCTTCCTTGCATTCCTTGAGTCCTGCGGTTACATGGCCCGTGTTGCATTTATTATGGACAGAATCTTCCGCAAATTTGGTCTGTCCGGTAAATCCTTCATTCCTATGCTGATCGCATCCGGATGTGGTGTTCCCGGTGTTATGGCTTCCCGTACCATCGAGAATGACAGAGACCGTAAGATGACTATCATGACAACTACCTTCGTTCCTTGTGGAGCAAAGCTTCCGATCATCGCCATGATCGCAGGCGCATTCTTCGGAAACAGTGGATGGGTGGCTACAAGTTCCTACTTTGTAGGCATTGCAGCAATTATCTGCTCTGGTATTATCTTAAAGAAAACAAAAATGTTTGCAGGTGATCCGGCACCATTCGTTATGGAGCTTCCGGCATACCACTGGCCAACAGCTGGTAACATTTTAAGAAGTATGTGGGAGAGAGGCTGGTCCTTCATCAAAAAGGCCGGTACGATCATCCTTCTTTCAACCATCGTTCTGTGGTTCTTAATGGGCTTTGGATGGGAAGGCGGTTCCTTTGGAATGGTAGAGGAATTGAACAACAGTATCCTTGCAAAGATTGGTTCTGCAATTGCCTGGATCTTCGGACCTTTGGGATGGACAAAAGCCGGTGAAGGCTGGAAGATGGCTGTTGCTGCTGTAACTGGTCTGATCGCAAAAGAAAACGTAGTAGCTACCTTTGGTATGCTGTTCGGCTTTGCTGAAGTTGCAGAAGACGGCGCTGAGATCTGGGGTAACCTGGCACAGGTTATGACACCTATCGCAGCATATGGATTCCTGGTATTCAACCTTCTTTGTGCACCTTGCTTCGCGGCAATGGGCGCTATCAAGAGAGAGATGAACAACAAAAAATGGTTCTGGTTTGCAATTGGATATCAGTGCGGTCTTGCTTATATAGTTTCACTTTGCATCTATCAGATCGGTACACTGATCACTACCGGAACTTTCGGTATTGGCACAGTGGTTGCTTTCATACTGATTGCATGCTTTATTTATCTGTTATTCAGACCATACAAAGAGAGCAATACATTAAAAGTAAGTGTAAAAGCCTGATAAAGACAGGCACTTTTACAGCCTGCATCCAACAGGGTGCAGGCTGTTACTGCATCAGCCCAGAGCAACAGGAGGTGAGTTTTGGTGGGAGAACGAAAGGAAGAAGCGGTAAGGGAGTCTCAGTCATATGAGCGGACGAAAATGCAGAAAACCATGGTGATCCAGAAACTTCGTGAGCAAGGATGCAGGATCACCAGACAACGAAGGACGATCCTGGATATTATTCTGGAAGAGGAGTGCTCCTGCTGTAAAGAGATTTATTTTAAAGTTCAGAAAAAAGATAAGAATATTGGTCCTGCAACGATTTACCGTATGGTGAATGTGCTTGAGAATATTGGAGCCATCAGCCGGAAAAACATGTATAAGATCGCAGACTGCAGTACCTGTTGTGAAGAAAAATCCTGTTATGTAAAATTAAGTGACGATACAATATGCAGGCTTTCTCCCGGAATGTGGCGGGAAGTAATGAAGGCAGGCATGAAAGAATGCGGATATATAAAGGAACAGGAAATTGCCAGTATTGAAATGAAGGCTTGCAAATGCGAAGCCTGAAAGCAGGCAGGGTAATTACAGGATATGGGAATGCATTTTACCTCTTGGCTGTGAGAATATTAAATAATTGAGAATGTTTCTCGATTAAGAAAAAGTTTCTGGACAAGCAAAAATACGAGTGCTATACTGACTTTTAAACTTTATAAAGGAAGAAAAGCAGCAGAGATTATCTGACTGCAAAATATAAGGAGGAATCTATTATGGCAGATTTGAACTGGAAAAAATCAGGATTATTTGCAGCAGGAGTTTTATTTGGCACGGCAGGCATCAAAGCACTGTCCAGTAAGGACGCAAAGAAGCTGTATACCAACTGCACAGCAGCTGTTCTTCGCGCAAAGGATTGCGTTATGAAGACAGTTACTACAGTTCAGGAAAACTGCGGTGACATTTATGAGGGGGCAAAGCAGATCAACGAAGACCGTGCTGCTGCTGAGGAGACTTTTGAGGATACGGCAGACGAGGAAGTAAAGACAGACCAGGAAGTCAAGGCAGAAGAGGATAAAACAGAAGAGGATACATTCAAAGAGGCAGAATAAAGA
>NZ_JBFKZO010000032.1:0-22616 GCF_040929965.1 Blautia sp. 1033sp1_1033st1_G9_1033SCRN_220408 | reverse complement strand
GCCAATCATGCTCAATTTCATCTGCAACTTGCTTGTTTTTTAGGATGAAGATACTTCTCTACACAAAAATACATCATCAGCTTGCTTCTTCTTATACTTGAGGATGTTTTCTGTTGTCAAAACGCATCTTCATTCGCTGAATTTTCGACCTTGCAGATACATCATTGATCAATGCCATAACATCCGGTAGTTATATAGCTTGAAAAATCAGCTTTTCAGGATTGATAAATGGTTTCCGTGTTCTCTTTTTCACGGTCTGATTCTAAAATCCGCTTAATATCCTCAAGGCTTTCAGCAAAATAAATCCCTTCCTGCCGTTCTCTGGAAGAAAGCTCATTTTCAATCATATGGTCCAGAAGCATTTTTAAACCATTATAATAACCGTCCAGATTATAGAGAATGCATGGGGCGTTCAGATGTTTTAAAGATACCTTTGACATGACTTCGGAGATTTCTTCCAGTGTTCCTGTTCCTCCGGGGAACGCAATAAAGGCGTCTCCCAGCTGGATCATTTTAGTCTTACGCTCTGTCATATCTTTAGTCACGATCAGTTTGGTCAATCCATCGTGCTGGATCTCGCTGTCAATAAAGAACTGTGGTTCAACACCTGTTACTTCACCGCCTGCATTCAACACACTGTCGGCAATTGCACCCATCAACCCGGATTTGGAACCACCGTAGACCAGTGCATTTCCGCTGGTACCGATCCATTGTCCCAATTCCTGGACTGCGCTTTGCAGCCGTGGGTTATTTCCTTTATTTGCACCAAGATAGACAGTAATATTCATCTGAGATTTCCTCCAATACGATTTGCGATTTCCGTTAATATGATTTGCAATTTTCATCAATACTATCTGCGATTGTCGCCAATGCTATTTTGAATGGTTTGGGGACAAATGCTCTGGTAATATAAAAAATCATGCTTATATGGATTGTTCCGTACTTTGCACTTGCCACTGTAATCATATTATGCAAAGAAGCTGAGGCGTTGTCAATGGTTCACAGATTTTGAGGTATTGCAGAAATATTGTACAAATGAAATGAATATTAAGTATAGTTCTAACTATATAAACAATACATGAAAATCAAGTATTATACAATTAAAGTGCTTATTGTATATAAAAATGATTTTATAATGAATACAAATACAGAAACAAAGCGATAAAATACATAAAATGATTGAAAATCGGATGAGATTTAGATATAATAAATATACATGCAGAGAGTAGCAGTAATATTTCTCGGAGGATGGAAATATATATACTGATGCGTCTGAAACCAGGAACCAGGGAACCTGGCAACTGAAAACCGGAAAAAGGAAACTGAAAAGGAATAGGAAGAAAAAGAAAGAGGTGAAGGTATGAAGAGAAAACGACTTCAAAAAATGATTGCTTTGGCGGTTTGTACAGCTGTGATAACGACCATGGGTGGTTTTTCTGCGGCTGCAGAAGAAGTCTATGAAGTGGCTGCGGATGAAGAGACCGTCACAGATGTGCCGGCGGAGCCTGAGACAGAAGACATCTTCCAGGAGGTTGGCGAGGATGAAGAACAGCCGTTTCAGCAGATCCAGGAGGGGAATGAAGAGACAGATGTTCTGTTTGGCGATGGAACTGTTATAGAGGAATTCTCTTCCGGAGAAGCGACAACGGATATTCAATATGGAAGTCTGAGCAAGGTATATCTGGATCCTGCTGGCGGTTCAGATACCAACAGCGGAGAAGCCAGTGATCAGGCTGTTCAGACGATCGATCAGGCTTTATCCCTGATTGAGGAGAATGGAACGATTTATCTGATAAGCAGTCTTACGCTGAATGACAAAAAGGATCATCGTTGGTCGAAAGTAACGATTCGTCCGGCAGATACTTTGGCAGATGACGAATCTAAACCAATGATACAGATCTTAAAAGGTACTGGCCTGGCACTTGATGAAGTGAATATCAGCAATATCAAGGAATCCGGGGGTTCCTGGCTTGGCAAGACTCTGCTGGAAAAAACAGGTGAAGGTGTACTGACCATAGGAACAGGTACTACGCTGGTATGTGACGCGAAGGTCAAGCATGCAATTTACACAAATAAAGAATCTGGTGCGTATGATACGTATGCTACTTTGAGGATAAACGGTGGCTCGATCCAGGGAGCTGACAGGACGAATTATGATGAACAGACCGCATTGGTTACTGTATGGTATGGGACAGCGGAGATGAGTGGCGGATCGATTACCGGGAATACTGCACATTACGGTGGCGGCATTTATTTATATAAGGCTCGTTTTTTCATGAGTGGCGGACAGATCTCCGGTAACAAAGCAAGGCATGGCGGAGGCATCTATGGGGAAAACGGCTCCACCGTGACGCTTTCCGGCGGCCGTATTGCGGATAACCAAGCCGGTGACGGCGGTGGTGTTTATCTATGGGGTTCAGACCTTAAGATGGATTGTACAGAACCGGATGGCCAGCCCTGCGTGATCGAAAAGAATACTGCAACTGCAGATACTCTTAATGATGTTTATGGCCAGGGCGGCGGTGTTTATTTAGGTGATGGGAGAGCTCTGTTGGGCAAGGGTACCATACAGGGAAATAAGGCTGAACCACAAATTAAATATGATGAAGATGGAGAAGTGATCGGTTCTACCGGCGGCATGGGCGGCGGTGTTCATGCCTTTAATGGCAGCATTGAGCTGACTGCCGCACGGATCTGCAATAACCAGACGTTTACAGGCGGTGGCATTTTTACGCAGAGTACAGAAGTGATAGATGCATTGAAGATGACCGGCGGAGAGATCACAGGGAATGCGGCAGCCCGTATGGGAGCAGGCATCTGCGCCAGTCTGTGGTATCCGAATGATTATTATGATGGCAGCGGACAGGTGATCGCTCATCTGAATATGGATCTGGAGATCAGTGGCGGCAAGATCAGCGGCAATATGTCAGGAGAAGGCGAAAACGTGGATGAAAATGCCATTACCCTGGATCTGGTCTGCTATTCTGAATTTGATGAGAATGTGAAATTCCCAACCCTGCATCTTAGCGGTTCACCGGAGATTAAAGGATATGTGATGCTGATGGATTATTCTGATCCAGTGTGCAGCCCCAAGGTAGTGGTTGATGATACCTTTACACCAGTTAATCCTGTGGAGATGAAAGGCGCATATTGTGAGCCTGGTGTGGTGGCAGTGAAATGGAAGGATGGATTAACACCGGATGCATCACTCTTTACCGTTGACAAAGGATTTGGCTCCGAATTAAAGCTGAACGGGCAGACCTTGACATGGGTAGAAAGAGTAAGGGTTACTTTCTACTGGACAGAAAAACAGGGTGACAGGTATTATCGAAGAAATAAAAATTTATATATCTTACCAGGAAATAAAGTGGATCCGTCAGAAATCCCAGCTCAGACAGAGCTTCCAGGATATACGTTCAAAGGATGGGTAGATGTTGACGATCATGACTGGACGCCGGATATGGAGATCACCGAAAGTATCAGGCTGTACGAAAATTGGTCGTTGAATGCTCCGTCTGTAACATTAACAGCAGACCGGGAGAACAGCTGCTTTACCTTACCTGTAACACTGACTGCCCGGGCATCTCATGAAATAAGCACAGCAAAATTAACTTATCAGTGGTACAAGGATGGTACTTTACTTGATGGGCTGACAGAGGCAGAGTGTAAGGTATCAGAGCCAGGCGAGTACAAAGTAGTGGTTACAGTCACGAGCGGCACTTTTATTGCAACGAAGGATACGGTGCTCACTATTTCCCAAAAGGACCACGAATATACATGGAAATTTGATGATAAGGCACATTGGCAGATCTGCAATCTGGATGGTGAGACGACAGAGTCCAAAGGCCATACCTTCGGTGAATGGAAGATTGTAAAGGAAGCTGCTGTATCAGTTACGGGAGAAAAGGAACGCACATGTACGGTATGCGGATATAAGGAAACAGAGGTGCTCGCAGCACTTCCGGCCCCAACACCTACGCCTACAGTGACACCTCCAACACCGACTCCTGTACCGGCACAGGCTCCGGTTCATCTCTCTAGACTTACAAGCAAGAAGACATCTATAACTATAAAATGGAATAAGATCAAGGGCGCTTCCGGATATAAGATTTACGGAAGCAAATGCGGCAAAGATTACAAACTTCTGAAAACAGTAAAAGGAAGCACCACCAAATGGACCCACAAGGATCTTAAGGCAAATACTTATTACAAGTATTATGTGACTGCATACAAGACGGTAAATGGCAAACAGACCATTCTTTCTAAAACACCGGCTATGCATATTCCAACAACCGGCGGCAAGTTCAGCAAAGTAACGGCTGTTAATGTTAAGAAAGAAAGCATTACCCTGAAAAAGGGCAGGAAGACATCCGTTAAGGCCAGTGTAGTGAATTCAGATGGAAAAGTCGTAAAACATGTGGCTGTACTGCGTTATATGAGCAGTAATAAAAAGGTAGCAACGGTGAACAGTAAGGGAGTGATCACTGCCCAGGGAAAAGGCAAGTGTACGATTTACTGTTATGCCCAGAATGGACTTCGCAAGAGTGTGAAGGTAACTGTAAAGTAGGCTCAGCAGAGGCACCTGGCAGAGAACTTCGGTTTTCCGCCAGGTGTTTTTTGGTAATGAAAGCTTCACAATACCAAAAGGGATAAGGAAAAAACTATAAGTAATAACAGGTAAAATGAATTATACAAACCATTTTTCCTTTGCTATCATTATATCAGCTTATAAATAATATAAAATTGATAGGAATAAGAGGAATTAAAATGGCGAGAGAAATAGAAACAAAGTGTCTTCACTTAGAAGAAGAGGAAGGTTGTTGTAACAATTATGGATCCATCAGCTATCCGATTTACCAGACAGCAACCTATGCACATGAAGGAGTGGGCAGAAGTACAGGTTTTGATTACAGCAGATTACAGAATCCAACAAGAGAGCATCTGGAAAAGGTGGTGGCATCCCTGGAGAACGGCATTGATGCACTGGCCTTTTCTTCAGGAATGGCAGCAATCTCTCTATTGATGGAGATTTTTAAGCCAGGAGATCACCTGATCGCAGATGCAGATCTGTATGGAGGAAGCATCCGGCTTTTTGACCATGTATCTTCCAAGAACGGAATTTCTTTTTCCAGAGTGGACTGTCATAAGGTGAATGTGGAAGATTATATTCAGGAAAACACAAAAGCCATCTATATTGAAACACCTACCAATCCGATGATGAATGTAACAGACATTCAGGCACTTTCTAAGATTGCCAGAAAGCATGATCTTCTTCTTATTGTAGACAATACCTTTTTATCCCCGTATTTCCAGAATCCGCTGGATCTTGGGGCAGACATTGTGGTACACAGCGGTACCAAATATCTGGGTGGACATAACGATACACTTGCCGGATTTCTGATAACAAACAGGGAAGACATTAGTGAGAAATTTCGTTTTCTGATCAAAACAACCGGCGCCGGGCTGGCTCCGCTGGACAGCTGGCTGCTCCTTCGGGGGATCAAGACCTTGGGGGTGCGTATGGATCGAGCCCAGGAAAATGCCATTGCCATTGCACAGTGGCTGAAAAAACAGAAAGCAGTGACCAAAGTGATCTATCCGGGACTTCCTGAGCACCCTGGATATGAGATCATGAAAAAGCAGGCCAGAGGCTTTGGCGCAATGCTTACTTTCCAACTGGAAAGTAAAGAATTTGCTCTTGCAATTCTGGAAAATGTCCGTATGATTAAATTTGCAGAAAGTCTTGGAGGAGTGGAAACATTGATCACTTATCCAACTACACAGACCCATGCAGATGTTCCAAAAGAGATCAGGGAAAAGAACGGGATCACCGAAGCAACCCTGCGTTTATCTGTTGGTATTGAAAATATCAAAGACCTGATCGCTGAACTGGAAAAAGTATTCAAAGAAACAGAAGGAGAACTTTATGCCAGAGAGAAATCTTGATTTTAACAGGATCATTAACAGAAAAAACACCAATTGTCTGAAGTATGACTTTGCAGAAAAAAGGGGTATGCCGGCAGATGTGCTGCCACTGTGGGTGGCAGATATGGATTTTGAAACATCTTCTTATATAGAGGATGCACTTGTAGAACGTGCAAAAGAGGGAATTTTTGGATACAGTGAAGTGAAAACACCTTATTTTGAAGCAGTACATAACTGGATCCGGGAACGTCATGGATGGGATACCAGGGAAGAGTGGCTTGTAAAGACGCCAGGCGTGGTGTTTGCTCTTGCCATGGCTGTAAAAGCTTATACAGAGCCGGGGGATAGTGTACTGATCCAGTCTCCGGTTTATTATCCGTTTTCTGAAGTGATCACGGATAATAACAGAAAGGTAGTCAGCAATGATCTGTACCTTGGAGAAGATAACCGCTATCATATGGATTTTCAGGATTTTGAGAAAAAGATCGCAGATGAAAAGATAAAGCTTTTCTTTTTGTGCAATCCCCATAACCCGGTAGGCAGGGTATGGACGAAAGACGAACTGATCCGTGTGGGAGATCTTTGTGTGAAATACGGAGTAACGGTAGTCAGCGATGAGATCCACCAGGACTTTGTGTTCAAGGGAAAACATCAGGTTTTTGCAGGGCTGAAAAAGAAATATGAGGATATTACGGTTACTTGTACAGCGCCAAGCAAAACCTTTAATCTGGCAAGTATGCTTATTTCCAATATTTTTATTCCCAATCCAGGTTTGCGCCGCAGGTTCCGGAAGCAGATGGACGCAGCTGGCATGAGCCAGCTGGGTATCCTTGGGCTGGTGGCCTGTGAAACTGCATACACAAAGGGCAGTCAGTGGTATGAAGCCATGCATGCATATGTGAAAGAAAATATTGAATTTACCAGAAAATATGTGGAAGAAAAGCTGCCAGGCGTGAAGATGACAGACCATGAAGGAACCTATCTGGTATGGCTGGACTTCAGGGAAACAGGACTATCTGTGGAGGAATTGGAGCATCGGATCATCTACAAAGCCGGTCTGTGGCTGGACAGCGGGACGATCTTCGGCGATCTGGGGCGTGGATTTCAGAGAGTGAATGTAGCCTGTCCCAGGGCGACTCTGACAGAGGCACTGGAACGGATCCGCCGGGCCTTCATAGATTAAGAAGGTTTTGGGTTATTCACTGTATTAAAAGAAATGTTAGATATTTACCCCAAATTTACAAATGTACACAGTGAATCTTTGTATAAATAGGTTGAAATGCATGAAAATACTTGAAATAGCTGGGATAAAATGGTATTCTTACACTAAATGCAGGAGGATCATTTTGTAGACATATGAAAGAAATGTGGATCATATAATAATTGTATGTCCGCAGATTTGTATGCAAGATGATACCTATGCAGAATTCTTTTCTAGGAGGGAAAGTAATGAAGAAAGATCTTAAGACTCTTAACAGATCACTGGCAATTGCCATTGCAGCAGCAATGACTATGACATCTGTTCCTAGCACACTTTTTGCTGCTGATTTTACAGACAGCGATGTGGCAGTAGAAGCAGTTGAGCCAGAAGAGACAGAGGCACCGGTGGATGTAGAGGAAGAGCCGGCAGTAGAAGAAGCAACAGAGTTCAGCAGCGATGCGGCAGAAACAGAGGATGTTTTCTCTGATCATGTATCCGAGGAGGCAACCGTAGATACTGCAGATGTACAGGTTGGTACTCCTGGCACACCTGCTAAGGTAACCGGTCTTTATATTGACACAGATAAGGATTATGTGTCTTCTCCGGTGCTTCGCTGGAATACAGTAGAGGGTGCATACAAATATGAATTTGCTGTAACAGATGCAGCCGGGAATGAGTATGGATATGTTTCCACGGACAGCAAGACTGGCAAATATGTGTTTAGATATGCTTCTAAGGATTGGGCCAGTGCAATGCCATCATATGACGTGACTAATCTGGCAGGACAGTATGCATATAAGATTGCAGCAGATGGCTCTGATTACGAGAGTATATATGCAGATGCAGAGAAGAAGGTACTTCTTAAATCTCTTTCAGCTGGACAGACTTATAATATCCGTGTACGTGCAGTGAACCGTTATCAGGATCCTGCAACTCCAAATGCAGAGGCTGTAGAGACTGTTGGTGAGTGGTCTGATCCGGTAGCTTACGCAGTTCCTGCAACATATGCTCCTGTACAGCTTACCAATTTAAGATATGCATCTGAGGATGATGATAATCTGTATTTTGCATATGATGGTGCTGTTACAGCAGGATCTGTTCATGGACAGTACACATCCGATCCAGATTATGCAAATCTGTATGAATGGGAATGGGAGGATGCATATGCAGATGCATCCAAGACTACATTGGCTATTTCCAAGAGTGATCTTGAAAGCGGAAAGACCTATTATCTCCGTGTGATCAACCGTGTAAATGGTAATTCCCTCACAGATGCACAGGGCAAGGACGTTTGGTCTAATGTAATTGCATTCACCTATACTGCAAAACAGGCAGATCCACTTAAAACAATTACAGGTCTGACCATGTACAACGAAGGACGAGATTCCTACAGTTTCCGTTTTGATCCGGTGCTTGAAGAAGATGATAAATGGGAACTTCAGTGGTCCAAGGATCCAAACTTTGTAACGGATGTACAGAGCAGCGCTAAGGGTACTTATGTATCAAAATATTCTATGGAAACAGGTGCGACATATTATGTAAGAGCCATTACTTATAAGTATGGCGCAAAGGGTATAGAGTATGGTACACCGTCCAATATCGTTACGATTGTCAAAGCAAAAGAGCCTACCGCATCCAATCTGGTTCTTGCTGAAAAGACAGAAGACGGATATGTTTTCAAATATACTGGAAATATTAAGCTTCCAAACAGCGGTATCCAGTTGTGGATCTCCAAGGATCCTGGATTTTCAAATAATCCTTCACTGACCAAGCTGAGAACAAATTCCGATGGCGAGGAACAGTTTACTCTCTATAACAGTTATTTTGAGCCAGGCTATACTTACTATGTACGTATCAGACCATACAGTGAAGACAGCAGCCTTGAAGATTCCAATAAGGCAGATGAGACATGGTATGGAGCATTTTCCAATACTGTAACCGTATCTCCAAAGGTTTCTGATGTAAACGTAACTGCAGAGGTTGCTTCTACAAGCATTACTCTTACTGCAACTGCAGAGGATCCTTCTTACGCAACAGGATATCAGTTCCAGAAGAAGGTTGGCAAGAAATACCAGAATCTTGGAAAGACTACAAATGGTATTTACACAGATAAGAAGCTGAAACCTAATACTGCTTATACTTACCGTGTACGTGCTTACTATGTAAGCGAGAAGACAGGCAAGACTTCTTATGGTGCATGGAAGACTTATACAACTCTTACCTGGGGCGGCAATCTGAATGTGAGAGCAGTTGCAAAAGGTAAGACATCTGTAAAGCTTACCTGGAATAAGCTGAAAGGCGCACAGGGATACGAGGTATTCCGTACTGTAACAGATTCCTATGGAAAGAGCTACAGCGCAGACCAGGGAAGAACCAATACCTATGAAAAGTGGACACTTGTAAAAGACATCAAGAAAGCATCCGCAAAGACCTACACTGTGAAACGTCTTGCTGCAGGACAGGATTACAGATTTAAAGTACGTGCATACAAAGTTGTAAATGGAAAGAAATACTATATTGAAGACGAAGATAGCTGTACATTAGATTTTGCATTATGGATTGTTTCCAGCAAGCAGAATGCAAATGGTACATTAAAACTTACCTGGAATCCGGTTTATGCTGGTAATGGCTATCTGATTGAGAAGAAAAATCAGGATACAGGCGTATGGGAAGCATATAAGACTATTACAAGGGCAGCAACTTCTTCTTTTACCTTCCCGGCAGCAAATGGACAGACAGATACTTACAGGATCCGTGCATATAAGAACGGTAACCCGAAGACCTACACTGAGGACTACAGCTTTGAGGTAGATCCATATCTGGCAGCACCTACAGGCGTAAAGGCGACTGTAAATAAAGCAGACGGAAGCATTACTGTTAAATGGAATCCGGTAGCAGGCGCTGATTACTATGAAGTATACAGAACTACAAGAGCTGCATCCACATATAACAAGGATACCAAGACATATTCATATTCATATGGATATGCCAATAGGCTGGACAATTGGGTTGTTGATGCTAATTCCAAATATGGTTATAAGGTTTCTGATGAGGATCTGACAGCTACCACCACCACTGACAGAAAAGTATCATATGTGAATGGCGATGGCATTGAGCAGACATGGTATGAAGGACCGAAGGCAGGCGTTAAGTACTACTATTATGTAGTTGCTGTTAAGAATGGTACTGCTTATGCGGTTAAAGACAGCGGTAAGACTATCGAAAGCGGAAACAGTGCAGCTGCAGCAGCAACTGTAACAAATGTAACAGTTGCAAAGACAAAGATCACTTCCGGCAAAGCAACAAAGGGCAAAGTTACCCTGAAATGGAAGAAAGTTACAGGAGCAGCTGGATATGAAGTATATCGTTCCACAAAGAAGGGCAGCGGATATACCAAGCTGGCTACTATCACAAAGGGCTCTACTGTGAAGCTTACAGACAAGACTGTAAAGGCTGGAAAGAAATACTACTACAAAGTACGTGCGTATAAGACAAACGAGGCTGGTGTAGATGTATATGCAGCTTATTCCGCAGTAAAAACAGTAAAAGCAAAATAATAGATGCACAAGGCAGAAGTGAGCTGCCAGGGCATTCACAGATGTATCAGAAATGATGAAGAACCGTCGCAGGTATGTGCCTGCGGCGGTTTTTTGAAGAGGAGAAAGCAAAATGAAGATGATCGCAGATCTGCATATCCATTCCAGATATTCTATGGCAACCAGTAAAGACGGAAATCCGGAAAATCTGGATCTTTGGGCAAGAAAAAAGGGGATCAGTCTTATTGGAACAGGAGATTTTACCCATTTTGCATGGAGAGAGGAACTTTTGGAAAAACTGATTCCTGCAGAGGATGGGTTGTACCGTTTGAAAGAGGAGTATGTGGCTTTGGAGGCCAGAAAGTATCCGGGAGAAGCACCCAGGTTTGTGATCACCGGGGAGATCAGTTCTGTTTATAAAAAGTACGGGAAGTCAAGAAGAGTTCATAATGTAATTATACTTCCAGGGCTGGAAGCAGCAGATCAGCTGTCAAGCAGACTTGAAAAGATCGGAAATATCCATTCAGACGGAAGACCTATCCTGGGCCTGGACAGCCATGATCTTCTTGAGCTTATGCTGGATATCTGTCCGGAGGGAATGCTGGTACCTGCACATATATGGACACCGCATTATTCAGTATTTGGTGCATTTACCAGATTTCAAAGTATGGAAGAATGTTTTGGCGATCTGACACCTTATGTGCATGCTGTGGAAACGGGGTTATCTTCAGATCCGGCTATGAATTGGCAATTATCCTCGCTGGATGCTTATCAGCTTATTTCCAATTCGGATGCTCATTCTCCGGGAAAGCTGGGGCGGGAGGCAAATCTTCTGGATATAGACAGATCCTATAAGGGACTGTATCAGGCAATCCAGAAGGGGCAGGGGCTTGACGGAACGTTGGAATTTTTTCCTGAAGAAGGAAAGTACCATTACGATGGACACCGAAAATGTGGGATCTGCTTAAGCCCTGAGGAAACAGAGCAATACCATGGGCTTTGCCCGGTTTGTGGGAAAAAGCTGACGATTGGCGTAGAACACAGGATACAGGAACTGGCGGATAGGAAAAAAGGCTTTGTACCAAAGAATGCCAGACACTTTGAGAAACTGGTGCCTTTGCCGGAAGTGATCAGTCAGGTTATGGGATTTTCACCAACAAGTAAAAGGGTTCAGGCAAAATACCAGGAACTGTTGAAAAGTCTGGGATCAGAATTTGACATTTTACGGCAGGTTCCGCTGGAAGACCTTAAAAAAACAGGCGGCGAATTGCTTAGTGAAAGTATTGGATGTATCCGAAGGGGAAATGTGATCTGTCATCCTGGGTATGATGGAGCGTATGGGACTATAGAATTCGGAAACTGAGCAGAAATAAGGAATACGTAACTGTAAAGCTATGTCTTAAAACCAGGAGGAAATAAGGGGAAATGACGGTAAAAATTGGTATTATCTCAGATACTCATGGCCTGTTGCGGCAGGAAGTTGTGGAGAATCTGAAAGACTGCAGGTATATTCTGCATGCAGGAGATGTGACAGATCCTGGAATTTTGGATCAACTGCGGGTAATGGGGGATTTGTATGCAGTTCAGGGAAATAATGATAGAAGCTGGCAGCGTCCGCTTGCCCAAAGTCTGTGGTTTGAGATTGAAGGTGTCCGCTTTTTTATGGTGCACAATAAAAAAGATGTGGCCTGGGATCTAAAAGACCGACAGGTGGTTATTTTTGGACACAGCCATAAATATTTCCAGGAAATAATTGATGGCCGGTTGTGGCTGAATCCGGGAAGCTGCGGCCATTCCCGTTTTGGAGGAGATGTGACCATGGCTGTAATGATTGTAGAAAATGGAAGCTATCAGGTGGAAAAAATCGTGATTCCCACAGTTGCAATTTAAAAGGGACGGAGTATAATAAAAAAACGCAGAAAGTTGTGGCAGATATAAGGAGGGTTGATGTGGATAAAAAGGAATCCAATGTGGATAAAAAGAAATCTGATGTGAATAAAAAGAAAGCCGATGTGAAATTTATTGTTGGAATGGTGATCCTGGTGGCTGTGATGGCAGTTATGTGCGGATCTTTCTGGAAGGTGGTATCTATGCAGGCCGCCAAAGATAAGGAAGATGAGGCCAGACAGGAGCAGGAGGCAATCCGGGCGATCTGTGTAGAGGCAGGAGATGGACTGAAGGAGCAGGTATTTGTGGACATGACTACAAAGACTGTATTCAAGGCAGATATTCCATCTGAGGGGATCTATAACCGTAATGGAAAACTGGTCCAGGGAGATGTACTGGAAAATGGAGATATGATAAAGATTTATGGAGATTCGGTGATGACCAGATCTATACCCGCTCAGTATCCAGGAGTTACAAAAATGCAGAGGATGGGACGGGCAACTCTGGAGGAAGCCCAGCCATATCAGCAGATCGTGGATGATCTTATGGCATCAACAAAGGTTGTAACAGAATAAGCTGTCGTGAATTTCTGAATATTACAAAATTATATTATATACGAAAGAAAGTGTGCACAGAATGAAGTTTTTAAGACAATTTGGAATTATCTTACTGTTGTCAGCTCTTGGGGAGGGGCTTCATGCCTTGCTTCCCTTGCCTGTACCTGCCAGTGTATATGGACTGGTACTGATGCTGGCTGCGCTGATGACTGGTATTATAAAAGTAGGGCAGGTAGAGGAAACGGCGGATTTTCTTATTGAGATCATGCCGGTGATGTTTGTACCGGCAGGTGTAGGATTATTGAATGCCTGGGGGGTGTTGCAGCCAATTTGGGTGCCGGTTGTTATGATCACAGTGATTACTACAGTGATCGTGATGGTAGTAACCGGAAGAGTAACGCAGACTGTAATTGAAAAAGACAGAAAGGGACATGACAGCAAATGACGAATTTTATAGAGAACTCCGTGTTTTTAGGTGCAGTGTTAAGCCTTGTGGCATATGAAGCAGGCATGCTTCTGAAGAGAAAATTCAAACTTGCCATATTTAATCCTCTGCTGATCGCGATTCTGTGTGTGATGGGTGTGCTTTCCCTGCTTGGTGTTGATTATGATACCTACAATGAGGGAGGCAAATATATCAGTTATCTTCTGACCCCGGCAACGGTGTGTCTGGCAGTGCCGTTATACCGTCAGATGAATCTTCTGAAGAAGAATATCAAGGCTGTGGTTCTTGGGATTGTTTCAGGTGTACTGGCAAGCCTTGTAAGTGTACTTGCTTTGGCATGGTTATTCGGGCTTTCCCATGAGGAGTATGTTACGCTTCTTCCAAAGTCCATTACAACAGCGATTGGAATGGGTGTATCTGAGGAACTGGGGGGCATTGTAACCATTACAGTAGCAGTGATCATTATTACAGGTGTTCTGGGCAACATGATCGCAGAAGCTGTGTGCCGGATTGCCAGGATCAATGAGCCTATCGCCAAAGGGCTGGCTCTTGGTACTTCTGCTCATGCCATTGGTACTGCAAAGGCGATGGAGATGGGAGAAGTGGAAGGCGCTATGAGCAGTCTGGCCATTGCAGTGGCAGGACTTCTTACAGTGGTGGGAGCTTCTGTTTTTGTTCAGTTTTTATGATGATACCGATCTATGGCTGTCAGGACTACGGTTCTGGCAGCTTTTTCGTATCTTTTTTGTGGCAGGCATTACAGTTGATATGATGTTGTGGGTAAAAGCCTAAGGCAATGATACCTATGGATTGTTTCGTGCTATGCACTACAACAATCCTACCTTGGTACCGTGATACATAAAAAACGAACAAATATTCGGAAGCTAAATTGTGGATTATTGACGAAATAAACAAATGTTCGAAAAAGAAGAATTTATGCCGTTTTATTGGACTGAATATGTGATATACTCTCAATAAATAGAAAATATGTTCTGAAAATATGTTCGAAAATTAAGCGGAATAAGGGGAGAGAGTATATGTGGGGATCAGAGAAAAGTACAGGCAGACGGGAGATGGCATTTGCACAGGGGACAGTTTCCGGTATGACCAGGAAGTCCGGTGCACACAGAAAGGGAGAGAAGCTTTCCAGGAATATGGCTATGTTTCTCGGTATTATTTTGACTGCGGAGATTATGATCGCAGGGGCCATGGTATTTAATTTTGATTTTAAGGGCGCAGATGTTATTGCCCTGATATTTGCATTTATGGTATTATATTCTGGAGTTGTGGCAATGCTCACAGATAAGTAGGAGATGTGTAGATGCCGAAGTCATTTCATCAAAAGATCAAAATATTATATTTAATGCAGGCATTTTTAGAACGTACAGACAAAGAGCATCCGATGACAATGAAGGATCTGCAGGCATATCTGGCCAATGCAGGGATCAGTGCAGAGCGTAAGACCGTTTATGACGATATAGAGAATTTGCGGGTGTTTGGCTTGGATATAGTGAATCGAAGGGAGAAACCTTCCGGTTTTTATCTGGCACACAGAGAATTTGAACTGGCAGAGCTTAAGCTTTTGGTAGATGCGGTACAGTCCTCCAAGTTTATTACTTCAGGGAAGTCCAGACAGCTGATCAGAAAGCTGGAAGGTCTGGCCAGTGTACACCAGGCAAGGGAACTGCAGAGACAGGTCTGGGTAGAGAACAGGGTTAAGTCCATGAATGAAAGTATCTATCATAATATTGATCAGATCCATCAGGCGATATCCAGTGACCGTCAGATCTGTTTTCAGTATTGTGAGTGGACATTATCCAAGCAATTAAGCCTGAAGCGTAATGGGGAAAGATACAGGATCAGTCCCTGGAAGATGATCTGGAAGGATGAGAATTATTATCTGATCGGACTTGATGAGAAGAGCGGGATCGTGAAGCATTATCGGGTTGATAAGATGCTGAAGATATCGCTGGAGGCAGAAGCGCGCAACGGTAGAGAATTTTTTGAAAGCTTTGATGAGGCCAGATTTGCAGCAGGTACATTCGGTATGTTTGGTGGCCGGGAAGAGGCAGTGGGGCTGAAGTTTGAGAATCGTCTGGTAGGGGTGGTGATTGACCATTTCGGGCAGTCCACGATGATCATTGGTAAAGATGAGAATCATTTTTCCATAAAGGTTCGTGTGAATGTAAGCGGGCAGTTTTTTGGCTGGCTGGCAGGTCTTGGGGCAGGTGTGGAGATCATATCCCCTGAGAATGTACGTTGTGAGTACAGAGACTATCTGAAGAAGGCACTGGCTCATTATGAAGGATAACAGGATGACAGTAAAATCGCGATTATTAGAAATTTTAGAACAGCATAAAGGGGAAGTTTTGTCTGGTGAACATCTGGCTCAGGAACTGAACTGTACAAGGGCAGCGATTTGGAAAGGCGTTAAGTCCCTGCGGGAAGAAGGACACAGGATCCAGGCTGGACCTAATAAGGGATATATGTTAGAAGCAGACAGCAACCGGCTGTCTGTAGAGGGGCTGAAGCTTTATCTGGATCATCCAGATGTGATGGTACGATTGTACGACAGCGTCCCATCCACTAATCAGGCAGCCAAGCTGGCAGCAGTCAGTGGAGATGCTGGTCATGGTTCGCTGGTAGCTGCCCTGGAGCAGACAGAGGGCAGAGGCAGACGAGGCAGGAGTTTTTGCTCACCCAGGGAAGCTGGGTTATATTTCAGTGTTGTACTTCATCCGGGTGAGTCTCTGCAGGAGAGCCTTTTGATCACTACTGCGGCAGCAGTTGCTGTTTACAAGGCTGTTCTTGAAGTATGCGGCATATCTCTTGGAATTAAATGGGTCAATGATCTGTTCAAAGACGGAAAAAAGGTTTGCGGTATACTTACAGAGGCAATGACAGATTTTGAAAGTGGGAATATTGAGTCTGCTATTGTGGGGATTGGTCTGAATCTGTTTCCCGGAGAAGAAATTCCAGAGGAACTGGAAAATATTGCCGGAGCGTTGTATGATACAGAGGAAGAGGCTGGCAGAGCAGACAGGAACAGGCTGATGGCACAGATCGTAAATCATCTGCTGAAGGAAACCGAGGATCTATCCCTTTCGCAAGTGTATATACAGCAGAATTTTATTTTGGGAAGGGAAATACAGATTCAGGATTCTGGAAATCTTCGGAAAGCTACTGCGATGGCTATATGCCCGGATGGCAGACTTCTAGTGAAGGAGGCTGACGGGAGTGAGAGCAAGCTGTCTTACGGAGAAGTATCAGTAGTCCTGCCGGAAGGATAGATAGCCAGACAAAAGTGGAGGATACAGTAGATGACAGAGACACAGAGACTATATTATGAAGACGTATATATCAGGGAATTTCAGGCACAGGTGTTGGCGTGTCAGGCTGCAGGGAAAGGATATGCGATTCTGCTTGACAGAAGTGCTTTTTACCCAGAGGGAGGCGGACAGCCCAGTGATCAGGGAGTTCTTGATTCAGTGAAGGTGACAGAAGTCCATGAGAAGGATGGAGAACTGCTTCACTATACAGATGCACCATTGGAACCAGGAACGCAGGTCACAGGAAGGATCAACTGGCAGCGCAGATTTGATCTGATGCAGCAGCATTCCGGAGAGCATATGGTTAGCGGTCTGGTACATCAGGCATATGGATATGACAATGTAGGCTTTCATATGGGCAGTGATGTGATTACTGTGGATTTTAACGGTATACTTACAGAGGCTCAGATTCGTGAGATAGAACAGCAGGTAAATCAAAAAATCTGGGAGAATGCTGCAGTTGAGATTTTCTATCCGGACAAAGATGCACTGGAAACACTGGATTACAGAAGCAAGAAGGAGCTTAACGGACAGGTAAGGATCGTACGCTTCCCTGGTGTGGATACTTGTGCATGCTGTGGCACACATGTGGCATATACAGGAGAGATTGGCATGGTGAAGCTGCTTTCTGTAGAGAAGTTTCGGGAAGGAGTGCGTATGGAGATGATCTGCGGCCACCGTGTACTGGATTATCTGAATAAGGTGGATGACCAGAATCATCAGATTTCCATGCGTTTGTCTGCCAAAAGTGACCGGACTGCACAGGCAGTAGAACGGCTGCAGGAAGAGAATTTTTCTCTGAAAGGCCGTGTGCAGTCTCTGGAAGAGGGGATGTTTGCTGCAGAGGCAAATAAATGGGCAGGTAAAGGCAATGTACTTCTGTTCCAGCAGAATATGGAGGCTGATAGTCTGAGAAAGCTGACAGATGCAGTGATGCAGACCTGTGGAGGCCGATGTGCAGTCTTTTCATCCAATGCAGATGGCAGCTGTAAATATGCTATGGGAGAAAAGGCCGGGGATCTGCGCCAGTTGACAAAGGATATGAATAATGCCCTGAATGGCAGAGGCGGCGGCAAGCCATTCTTTGTACAAGGCTCTGTCCAGGCAGGAGAGGATCAGATCCGTGAGTTTTTCAGGGAACTGTAAGGAGAGGACAGATGTTTGGAGAATGTCATGCACATCTGATTATGGATGGCCTGAATTACCGCAGGGCAGTGGATCTGCATGCGGATGGGGTAAAGGATAAAGTTATACAGAGCCGATTTCGGCTGTATCAGGAACTGGGGATTTTGTTTGTCCGTGATGGTGGAGATGCAGGGATGGTATCCAAAAGGGCGAAGGAATTGTCAGGAGAATACGGGATTGATTATAGGACACCGGTATTTGCTATTCATAGGAATGGCCACTATGGTGGGATTGTGGGCTGCGGATTTGATACATTAAGAGAATATCATCAGAAGGTGATGGATGCCAAGGCTCTGGGAGCGGACTTTATTAAGATTATGACTACCGGGATTCTGGATTTTAACGATCATGGGAAGATTACCGGCCAGCCGCTGGATAAAGAAGAAGTAAAAGAAATGGTTCATATCGCCCATGAAGAGGGATTTGCAGTGATGAGCCATACAAATGGAGATTACGGAGTTCAAGCAGCCATTGAGGCCGGGGCAGACAGTGTGGAGCATGGGAATTATATAAGTGAAGAAACGATTTCCATGCTGGCGGATAGCAATACCGTGTGGGTGCCTACTCTTGTTACTGTGCGTAATCTTATGGGTAGCGGCAGATATGACAGCCAGATCCTTGCCAGGATTGCAGCACAGGGAGAAGAAAACCTGCGCCTGGCCTATCGGGCAGGCGTGAAAGTGGCACTGGGAAGTGATGGCGGTGCTTATATGGTTCCGCATGGATGGGGACTTATGGACGAATATCATGCATTTCTGGATATCCTTGGAACTTTGGCGAAGGTAGCGGAGATAGATGACTGGCTTACAAAGGGAGAGAAAGAGATCCGTGAGAGATTTAAAAGGGACGCCTGATATCAGGCGTCCTGGATTTTTATAGAAGTATAAATGTTGGATTCTCTGGAAAGAGCAGGGTCAAAGGTAATGTTGATGCCAGCACCTAAAGCGAGGCCGGAAGTGGAAGTGTTTTGAGCATTTTCAGTCAGGCAGGTGACTACCGCACCGTCTCCGGTCTGGATGGTAACAGTATTGGCAGTTGTACCAAGGATTGTGCCGGATACAGTAAAGTTCATCTGATGCTGGCTCATGTTATCCGGGTTGTCTCCGGATACAGAACTGACTGAGATCCCTTCCAGGGATTCACCAGAGAAATCTTCTCCTGTGTAATAAACAGAAACCCCTGAGCCAGGAGCGATTCCACCTGGGAAATAACAGGGCAGCTGGGACAGATCCAGATCTACGCTGGTACTGGAGGTATTTGGTAATACCTGAAGTACATTATTGGAAATACTCTGGATCACACCACGGAACTGTTTGGGAACAGTGGATGGATCCGGTTCTGTCTGATCAGCAGATGGTTCTGGGGTAGGGGTGGGATCCGGAAGCTGGATAGGATCTATGTCAGAGATACTGACTACTTTTACATGGCTGGCATCAAGTACATTGGAAGCATCATCCCCGGATTTTCCGAATTTTCCCTTGAAATGTACATATACCCAGTTACCGGCAGCAATGCCATTCTGGTAATATTGCTGGGTACCTGTGATAGGATACGTAGCTGTCTTTCCGTTTTTGGCTTTTATGGTAATGGTATTAGGGGTAAGGCTGACGATGGCACAGTGCGCAGTCCGATCTTTCAGTTCTTCTGTTTTGTGGAATTCATCTACTACCTTTAAGGCTTTTACTGTACTGGTATCGCTGCCTGTATCAGAAAGCTGTCCCTCATAGATCACGCTGATCTCATCGCCGGAAATCATACCGTCAGAGCATTCCAGAGTGGCCTGAGATACATCAAAGGTATAAGTCTGTTCTTCTGTTTTTAATGTCAGCTGACTGCCTGTAAAATCCTGAAGCATTCCGGTGACTTCGTCCATATAAATCCGAGGTTTGTCAGAAACATTTTCAGAAGCTGTATCAGGATCCTGATGATAGATATATTTTTCAACCAAATCTCCGGCAGTGCAGCCTGCAGCAGTAACAGTACAGCATATGCAAAGACAGAGACAAATTAATTTTTTCATGGAAACCCTCCAATGAAGCAGTGGACCATTGCTGTGAACATGAAATCCTTATAAAAAATAATAAATCCGTTAATATTATAACAAAAACATATTGAAATTTCCAGATATTGTGATATAATCCGATTAAATAAATAATAGCGAAGTAGGAATTTATGCGTTAAGTGTTCATTGGCTGGGGAGTCGCCGTGAAACGAAAAGCATGCGAAAGGCTGCTTACGATATATTTTCCGCACCCGTTGCTACATATGAGAACATCTCATAATGTGGAGGGATTATTATTTATGGTAACTACTCTATTATCAAAAACATTATGGAGGTGTTTTTATTATGCAGAAAAAGCAAACATGGAACGTAAAAACATTGGTATTTATGGCACTTCTTGTTGCCATGCATCTGGTACTTACCAGAGTTCTGGTAATTGACCTGGGAGCATATCGCATTTCAGTAGGAAGTGTATGTACGATTCTGGCAGGATTATGGCTTGGACCAGTAGCAGGCGGTGTATGTGGATTTGCTTCCGATATTATCGGATGTTTTATGAAAGGATATGCTGTGAACCCATTTATTACTGTTGCTGCAATTCTCTGGGGCGTGCTTCCAGCGCTGGTAAGACCTCTTATTGCAAACAAAAAGAAAACCGGTAAGACTGTAGGGATCTGTGTGTCTATTGTTGTGACTGCGATTCTCAGTTCTCTTGTACTTACAACTGCCGGATTGGTAATCATGTTAGGATATAACTTCTATGCGATCATGCCGGGAAGACTGATCCAGTTTGCAATTATGATACCGATTTACTGTGTACTTACCTGCCTGTTGTATTTCAGTCCGCTGACAGCTATGGTTGCAGGCGATGTGGCTCAAGCAGTAATGAAAAAGAAAACCGTTTAATAATACAGCTACACAAATGCCGAAATTATTCGGCTGCTGAACTATAACGATTCCCCAAAATAAGATGCCGATACAGGATCCTTTCCACAGTATAAACTGTTGGATCGATCAGGTATCGGCTTTTTGTATGCGCTAAAACGACTTTGTTTATTTGGATGTGACTGGCTGGACACGGAACCAATAAGTATATATATATTGAAAACCAAGGGATGTATACAATGCTCTGGCAGGATCATTATCTTTTACAACCTGAAGATAAGCATTCTTGGCTCCACGTTGCTGTCCTTCGGCAAGAAGACCGGTACAGATCTGTCTGGCATACCCCCTATGGCGAAATTCTTCTTTCACATGAATGGCGTAGATGCCAATGTAATCCCGGTCCAGAATGCCAAGTCCGGTAGCGATGATCTTTCCGTTGTCCCAGATGGAGGCACAGATCGTATCCTTTACAATAGAGTGATACATGGAAGGAACAACTGCACGGTGGATAGGATTTGCAGTTCCTTTCAAGTCAAAAAGATTTTCAATCCAGACATCTGGAATATCGTCTGTAAAATTTACTTGGCTATAAGGATAACTTAAGTCTGCTGTGGAAGAAAGGTCTGTTACCATAACGTCTGTGGTATGCTGAATCTCATATCCGCGATTTTCAAGAACATAATCAAAATCAGGGGAAACCAGGGGACTGATCTTAAAAATCGCCGGGCTGCCAAGACGGCTGTACTCATTTTCACAGAAAGAGACTTTTTCCCTCCAGGATAACGTAGAAGTGCCGAATTGTTCCACACTGTTGGTTCGGTGTGTATAAAAATAGGAAAAACGGAGGATCCATCCGTCATAAAGTTCCATTTTGTGGGAAGGCCATGCATTTAAAGACATGTCTTCGATTTTTTTTATGCTAGTGTTCATAAATATATCATTCCAATCTTTTTTTAATCCCTGTGTTTTTGCGCTGCTGTGTCATACAGCGTATCACATAATTTTGATGCAATCAGGTGATGACCGGTACAGGTCAGATGTATGCCGTCTGTAGTGAGCTGGTCAATACCGTATCGCAGGGCCGCCTGGTTCAGTTCATCCTGCAGGAGAATGTAAGTAAGCCGTCGTGTGTGCGCTATTTCCTGGATCATGGAAGACATTTGACGGACATAGGGAATCCACAGACGGTAATGGGCAGGCCATGGAAAAACAAATGGCTCCATAAGAATGATCTGCCGGTGGGGTGAATACAGCTGCTCTAACAGCTGGTCATAATCTCTGGAAAAACGATTCATCATCTGTTCCTGCAAGGCGGATGTACGGCAGGTGTTCATCATTAGACCAATGTCATTAATCCCAATCAGAATGGTAATAATCTCTGGCTTCAGCGCTAGGTAAGAATCTGTATTCTGCAGCAGCCGGGAAATGGTAAATCCGTCAATGCCTTTGTTAATGATCTGAAGATCAGGGGAAAATGGGGATAACTGATCCCATAATTGTTTTACATAACCGTTTCCCAGGGGCGGAGTCTGTAAAATCCGTCCGCAATCTGTGATACTGTCTCCAAGACAAAGTAAGGTAGTCATTGTAAATCTCTTTCTATAAATGTTGTAAGTCACTATGATATTCCATTATAACCGTTAATAGGGATGGTGGAAAGAGCA
>NZ_JBFKZO010000031.1:0-24289 GCF_040929965.1 Blautia sp. 1033sp1_1033st1_G9_1033SCRN_220408 | reverse complement strand
TAATAGCAAAACCCTGCAAAAGCAGGGCTTTGTCTACAGTCTGTAAGGACAGCAATCAAGCTGTCCTTTTTCTTATTCTGAAATATCTTCCTTATTTTCTTCTGTAGTATCCGGTGCTTCTTTTTGAGACGGAAGACTTCCAATCTTTGTGATCAACTCCAAATCAATCTCAGGAAGGAAAGATTCCAGATTCTGTTTTTCACATTCCAGTAAATCTTTAATATCACTGTAATTTAAACGGTTGATACTCTGAAGCGTATATTCCATCAGTTTATTTGGGGCGACTTCCTGCTCACAGGCGTAAGAAGAAAGCAGCTGGTTCAGGATTTTCTCTTTTGCAAGATCCGCTGCGCGCTCGGAAGGAGAACGGAATTTGAATTCCTCCGGGTTGATGGAAATGGCATCGTAATTGAGAAGGGAAGCGATAATAGGAATATCTGTCTGATATTTTCCTTCGATGCTGTCCCAAAACTCTTTCTTAGCCCCTTTTTTTACTTTCAGATCATCTTCATTGATATCAAGCGGTACCAGTTCCGGGATCTTTTTCAGAAATTTGGAATAAATATCGTTTGGACAAAGAACTTTAAAATAAATAGCTGGTTTACCTTCGTATTTTCCAACGAGGATTTGAATCCCAATAGAAATATTAAACTCTGTGCACTGCATACGTTTATCCGAATAAATCATACGGCGGCGTACTTCACCTGCTGCGATATCCAAAATGGAAGAGTCTTCTGGTCTCTTGAACTGGTTTATGGCAATTTCATCAACAATCCGTTCTACCTGCCAGCGTACCAGGTCTGCATAGGCAATGGAAGCTCTTTTCTCAACAATATCCCTCATTTCGTATAAGATCATTTCAATATCAGCAAGGTTTGTGGTTTCCTCGACCAGATATCCCTTTAAGATAGTTCTTGGCATGATCATTTCTCCTTTTTCTTTTTAATATGTGTTTTAGGAAGAACAATAGCAAAAAATACGAACATAATAGAGATGAGAAAATATGAATAACATTATCTTATAGTGAACATACCCACCGCCTACGCTAAAGCTTAGAGACGAGGGTATGATCCGTGGCCATGATAATCAGCTACAAAAAATTAGAATGATATGACATGTTAGCAAATTACACAAAATATTCACATTTAAGATGATATTAAGTTTTGTTTTTTGTGCTAAATGCCAAATTTTTGAAATTATTACAATTTGCATTGCCTTATATTACATAAAGATGTAAAATAATTACATATTAAAAGAGTATATAGAGGGAGGAAATGAATATGGAAAATACAAGACTTTTTAATCTTATCATGCTTATGAGAACTAATGATGTAGATCTTCGTTTATACGCACAGAACGAAATTAAGAAATATTCCGAAAAAGTTGCGGCCCTTATAAAAAAATATATTAAATCTGAAAATGTGCAAGAAGACGTAAAAGCCATGAAAAAAGAACTCGATACTTACAACGAATTGACTCAGGATAAATGTAAAGATATTCTTGATACATTCAGAAATGCAATGAAAACTAAATTAGTTCCATTTCCCATGGATATAATAATGAAAATGTATAATAGTGAAGATGAGTTTTGGATAAAAAAATCTAAAGAGCTTATTGTTGAAGGATATGGCATGTATGTCCGTAAAATCATCCATAACTATTATCCTTCTTATGCTACAAAATACGGAGACGAGCTTTTTCAATGTGGATGCATTGGGCTTTTGAAGGCTATGCGTAATTATAAAACCGAGTACAAATTTAATACATATTGTACAAATTTTGTACGTCACGAAATTTCCAGCCAGTTGAACTTCCATAAATGTTCTACGGTTCACTATAACAATATCCAAAGAAAGATTAATCAGGCTATTAACGATATCAAAAGTGAGGGATTTGAACCATCGATTGAAAAAATATCAATTATGACAGATTTGAAGCCTGAAATTATTAAGCGGGAATTAGATTATATCGAAAGAACTAAATTCAAGTATTTGGATGCTGATGAAGGAAGTGACAGAGCTTGTGAATATGAAACTTCTCCTGAAGCACTATATTCACAAAAAGAAAGAGATGAGAGTCTTTATAAGGCAGTTTCAGAACTGCCAGAAGAATACCGAGAGATTATAGTTATGCATTGCGAAAATCATACAAATGTAGAAATTGCAAACTGCCTTAACATATCAGTTGGGAAAGTCAAGACGAAATATCAGAAAGCACTTCAATATCTCAAAAGAAATCATCATCTTTATGAAGCTTTTTCTGATTATTATTCTGAAGCAACTATTCATATGTCTCGATATTCCGTTAATGCGTTTGTACCAAAGAAAGATATTGAGCAGCAGATGACTGAACTCATGGAGTGTGTAGGAAAAATTAATAAATCTTCCTCACTATATGTTATAGATGCTTCTGATCCTATGGGGCAAATGGCGTTTTGCTTCTGAACATTCCAATATATTCCTTTTCCTGTTACCCACCACCTCTGCGTAATGCATAGGGGTGGGTAATTGACGGAATAATCAAATTTGTTGCCGGCTTCAGCCATGCAGAACAGTCAGTTGTCAATAACTGAAGAAAACTGTTTATCTTTACTTAATAGTTGAATATATTCTTTGACTCTTGCTCGTCCTTTTTCATTTAATGTGGAATACGGATTATCTGAATTTGCGGTCACATCAAAGGCAGCATTAATGTCATCTATTTTCAAAATTTTACACAGTGTAAAAAATTGCAATACACTGGGTACAGCATAATTTATTTCCCATTTGCTTACCATATTCGCTGATGTGGAAAATCCACATTCTGTCATTTTTTTAGCTAATGTTGCTTGTGTCATTTCTTGTGCTTTTCTTATTTTTGTCAAAGTTTCGCCGAATGTATTCATAATGTAAGCGCGGGTCCCCTGGTCTTTTCTTAATTGTCCGGGGCACAAAGCACATTCTCCTTTCTTTTATTAGAACTTTTTTCTTGTTTCAACCCACTACCTACGCTTCGTTTAGAGGCAGGGGATTTCTTGCTTTTTACAAACCGTCTTCCTTTCTAAAGCGATTACATCACTAATATGCAATATTTTTAGAAAGGAGAACGGTTTTTATAAGAAATGTTCACTTGTTAAATTATATATCACAAGACTTTGCTTGTGAAGACTTAAATCATATACCTAATGTGTCTTTTTTTGAATTATAAAATTTTATCCTGGAGCGGATTCATCCCTCGCCTCTAAGCGTCAGTGCAAACGACAGGATGGATCCTCCAGGATGGACTTTTCTGCTTATCGGCAGGAAAAAGGAACTCGTTGTTATCAATTTGGTGTTTTATACAGATTTGAAAACTCATCCGTTATTGAACCACCAAACCATTCAATATGCGTAACTGATAAACAAGTTACGCATTACGCCATAGAAAAAACCGCAGAGAATAAGGCTTTTGAGGCGGGTTCAAACCTGACTATGGGAAACCCATCGTCCCGGTTTGAACCCCAGTATTCTGATATTGCATTTTCTTTCAGCGCGTTACCTTCCATATATAAAAATCAGCCAGCCTCCTTTCTATCTGACATATTAAGTATGAAAGATCATTCAGAAAGGAGGCTTTTCTATGCAGTTACCGGTCACCAAGTCTTGGAAGACTGTTATACCGTCATGCACAGGCTTACTACCGATGCGGGGAGTACCGTATTCCCCGTGATACTGCATGACACTTAACGAAAGGAGGCATCGGATGCCGGAATATATTTACGTTTTAGTCATGGACGGGAAACCGCAGATGCCTACTACAAGAAGGATACATGTCCAGAAGCTTCTGGATACCGGAAAAGCACGCATAGCCGAACATGTCCCTTTTACGATACAGTTACTTTATGACAATGATCCCGTCCTCCAGCCGGTGACCCTGGCAGAGGATCCGGGACGTACCAATATCGGTCTTGCAGTCCTTGACCTGAAAGGAAACCTCCTGTTATCCGCAGTCGTGGAGACCAGGAATAAGGAGATCGCAAAGCTGATAGAGAAGCGCCGCCAGTGCCGCCGGGCTTCCCGGAACGGGGAGCGAAAGGCAAGGCAGAGGCTGGCGAAGAAGTACGGGACGATGATCAAAGCAGGCATGGAGATGCGGAAGCTGCCGCTGTATAAGGCAGATAAGTTTATGCAGCTGGAAGACCCATCCGTAAGCGGTGTGGACTTCCAGAACGGTCCTCTGAATGGATACGATGACCGGGATGCAGCCGTTTACGACTTGCAGGATGGAAAGTGTCTCATGTGCAAACATGAGATCACCCAGTACCACCATATCGTCCCACGGTCAAGAAATGGTTCCAACACCCTCGAGAAAACATCGCAGGGTTATGTACTGCCTGTCATGACCGGGTACATAAGGATGTGAAGTTCGCAAAATGGCTGAAGGATAAGAAAGAAGGACTGGATAAGAAGTACGGGGCTTTGAACGTCCTGAACCAGGCTATCCCGTTCATCTGCCAGAAGCTGGAGGCGGAGTTCGGAAAGGAACACGTCCATTACTGTACCGGCAGGGAGACTTCCCTAGTACGCTGTTCCATCGGTTACCACAAGACAAAGAAAGACCAGCTCCACGAAGTGGATGCCTGGTGTATCGGAGCCTTGGCATTAAACTGGATACCGGAAAGGGTACCCGATTTTACAGAAGTCCATCTCATCCGGCAGTTCCGCCGGCAGGACCAGAGCCTGATAAAGGCCCAGGCTGAAAGGGTCTATAAGCTGGACGGTAAAACGGTCGCAAAGAACCGGAAGAAACGCATCGGACAGGAAACGGACTCCCTGGAGGACTGGTACCACAAACAGGTAGACGCATACGGGAAGCAGACAGCAGACCGTATGCAGAGCGGGCTCAAAGTAACAAAGAGCAGGAGAAGATACAACAATCCAGACCGGATGATGCCGGGTGCGGTATTCCTGTATAAAGGAGTACGGCACGTCATGAGGGGACAGCACTGTAAAGGAGCTTACCTTCAGGCAGTCGGAATGGGAAGTAAGGACTTTCCTACAAAAGAATGTAAGATTGTAACACAAAACACGGGACTGGTGTTTGTTTCATAATCCAGTCCTTATACTGGAAATAGCGTCCTCCTCCCACGACTGAAGTCACGGGTCTCCGAACGCTTTTTAGAAAGAGGTAGTTAATGAAAAAGACAATAATAATACTTTGTTCCATAATGATTGTTGGATGTTTTTGGAGAGGCTGTGAAAAAGAAAGTTCAAAGGAAACAAAAGCAGTTATGGATACAGCATCTATAGATCAATCAGATGCAAAAATGATTATTTCTAGAAATGGTACTGTTCAATTTACCACGAAAACAGCAGATGACGAAAATTTTGATTTTGGTTATAATGCAGAAGACTATGTCTCAGTTGGTGACTATTCAAATGTTACAGTAGTAAAAACAGAACCGGAAGCTGTTACAAATGAGGATATACAGAATGATATTGAAAACCGTCTAAAGACACATGCTATGTGGAATGAGAAAAAAGAGGGAACGGTAGAGCAGTTTGACCTTGTGAATATGGACTTTACAGGAACAGTGGACGGTAAAACTTTTCAAAACAGTACAGGAACAGATATAAATATCAGGATTGGAAGCGGAGATTATTGCAAGGAAGTTGAAGCTCAGATCATAGGAAAGAACATTGGGGAGAAGATTACTTTTAAAGTCACTATGCCAGATGATTCGAAGTTTTCTGATGCTGCTGGGAAAGAAGCTGAATATACAGTGACGGTCAAATCTGTGCGGACACTTCCTGATATAACAGATGATGTTATAAATAAACTGACAGGCGGAAAATATAAAACCGTTTCTGAATATGAAGCTTATATCAAGCAGGTACTTCAAAAAGAAAAAGAAATAGAAAACAGCCTTACAATCTTTGAAGAAACCCTTGGGCAGGTGGCAGATACCTTCGAATTTAAAGGAGTTCCAGAACAGGAAAAAGAAGGCGATATTGACATTGAAACAATCCGCAAAGAGGCTGAAGAAAAGGGCGTGGAACCAGTGGAACTGGTTAACCAATATGAAGCCGAAGGAAAGACTATCGCTTATGAGCAGTCAACGAATTCTAAAACAAACCTTCTTATCCTTTATGTGGCACAGAAGGAAGGAATCACAGTTACCGGAGCTGATATAAAAGCATTAAAAGATGAACTGATAGAGTGGAATGCTTTCAAGGATGAAGAGGATATCGCAGAAAATCTTTCTGAAAGACAGCTGGCACATGCTGCGTTAAGGGAAAAAGTATGCGCATATATCGCGCAGAAAGCAGAATGACTTTTGGGAAAAATTTCTTATAAAAATCAGCTATCTTTTCTGAAAAATGACTTATAAAAATCAGCTATCTTTTCTGAAAAATGACATATTATTAATATACAATTCATTGTATAAGTGTTACACAGCAAATAACCCAAGTAGATGAGAAAAGGAGAACTAAGTATGAACGTAACAATTTTACAAGGAAGACTTACCAGAGACCCAGACATCCGCTATACTCAGGGAGCAAATCCATTTGCCGTAGCAAGATATACACTTGCAGTAGACCGCCCAAAAAGGCAGGATGGGGAGCAGGGAACAGATTTTATTTCCTGCGTAGCTTTTCAAGGAAGAGCTGAATTTGCAGAAAAATATCTGAAACAGGGCACAAAGATCACTATCCGTGGCCATATCCAGACTGGAAGTTACACAAACCGTGATGGTAACAAAGTGTATACAACAGATGTTGTTGTTGACGAGCATGATTTTTGCGAGAGAAGAAATGCTTCTCAGGGATATTCCAGCACCCCTGCTTATAATGGACAGCAGAATTACCGGAATCAGGGTAATTATGGAAATTCTGCACAGAGAAATACAAACCAGCAGGGAAATGGACAGTCTGGAACCTACAGTGATCCAAGGGCTTATCAGAATCAGTCAGTTCCGTCTGCACCTGGACCAATGCCGCCTGCACCTGCTCTGACACCTTCTACTGGAGCACAGAACGGAGGATTTACTCCGAATACCAGACACAGTAACAGTACCGGAACATCTGGTCCCGGATACCATCAGGATCCAATTTTTGGAGAAGGGTTCATGAATATTCCGGACGGAATTGAAGAAGAACTTCCATTTAATTAAAAATCACAAGGTCGCTTCGGCGGCCTTTTTTTACTGAACTTTTTCTGAAAACACATATTAATCATGGCAAATAAAAATACAGAAAAAGGGAGGAAAAAAATGAAATTTACAAAACTGTATGAAGGCATAATCGGACTCGCAAAAGTAACTGCCGGCGAAGAATGTGATCATCAAGATTATATGGAGATCAAAAACGATTTTCACTATCCGGGAGAACTACTGGATAAAATGGAAAAGTATGGATATACTTCTGTTTTTGATTATATATCAGTTATGGCAGGGTTAAGAATCGTTCGTAAATATGAAAACGATTTAACTTTTGTAGGAAATCAACTGGAAGAGTTTCTTAATAGGGCCCGAAAAAAATCCTTAAAAGAAAAGAGTATTATGTTACTATTCCAGACACTCTCGTTTACAAATGATAAAACTGTTAAGGAATTATCTGATGATGAAATATCAATTGTCATTGGTTTGTCGAAAAAAGTTCCGCTAGAAGAATCATTTGAGTTTCTTGAAGAACTAATGAATGAAAATTCTTGTTATATGGATGCACAACCTGATGATCTGAAATTAATTTTATCAAAAACAATCCTCGAATACAGGATGTCTGTACTTCCAAAGTTAGATGTAATTGAAAAAAAAGAGGTATTTATTAATGCTATTGTTTCAATGAGCCGCATTTGCCGTAATTTGTTTTATGATGAAAACAAAATACGAAATCTGTATGGCGAAGACCTTGGGAAGAAAATCTTTGCATTTAACGATGTCTACGAGGAACCCATAAAAAAAACATATGAGAAGACTCTCGTGAAAATGGGATTTTCAAACATGGATATCTTAAACCTTAATTTAGGGATTTGGTATTTATCGCGAACTCAGAGTTTTTTATTTATTTCATCTCCGATAAAATGGTGGAGGTTGAAAAGAAAATGGTTTCAGGCATTATTTCTTCAGGAAAAAGAAATTTCATTTCCTGATGACATCAGAAGACTGCTTGATGAAAAAATGCCTCATAAAATCGATGGAGAAACTACTCCACAGGAATTTCTGTTGAAATCTTTTAGCGGAAACATCATTAATTCTCAAAATTCAGATCTTATGTTTAATTTTTTGACAGAAATGAAACAGAATGAAGTGTCTGAATCTCTAAAAAAGATAAGGATGTCTTTGCTCATAAAAATGGATAGCCTTTCTGTAGACGAAAGTCTAAAAATCTATGCTGAGTCATTGCCTTCTGTTTCTTATTATCCCGAAGAAGCATATGAAGCATTGAGAATTTTTGAAACCCGTTTTTATCCTAGAAAAAGACTTTCAGCAGATAAAAGAACTTTATGTAAAATTTTAAAATTTTTAGTTGAGTGTTATGAACATAATTTTATGGCAAATGATACGCTAATAGCGTATACTCAACTACTTGCTACCTCAAACAATAATTCATGATTCATTATGGTCGCTTCGGCGGCCTTTTTTATTGCAATTTTTTCAGAAATACATATTAAAGATGAAACTAAAATTTTAGATAAATGGAGGAAAACAAAATGAAGCAAGAATTAACAAAACTTTATGAAGGAATAATCGGACTGGCAAAAGTTACATCCGGTAAGGAATGCAATTATCGGGACTACATGGAAATCAAAAATGAATTCCGTTATCCTGGAGTATTACTGGAAAGAATGGAAGAAAAAGGATATACTTCCGTTTCTGATTACATCTCTGTTATGGCTGGTTTGCGGATAGTTAAGGACTATGAGAATGCTGCTACTTTTGTAGGGACCCAGCTGGAAGATTTCCTTGTTCGTGCCCGAGAAAAAGCCCTAAAAGAGAAAAGTATCATGCTGCTGTTCCAGGTACTTTCATTTAGCAAAAATGAAAATAAGCCTGTTCTGTCAGAAGATGAGATCACATCTGTTATTGATCTTTCAAAGGAAATTCCCCTGGAAGAATCGTTCAGTTTCCTCATTGAACTTATGTCAGGCAGGTCCCGTTACATGGATACTACGGAAGGTAATGCAAAAAACGCAATCGCAGAAGGGATTTTGGAAAACTGCATTCCAAAATTACCAAGATTTGATGTGATTGGAAATAAGGAGCTTTTCATCGATGTTATTCTTTCCATGAATGATATCTGCAGTAGTTTCCAGTATAAAGACAAGGATTTACTGGAATTCTATGGAAAGGAACTTGGTGAAAAGATCCTGGCATTTCAATATCTTTATGATGAACCTCTAAAAAAGAAATATGAGAAAGTTCTGAAAAAAATGGGATTTTCAGATATGGATATCCTGGACCTTAACTTTGGGATTTGGCATCTGTCAAGCTTAAAACCAGTGGCTTCATCTTCTCCTATAAAATGGTGGAGACTGAAAAGAAAATGGTTTCAGGCGTTATTCCTTCAGGATAAAGAGATTCCGTTTCCTGATGATATCAGAAGATTTTTGACTGAAAGGATGCCGCAGAAGATTGATGGCGAAACCATGCCAAGAGAATTCTTACTTGACTCCTTCAGTGGGGAAATTCCAAATGTTCAGAATTCATATCTCCTGTTTGATTTTCTGACCATGCCGATCAGCATGGAGGGTCTTCGTTGTGATGGATACAACAGGGTAAACCGGATACATTTATGGAAGCATTTATGCAAAAACCATAAACTTTCGGTTCTTTCTACGGATGATCTGGAGTGGGTGAAAGGACTAGTTTCTTATCTGTACCCGTCAAAAATCCCATATTATGAAAGCAAAGCATCCAGAAATCTTCAGCTTTATGCTGAAATTCTCAGTGAATGCATGGAACAGAACGTTGTCTCAGAAAAAGCAGATATTATAAAAGAAATATTCCAAACAGATGTGCATACTTTCATTTATCAGCATCCTGGATATTTTTCAAGAAAGGGCCTGGATTCTTTATTTGAGTCGTCTTTTCTTGACCTGAATGCTTTTTATCAGGAAAATAGAGGGGCTTGTGCCAAATATCTGGAAAATATGGAACATGAATTCCAGCTTGAGTTTTTACAGGATTTCTGTGAGAGCAGAAACTGGGTATTCACAGATGATGAAGCTAAATTTCTTGAAAAATTTGCAGAAAATAATTGGGTGATCCACATTGCGTACACATGGAAAGATCTTGAAATGCATTTTGATGCGTTTTCGGATGAAGAAAAGGAACTTCTCCTTGGCCTGGCGTGTGAAATGTGTACCCGCATCCCGGAAATCTGTAAGCTGGACTTTCTTATGGCAGGCTTTATCGCCCACAAAGAACCAAGGGATATTATTGGAGAAGAAACCGCACAACAGTGGTATCAGATCCTGCAAGACCGGGCATCGTTTTGCTATAAAGACTCTCTGGACCGGGATTTTCTCTCTGAAGAAGAATATGAAAAGATCCAGAAGCAGAAGAAAGAACTGGAAGAAAAAGAGGAAAAAGATGCTTTCAGTGAAGCTGTGAAAAAAGAAAAGGATTCTCTGTTTGCACAAATGAAAGGACTTTCATTAACAGAAAGCCTTAAAGTTTATGCAGGAGCTCTTCCTTCATACGTGTGCTGGAGCAAAAAGGAAACACTGGCCGCATTGGATGTGTTCCTGGAACTTTTTTACCCGGAAGAGGATCTTTCAAAAACGGATGAGGAGAAAGAAAAGCATTATCTTGCAGATAAGAAAACTCTCAGCAAGATCTGGAAATTCTTTGTTGAATGTTATGAAAACGATTATTTGACAAAGGATACTCTTATTGAGTATATCGAATTACTAGAGGAGGAAAAATAAATGAATAAATATTTAAGTGAGGCAGTAACGGATCTGGAACTTTTAGACCTTGCAGGAAAAAAGGGAATTGCAATAAACTCCCTTAAAAAAACAATTTCCAAACCAGCGGCTATCCATAATCTGAAAAAACTCCAGATGAGAGTTATTAATAAGGAAGTTGTTGGCTATGATTATATATATATTGGAAACGATGTTAAACTCATTTCTACCTGCGTTCTGAACGATATAAGAATGGTCAAAACGATCAATCTCCTTCAGACACAGGATAGGGAATCTCTGACATCTGAGGAAATTGCGCTGATTTATGGTTTCTTAAATGAAAACCTGGATTATGTTCCGGAGACATTAGTTTCCTGTCTGAATTATATCTTTTCTAAAGGAATCATTCATACTTATGCTATGGGAAGTAATGGTAAAATCATCGGAAAACTTGTCCGACTTTGTTACGACCTGGAGTCAACAGGACACCGAAGCCTGCTTGAAAAGATCATACCTTCTAAAAAGCTGGTTGACGCTGTGATAAGTGAGTGCACGTGGACAAAAAAAGACAGCAGTTTTGAAGATTCCCTGAAGCAGTTTTATATCCTGGACGAAATACCTGGTGACTTTGATCGCGATAAAGAAGCTGACAGGATCAGCACGTTTATTGATATCCTGAACTGCGCTGGCGCAATTGATATCTATAAATGTGCAGGAAATTATGCAGATGAGGTTTATCTTCCTGCTATTAAAGATTATTCTTCCATAGCGGAAACTGTTTCCAAAACAGTGAAAGCAATTTCCTTAAAGGTATCATCGGATGATGAACGTGATTTTATTCTTCAGCGTTATTTCCGTAAGGCAACTTACGTAAAATTTGACCTGAAAAGCTTATCTGGATATTTAAAAAACATTCAGACGTTGACAGAAAAGGAACTTGAAAATTCTGTTATTACAAACGCATGCTTCCTTGCAGTGTGTACGGGAAACAGGTATACCGGACTTGTAGAACAGATAAAGGAAAAAGCGGAAGATGACTGCTATCTTAATTTTGTCATAGAAATGATAAGAGAACGGAAAAAATCATTCCTCCGTCTTATGGAAGAAAATCTGGACCTGTTCCTTCAGATTCCATATTCATCAGTGATCTTTGATCCCAGATTCCGTGACCTTTGCAATATGAATACACTGCAGGAAAAAGATATGCGGACTTTGTTGAAAAAGAATGATGAGGTTGGATATCTGTATACGAAAAATACCATGAATTACCGTTATCTGAATGGAACTTATACCTTCCAGGAGATTATCACCCTCTGCAAACAGAAAGATTGGATCCGTGGCGTTTACGTGGGTCTTAATCCGGATCTACGCGTGGATGAAAAACTCCGCCGTATCAGACAGCTGTTCCATGGGATCGATATTGCTTTATCATGCGATCTTTATGAATCCGCATCAGCAGCTCTTTCTGAAGAATCTTTTGAAGAGTATTGCCGTAGAAGGAATATTACAGACGATTCTAAAGAAGCGATGTTCCAGCTTATGGTACTGGAAAAGAAAGATCCAAGGATCACAGCTCTTGCAGATGCTGCCAAAACGGGCTTTGATGTTATGATGATCATCCGAAACCAGAAACCTGAACTGTTCAAGTTGGGACTGGATGAGTTCAAAAAAGAATTTATCCACCTGGATACAGACAGTAAATGGTTGTTGGAAAACATTGAGGTGCCGGAAGAACATATGGATAATTTCCGAAAATTCTGTCTGGAAGGAAATGCCTCTATTACACATGATTATTATAAAAATAATCAGTCTGGCAATGAAAAACAGGCAGAAAATGTTCTACTCATTGCAAAGGCTGCGGTTTATGGCCTGCTGGATGAAGTGAAATATATGGATTTCCAGAAAGAAATCTCTTATCCGGTATCCGCTGAACAGGAAGAATCCTGGAGACAGAATCTGGAACTGATGGATGGCAAGATTAAAACAGCAGAATATTCAGATTTCGCAAGCTGCATGAATATTGGAGTAAAACCGGCGCGTACCTGCATGCATTATAAAGATGGGGCATATAATGAATGCCTTCTTTCTACGTTTGATGCAAACAAAAAAATCATTTATGTGTCTGAAAATGGAATGATCATCGGCCGGGCAATTATGCGTCTGACAAAATATTCTGATAAGAAAAAGAAAGAGGTTTCGGCTTTACAGTTTGCAGATGTTGCAAGAAGTGCTGAAGAGGATTCTGATGAAAAACTGGTAGTATTCCTGGAAAAATGTTATAAAAATGGATTTTCAGGTCCAAAAGCTTCCATGATCTACCGCAACTTGTATGAGCTGGCTAAGAAAAAGGCCGACCTTCTTGGTGCTGAGTTGATACTGGCAAATGACTATGATGAGATTGCCATTAAAAACGGCTTTTTCAAAAAACAGTCCAGTATCTATGTTTCGGAAAGCAAGAATGGAGATCAGTACCTGGATTCCCTTGGCGGTGACTGTCAGAAAGGTGGTTATTACGTGTCAGGTATTTTTTACCAAGGATAACTTTTCTTATAAAAATCGTCCGTATTTCTAAAAATGTTACATATTGGTTATGTAATCGTTTTTGGAAAGGAGGACGATTTGCAGAAAAGCAGGGAATCCCCTACCTCTAAGCGAAGCGTAGGTAGCGGGAGGAATTGCAGAAGAAACTTAACGACAGCGGTGTGCGGAGAGTAATCGGTATCCCCGTTGACACGAGGTTAAGCACTGTCGGTATCAGGCCGACTTGTCAGACTCTTTAAAATACCGACTGTGAGTTAAAGTGCTTCATGATTTGTTTAAGGCTGTTTCGGCAGCCTTTTTTTCTTGCGCTATTTCTGGAAATACATATTAATAGTGAAATCAATTTTATTGAATATAGGAGGTCAAAAGAATATGGGTTAGAAATTTTTTATTAAAAAGGAAAAATATTATCTTAGGAGGAAATTTTATGAAATTTTTTGGCCAGAAAATGAACCATGCGTTCAACCCTGTATATTCTGGAAGCAACACGTACCATGTATATGTACACAGATATCAGCATGTCGGTGATGGTGCGATTGTTACAACAACATCCGGAGAATCCTTCTGGCGGTCTGTTGATGACTGTATCCAGTGGGCTCTTATGAAACTTATTCCTGCGAAAGACAATGCGGCTGTATATGCGGTCATATTCAACGCTAAAGGTGAGATGGTTAAGAGCTATATGTCCACAGATGATATCATCAAGGATCTCTGGAAATGTATGAAGGCACTGCCTCTCATGGATGGGAATGCTCTGGATACGAACTGGTTTATCTTTCCAAAAGGAACAGCTATCGAAGATATCTGGCACTGGATGGATGAGCAGTATTCCAGAAGCATCACAGAATTACTGGGAAGAAATTAAGGGAGGAAATTTATATGAAGAATCTGGTAAATAAAGAGGATAGAAGCGAGCTGTTAGGACAGGTGATTGATGTTTTTGAAGATTTTCTTTGCGAAAAGAACATTAATATCTTTAATCCAAATGGAGATGCCAATATCTATGGTAACGATTACGACCATATGAGACAGAAGCTGAATGAGACCCTGGTTAACTGGGGGCTCCTTGAAGATGACCGTCCGTTGGCGGAATATCTCTTTGAGGTTTCCATCAATGACCAGAAATGTAAGGGTACGATATCCATTATGGCTGCTGATCCGGATAGTGCTTATCAGAAAGCACAGGATCAGGTTGCGGAAGGGCTTTATAAGGCTTTTCCCAGCCTGGATATAAGCTATGACATCGAGCAGGTTGAAGAAGACGGATATCCGAGATACCGTATAGAGGTACTCCACAACTCCTTTGATTCTTCCTGTTCTGTTTCAGAAACTTCAGACTTACAGGAAGCGGCTAAATATTATGAAGCCAAAACTAAGGAGGAAAATCACAGCGTTCTGATGCGTACAAAGACATGCGAAGGCGCAAAATGGTGTGTAATCAAAGAATACGTTTCTAACCGTCTGTAATTCCAGAAGGTTTATTTTTTAGGAGGAACTTTTTATGAGAAAAGAAATTATTACTGCAACTTCACAGGATGGATTAGATTGCTGTATATCCGTTTTTGTATTCACTGTATATGACGAGTCTATTGATCTGGTTGAAAAGATTAAGGAAGCGGCTGCTGCCTTTATCAATACAGATACCGGACTTTTGGAATATCAGCATAATTGCAAAAATTTCAACTGGGGAGATTTCTTCTCAGCGGTTCCGAACAGGTTCCTGCGTCCTTATGGATTCGAAAAAGATACTTCTGATGTGGCACAATATACCGTTAATTTCGACGAACAGCTGGCTACAGAGGAAGACCTTCATTTCTCAAACGAGAAATGGAAGATCCTGAAACGGGAACTTTTCATGAACGGGACAGAGGCCCTGGAAGATTTCATTGGCACGGAACTTGATAAAAATCTGGAAAAAGATTCTATTGAGAAATTGCTGGATGAAATTTCAGATCAGATGCCGGATGAATATCTTTTCCAGTTCTATTCTAAATATTGCCTCGCCGAACAGGTTGCCAAAGAGCAGAGAATACAAAAACTGGTAAAAGACATGGATGATGCTCAAGTATATATTAGTAGCAGCGACGAACTGGAAATGGATTATTTCGATGATATTGAAATAAATGGAGAACACAAATCTGGCTGGTTTGCCTGCCAGTATGATGGACATAATTCCACTCTGTTACTGGAATTTTCTGATGAGCCTCTTATTGCAGAGGATGAGATTTCAGAATTTGATATCGATATCAGAAAACTTTTCAATGAGCATCATATTGCATATTGTGGCTAAGATTTAGGGGGATTTCGCATGAAAAACTTTTATTTTACTTTTGGTTCAGATCCGATTTTTCCATATTATCGAGGTTATCTGATTGTTAAGGCAGTAAATGAGGAAGAAGCCTTTGAGAAATTCAGAAGCAAATATCCAGATACACATCCTGGATGCCTGTGCTGCGCCTTCTGGTATTCACAGGAAAAATGGGATGAAATTACTGTTGATATGGGTAAATGTCACGAAGTAATCGAATGATTGTCATAAGGAGAAATTTTTATGTTTATCGTAAGAGATGGAAAGAAATATGAATTAACAGCTCAGGAGCTTTCTGATGCGAATACGGAATTTGTCACGAACTGGATGAAAAGTACCCTGGAAAATGATTTTGACGTTCCGGAAGATGAATCACAGGGATATGCAGAATGGGCTTATGACCGCTACAGTATGGGTAAAGGCGAAACCGAGTACCGCTGCGTGGAACTAGCTTATGATGAGTATCTTGAAGATCATGCGGATGAGGATGAGGATTCCGAAGACGAAGAACTTCCAAGAGCGACTTGTAACGATTGTTACAGCTGTATGACTGACTGTGGAAGCGAAGAAGGCTACTGTGAATATTTCAGCGGCAACGTTGATCTGGATGATAACTGTGAGCGTATCCATGGAGAAGATATCAAGAAAATCTATGCTTGTGGAACTCTGATGGGATTCTATAACGTAGAAAAACTTGACTCTGAAAATCTTCGGGAAAAGGTTGCGGAAAAACTGGGTTATGACCCTGAGGATATCCGGGTTATGGACACCGTTTGATCGCCAAATGGCAGAAATGAGGAAATCATGTGGATTGCAAAGATATTGTACATTACATCCAAAATCCCTTCTGGTTTACAAAATCCGGAATATATCGAAAATGATCACCTCCGGAATGTTTATACGGCAGGGATGATCTCTGCAAAAGCATCTTACGGACCGGCCCTTGTTGCTATATACAAGGGCTTGTCCCTGCCTCAGGTAGAAAAAGATGATCCAACAGAATTGGATACAAGAGCAGAATACATTATCTCTAAAGGTTCTCTCGGAGGAGTGGATGTATGGTGCCGAAACCATGAGAAAGGCTTGCATAAGATCAGAGAAAATGACTTAGAGTTCAAAAACAAATAGGAGGAAATTATTATGGCAATCGTAAGGATTCAGAAAAATAATCAGTCTTATCTGGCTGTAAGCATTGGAAACGGACGTTATATTGATGAAAACGGAGAAATTTTTACCAGCTCTGAAAAACAGAAAGTGGCAAGAAATGTTCCGAAAGAGGTAAGAGATGCTTTTAATGAAGCCCTTACTTCATATAAGAAACGTGAAAAGTTTCAGAAAAAATTAAAAATATTACAGAGAGATTACGAAAAAAATTGGAGGATTGCTGGAATGACATATTAATAGCAACAGGAAAAGTTCGAAAAGGCCTCGGAGTCATAACCCGTAAGGAATTCGAACGGGTTTTCTATGATTCTCTTCCCTATGTTTTAAAAGTTGAGATGGATCGAAAAGGTTATAGAGTCTGGACTCCAACAGGAATCTGCTATGATGATGGACATCTTTACATCAGCAGTAGTTATGTTGCCGAAAGGTTTTCACGAAAAGCATATCCTTCATATATTTATGAGGAATATGATGGCTGTATGTTTCTCGTTGATGATGCGGAAAATATGGATTCCTATAAAAAGGCACTGAAAAAACATTCCTGTCACCTTTCTGTAAGTATGGACCCAATAGAAGTTCTGAATCCGGGAGATAAATGCTCTATCTGGTATCACAGTACATACGAAATTTCTCTTGAGAAACCGCTTACGGAAGAATATGCAAAAGAACTTGCAGCTACGTTTGCAAGATAGGAAGGATGTGTTTTCTTGAACAAGTTAGATGCTCTTAATGAGATGAAACGTCAGATCGGTTATTCTGAAATGGAACAGGTCTTATCTTATTACAATATAAGGGTAATCCGTAAAAAGATGCTGTGTCCGTTTCCTGGGCACAATGACCGACATCTAGGAAACTGTACTTTAACAGACCGTGGATATGTTTACTGCTTTGCTTGTGGAAGGAAAGCAAGTGCCATTGACATGGTCATGATGAACGAAAACCTGGAGTTTGTCCCGGCATTGGAATTTTTATGGACAACGATCCTTGGACGTACACTTCCAGAATATGATAAGCCGGAAAAAAGAAAATATCCGGTACTTTCTGTAAAAGATCTTTCTTTCATTGGATTAAATTCCCCTTCCATCAAGTATGTAAGGTTTTATATCAACCTTTCAGAGGACAAGGATGAAGATCTTCCAAAAGACTGTTACATGGACCGTGACGGTCTGGATAACTTCGGGATTTATAAGAAAGAGCGTTCCAATTCTTTCTTCGATCTGATTGAAAATGATCCTAAAACTGCCAAAGGTATCGCGACAGCAAAGTGTAAAGATACGGAAAAGTATTATCTTGGGATTTTAAAAGACCTGGATGATGTCTCTACAGAATATGGAAAGACAGCTGCTTTTGATGCTGGATTTAAGAAAGATTCAAAAGAATATTGTCTGAGCCAGATTGAAAAATGCAAATTTATCATGAAGAAAATCAATAAAATTCATTATTAATGAGGAGGCTTATATGGTCTATGATTGGGAACTTCAAATAACAAAAGACTGGTCTACGAATACAATCCGGAATTACATCTGGGTCAATTACCCACGGTCATATCCTGACGGAATGGCCGGGGCTTGTGAGTATGAAAGACAATTAGTTGTCAGTAGTACAGCAGGCCTGGTTGATTACCTCAAGCCGGCTCTGTAAGTCCTTGTCAGGATACTGCAGGGTAACGGCTACGTTACGCCGGAATATACAGGCACCCCGGGATTTTTTTTACGTCCCGGGCTCTGCGGGCAGGTATTAAACATCCCCGTATGGGTAAGGGGAAGTGTGCCTGCCGTCAAACCCGGCTGTAACATCAGGGATGGAAAACACTTCTAACGAAAGAAATCGCAGGGCACAGGCAGAGGTAAGGGCTGCCGCCGCATATCCGTATGCGGATGCCGGACGGAAAGGCGTAAGCCAGAAAGGATTTTTTATGGTAGCTGTAATAACCCGCACTGGAAAGCCATTGATGCCGACCAGTGCCTGCCGGGCACGGAAGCTTTTAAAAAAAGGCCGTGCCGTGATATACCGGTACCGCCCGTATTTCACCATCCAGCTTCTGGAGCGGGAAGACGGGGAGGTACAGGAAATAGAGTATAAGTCTGACACCGGTTCCCAGCACGTAGGGATCAGCGTGTGTACGGAGGCGAAGGAATTATTAAGTGAGCAGCGGGATCTCCCGGCCATGGAACCGGAACACCACAATGACCGGAAAGAGAACCGCCGGACACGCCGGAACTGTAAAAGGTACCGGAAACCGCGGTTTGACAACCGGGCGAAGAACCCGGCGGGCGGACATAAAAAATGGTTCGCACCAAGCATCCGGCATAAATTGGAAATCCAGGTTCGGCTGTTCCGGGAGTTCTGCAGGGTGGTCCCGGTTACCCATGCCGTTTTTGAAATGGGGAAATTTGATTCCCAGGTATTAAAGGCGGTCATTTCCGGGAAGCCCCTCCCGGAAGGGACGGATTACCAGAAAGGGGAGCAGTACGGCACCGATACCCTGCGTGCCGCCGTGTTCCTGCGGGATAACCACACCTGCCAGTTCTGCAGACGTACCATAAAGGACGGGTAAAGCTCCATGTCCACCATGTGGGCTACTGGAAGGGGGACCGGACCAACCGCCCGGCGAACCTTGCCACTGCCTGTGAGCAGTGCCATACCCCTGCGAACCACGGGAAGTACGGCATCCTGTACGGGAGGAAACCGGAATTCCCGTCTCTAAAGGATGCGTCCTACATGACCACGATACGTTGGTCCATGCTGGAGGAATTAAAGGAAGCCGCATCCGGAGTAAAGGTTACCATTGCCTACGAAGTGACCACAAAACGGAAGCGCCAGAAGCTCGGGCTTTCCAAAAGCCATGTGAATGACGCTTACTCCATGGGACGGTTCCATCCGATGAAGCGGACGGACACCAGCTACTGGAAAAAGACCAGACGCCACGACCGGATCCTGCAGAAGTTTTACGATGCTGTGTATCTGGATATCCGTGACGGAGAGGAAAAGAAGGGGAACGAGCTGCCCTGCGGACGGATAAGCCGGAACCACAAAAAGGACAGCGAGAACCTCCGTAAGTACCGGGGACATAAGCTTTCCAAAGGCCGTGTTTCCATCCGCAGGGATGGGAACAAGCTCCGGCCTGGAAGCGTTGTCTTATATAACGGGGAGCGCATGACAGTCCACGGGACACATACCAGTTACAGGAAGAATAAAAAGGGTGGGCGCACCAAATCTGTGAATGTGGAGTTTACCAGTCCTGCATCCAACGGCAGGAAATCCGCATCACTGAAAAAGTGCAGCATCCTGACAAGAAACTATAACACTGGCTGGATATCTTACCGGCCTGCATAAAAACGAAAGGCGGGCGCATTCCGCCCTGGGCATTTCAGGTAAATGGCCGGGGTACCCTGCGCTGAATTTATGGATATCTGGAAAAATTATAACTCATATTACAAGGCACAACCTTCGGGTGTGTCTTTTTTTGCCTTAATTTTCCAAAAATGACATATTAAAAGTAGAACAAAACAAGGAGGAATCTAATTTGAATAAGATATATGTTCTTGATACAAATATTCTTTTACTGGATCCAAAGTCAATCCTGGCGTTTGAGGATCGGAATATCATTATTCCACTGAAAGTCATTGAGGAATTGGACAAGAAAAAAACAATGGTTGGAGAGATTGGGTACAATGCAAGGGAAACTTTCCGTATTCTGAAAGACCTGAAAAAAGACGGGGCGGATCTCTGGCACGGTGTACCTACGGAAAAATGTGGAATCATCCGTATTGAAAAAGCAGAAAAAGGAATAAAAGAAACTCATAGCTTTTATTTTGATGGTGTCACTGCAGATATTGAGATTATTATGACGGCCCTGACCGTACAGATCAATATGGGAAATAATGTAAAGGTCATTCTTGTCACAAATGATACAGCTATGCAGCTTATCGCAGAAGGACTTGGTCTTACTTCTGAAAATTATCGAAAAGACAGGCTTTCCGATGATGATCTGAAGTATACTGGAAGAAGAAAGATCAACCTTGATTCAAACGAGAAGGTGCTGGAAAACCTCCATGTCACACATAATTTTCTTGAAAAGGACGAATATAAAAAATATATCCCGCAGGATAAACCTTTATATGAAAACGAATTTATCCAGTTTATCCATCCGGATGGAAGCGTAGAAGCTGGAAAATACCGTGAAGGAAAGATCATATCACTTAACCGTGATGAACTGAAACCTTATGGAGTTACCCCTCGGAATGTTGGACAAAGAATGCTTTTGGATGCCCTGCTTGCCCCAGTAGAGGAGGTTCCGCTTGTTATCGTAAAAAGCTGTGCAGGTACAGGAAAAACATTTTTGACTCTGGCCGCAGCAATGCAGAAGACGGTTCGGGAAGATATCTACAGCAGGATCATTTATACCAGGGCTAATGTGGAGTTTGACCGCGATATCGGTGCCCTGCCTGGCACAGAAGCAGAAAAGATGAATCCTTTGATCCGCCCTTGCCTGGATAACCTGGAGCTTCTCGCGGACCATATCCCGGATGAGGAAAAAGCAAAGGAAGGTATCGAGCTTCCGTCTTATGTAGAAAATCTGTTTTTGGAAGATATTATCCGGGCAGAATCGCTTTCCTTTATGCGTGGACGTTCCCTGGCAAATACATTTCTCTTTGTAGATGAAGCCCAGAACTGTACGATCAACCAGATCAAAGGGATTCTTACACGTCCAGGGGAAGGAACAAAGGTTGTTATTGCCGGTGACCCGGATCAGATTGACAACCGGTTTTTGGATAAATACAACAATGGGCTTTCCTATGCGGCAGACAAATTTAAAGATAGCGTTTTATCGGCATTAGTAACTCTGGAAAACGAGGAATGCACCAGAAGTAAACTTGCTATGGAAGCGTCAAGATTATTATAAGAAAAAAGCCGGAGAATTCCGGCCTTTTCTTTTGGATAAGATTTCTTATAAGAATCAGCCGGTACTGAAAAAATATGACATATTAAAAATAGAAAATAGAAAAGCGCAGGAGGGGAGTAAAGCTGGCAGAAGCGCAGAACATATTAACCATGATTGCTTATACAAAATCAGCCCTATTTAAGAAATCGAAAACCATCACTGTCAGCTGAAACGCCCCGGAGATTCCGGGGCGTCAGACTGTAGACAAAGCCCTGCTTTTGCAGGGTTTTGTCTACAGTCTGACGGATCTCATTACGAGGTCCGTTTTTTGTTGGAATAATTTCAGGAACATGTTATAATAATAGAACACATATTCGAAATCTTGACAGGAGGTATAATCAGGATGAGAGTTGGAGATACGGCATATATCGTGGAATCTAACCGAATTATCCGGGAAGTAAAGATTATCCGGTGTTCTGGCGGCATATTTTTAGTAAAATTCCCAGATACTGGAGGCGGCATCCAGGTTAAACGACACCGCCTGTTTGCTACGAGAGAAGAAGCGAAAAATGGCATTGTGAAGCCAGAAAAGAAAAAAATTGCAAGTCCATATAAATACTGACATTAGTGGGGAAATCTGTTGTTGATTGTAAAAAATATGATCGATAACAGATTTTTTTTGTAAAACGCTGTCATTTTTTGTCCGTCAGTCCGTATTTATTTAAAAGGATGAAAGAGAGGATATATGAATGAGAGAAAAAATGATTATGGCAGCACTAATTGTTGGGACTTGGATGGCAGCCACTGCCAATGCTGGGAGCATGGAGGTAGTTAGCACGTATCGGGCAGAAAACGGGGAGGGCGCAATTCGGGAAGTGACGGAGGACATCGATATTGTGCTGAACCAGTGGCCTGTTTGGGACAGACAGAAATTGTCAGAGCGTCTGGTGCAGGAATACTTGAATAGCACACTCCCAGGGGTATACTGCATGGAGATCGCGAATACACTTGTTATCCACGTATTTTTAACAAGGAGAAGCAGGAGACGGAATCGGCTGTTTTGTACAGTGGAATGGGAGCAATAAACAGGCTGTCGAAAAAAATAAAAAATATAAGTAAAATTATACATTTTACAGGTCTAACCTGTGATATAATAATTACGCTCTAAATAAAAGTATTTTTACTACTATTTGTGCCGCTATCCGAAGGTGACGGAATGGAGATTAGAATGAAAGCAAGAATATATGATGCTAATGGAGATTATGTTTATAGAATTGATGGTAATTATATTTACAGATCTGGTGGCGGATATTGTGTTTATGAAATCAATGGTAATTATATTTACAGATCTGGTGGCGGATATTACGCTTATAAAATGGATGGTAATTATATATATGATTTTGATGGTAATTATATTTATAGAATCGATGGTAACTATATTTACAGATCTGGTGGAGGATATTACGTTTACAGAATCGAAGGAAAAATCAATGATAATGCTAATGATGGATTGGGTGCTGGAAGGATTGTAAATCAAATCGATGACAACGCTAATGGTGGATTTGGCGTTGGAGAGAGTTCTTCTGGTTGTTTAGGGACAGCTTTAGGCGTAGGACTTGCTTTGCTTGTTTTATTCGTGATAGTCGGATTGGTGATTGCAGCATGGCCTACCTTTTTCGAGCAGCTTTTAGATACAGAAGATAGGGAACAGTTCTTTTCTCAACTTTTTTACCTATTCCTTCTAGTACTCTCTCATATTATCAGTATAGTTATTTCGGTAAAAAACGAAGAGTTCTCGTTTAAGACTGTCTGGTTAAGAACCGTTTTAACTTCTATAGTCTGTGCGGGTGTTGGTTATTGGATATTCTATACAATATTTGAAGGGTATACGTTCGGGGTATTGTTTGCCTCTATTATCATGACGGGTGCTGCATCTGCAACGACTGCTTTGATAGCTGTTGCGATAACAAAAATGTTCAAAAAGTAATAAAAAAACTCTATGTCTTTATTGTATTCATAGAATAGTATGGATAATATCACACAAACCATAGAAGGGAGAATATGCCAACGAGCACATTTGACAGACCGATAATTGTAAGCGATCCAGAATCAGTAAAAAAAATACTGGACATAATGGAATCCGATGCTCCAGAGAGTACAACACCCAGACCCCATATTACAGATGAGGAGTGGGAACGTGGCGAGGAGCTGTTCCGGAAGCGCGCTGAAAGATCGAGGAAATAAAAAGTATGGAAAAAGAAAATCAGAAAGATAGAAAAATGAGAGAGTTGCAGGCAGAACTCCAACAGGTGGAAGCAGACCGAGCTGCAGGAAAGTCTGGCTGTACCCTGGATGAACTGGACAGGTACCTAGATGGTATTCTGGAAGAGAAATAGTATAGTTTGCGAGTGGGCACTCGAAAAAACTCGCAAAAAAAACTCGAAAAATACGCGAAAGAGGTCGGATTATTCCGGCCTCTCAGACTGTAGACAAAGCCCTGCTTTTGCAGGGTTTTGCTATTG
>NZ_JBFKZO010000030.1:0-27370 GCF_040929965.1 Blautia sp. 1033sp1_1033st1_G9_1033SCRN_220408 | reverse complement strand
AGGTGCGCAGGAGAAGTATGTCATGCAATTGCATGACGCGCACCTCGCAGCAAGAATGCCGAGGCATTCTTGAATATTTTGAATTTCTGTTAAAGATAAACTAATTGTTTGTAATGTCTGTATAGTAACTATAATATCTATTTGTTCTAAGCTATAAAAACGATACTTTTTTCATTTTTAAACTCTAAGATAAAGATCTTTTTTTTATAAAACAATAAAGTTTGTTTTGAAAGTCCTGAAATGTTTGATAATTCGCTAGGGATTAATAGTATTCTGTACATGTTGCTGATTTGTTCGCTCCTATATGAATGTTTTATAAATAATAAATTACAAAAAAGGCTTGAGTATATAGTAAGTATATACCATATAATGAAAAATAACAAAAGAAAAAAGGAGACCAACCATGTTAGATACAAATAATTTTTTTCATGCCACGCGTATAGTTGAGGGATACGGAGTGTTAAAAACAGTAGGCGAAGAGTGTAATCATTTAGGCTTTAAAAAAGTTCTTGTAATTACAGACTCTTTTTTAGCATCCTCTGAGCACTATAAAGTCCTGAAGGATAGCCTTGACAAAGAAAATGTTGTGAATTATTTATTGACAAATGTAAAACCGAATCCAAGAGCTGAAGACTGTGATGAAATGGCTGCATTTGCAAAAGAAAACCACGTAGATGCATTAATAGCTCTTGGCGGGGGCTCAGCTATGGATCAAGCAAAAGCTGTTGGCGCTGTTGTAACAAATGGAAAAACTACAATAGAATGGGGAGACACAGAATTAGAGAAGAAGATATTGCCACTCATTTGTATTCCTACTACTTCTGGAACAGGAGCTGAAGTTACATGGTGTGCAGTTATTACAGATACAAAAAGACAGTATAAAATGACAGTAGGAGACCCTGTTCACATGATTCCTACACTGGCAATTTGTGATCCTGAAATTACATTAGGTTTACCAAAATCTTTGACAGCATCATGCGGAGTTGATGCATTAACACATTGTATAGAAGCGTATACAGTACAAGTGCATCAGCCTATTACAGATGCTTTAGCACTTAAAGGTATTTCTATGATTTCTGAAAATCTGGAAAAAGCATATAATGATGGAAGTGACAGAAATGCAAGAAGAAATATGATGATCGCAAGTACAATTGGCGGCATGTCATTTATTTCATCAAATGTTGGAGCTGTACATGCATTTGCGGAAACGGTAGGAGCTTGGTTTGACACACCTCATGGAGTTGCCAACTCTTTGTTCTTACCTTATGTCATGGAATATAATATTCCAGCTTGTCCAGAGCGCTTTGTAGATATTGCTTGTGCGATGGGACTCAAAAGAGAAGATGGTATGACAGATGAAGAATATGCATTAAAAACCGTAGAATATGTTAAAGCATTGAATAGAAAATTAAATATACCTACAATTAGAGATATAAAAGGTATTACAGAAGAGAATTTTGAAACTATAGCTGAACGATCAGCAAATAATGTTTTGTCTGCTGACAACGCAAGAAAAATCACAAAGGAAGATTATTTGAACTTAATTATAAAAGCATATAATGATAAATAAAGGGATATACAAATGAAAAAAATAAAAAAAATAGTTGATTTATCATGGGAGTTTACAGCTGATACACCAATTTATCCGGGAGATCCGGAACCATCTGTAACAGTTGCAACAACTTTAGAAAAAGAAGGATATAACTTATCAACATTAGTAATGGGAACGCAAACTGGAACACATGTTGATGCACCATATCATTTTTCAAATACTGGAGAAACTATTGATAATATGGAACTGGATTTCTTTTTAGGAGACGCAGTGGTTGTACATGTTACTGAAAAGAAAGCAGATGAAGCAATTACAATGGAAGATATTGAACCATATAAAAATGACATAACAGAGGGTAAAGTTGTATTATTCAATACAAACTGGTATAAAAAACGTGGGACAGAAGAGTTTTTCCATCATCCATATGTAAATGGAGAAGTTGCGAAGTTTTTAGTAGATAAAGGTATTCGTTTTATCGGTATTGATACTATTAATGCTGATCAAACAGGTGGAACAGAATTTCCGGTACATGATTTGTTTTCAGAAAATAGATTAATGATAGGAGAAAACTGGGCTTTTTTTGATAAAATTGATTTTGAAAATCCGTATGTTATTGCCTTACCAATGAAACTAGTTGGATGTGATGGTTCTCCGGTTAGAGCGATCGCTGTTCAGTGGGAGATAGAATAATGAATCCGCACACAATATAAAGTTATACAAGAAGACTGCTTGCTTGCTATTATTCCACATATTTTTATTTGCGCTTTAAAAAAGAATCCCTGATTTTGTATCAGCCAGTACAGAACGTGATGATATCACAGAAAATATATGAATTTTGGATTATAATAAATTCATAAAAGAGAAAGACAAGGAGATAATATAGGTGGCATTGCTGCTTATTCAGGAAAGGTGGAAAATAATATGAAGGTAATAATAGTAGGTGGTGTAGCCGGAGGAGCTACAGCCGCAGCAAGAATACGCAGACTGGATGAACATGCAGAAATTACTGTATTTGAAAGATCAGGATACATTTCCTATGCGAATTGTGGTCTTCCATACTATATTGGAGACGTGATCACAGATCCGGAAGAACTTACATTACAGACACCAGAGAGTTTTTTTAAACGCTTCCGTATTAATATGAAAATTCATCATGAAGTTATCTCCATATATCCGGATCGTAAAACTGTTTTAGTGAAAGATTTAAAGAATGGTGTAACATTTGAAGAAAATTATGATAAACTTATCCTTTCTCCAGGCGCTAAGCCAACACAGCCAAAGCTTCCTGGAGTAGGCATTAATAAACTTTTTACACTTCGTACAGTAGAAGATACTTTACGAATCAAGGAATATATTAATAAGAATCATCCCAAATCTGCTGTATTGGCTGGTGGTGGCTTTATTGGCTTAGAGTTGGCAGAAAATTTGAGGGAGCTTGGCATGGATGTTACGATTGTCCAGCGGCCTAAGCAGCTGATGAATCCTTTTGATCCAGATATGGCATCCATGATCCATAATGAAATGAGAAAGCATGGGATAAAACTGGTACTGGGCTATACAGTAGAAGGATTTAAAGAAAAAGACAACGGAGTGGAGATTCTATTGAAAGATAATCCCTCCCTTCATGCTGATATGGTAGTACTGGCGATCGGAGTTACACCAGACACAGCGTTAGCAAAAGAGGCTGGTCTGGAACTTGGTATCAAGGGAAGTATTGTAGTGAATGACAGAATGGAAACTTCTGTACCGGATATTTATGCTGCAGGTGATGCAGTTCAGGTAAAACATTATGTTACGGGTGATAATGCGCTGATTTCTTTGGCTGGTCCAGCCAATAAACAGGGTAGGATTATCGCTGATAACATTTGTGGCGGTGATAGTCGTTACCTGGGCAGTCAGGGAAGCTCTGTTATCAAAGTATTTGATATGACAGCAGCTACTACAGGCGTCAATGAAACCAATGCCAAAAAGTCAGGATTAAAGGTAGATACAGTAATTCTTTCTCCTATGAGTCATGCCGGTTACTATCCTGGCGGAAAAGTCATGACCATGAAAGTTGTTTTTGAAAAGGAGACTTATCGCTTGCTTGGTGCTCAGATTATTGGATATGAAGGCGTTGATAAACGTATTGATGTGCTGGCAACAGCGATCCATGCAGGGCTGAATGCACTCCAGTTGAAAGATCTGGATCTGGCATATGCACCGCCGTATTCCTCTGCCAAGGATCCTGTAAATATGGCTGGATTTATGATAGATAATATAGCAAAAGGTACCTTAAAACAATGGCATTTGGAAGATATGGATAGAATCTTTAAAGATAAAAGTGCTGTGTTGCTGGATGTGAGAACTATAGGTGAATTTAACAGGGGACATATTAATGGATTTAAAAACATTCCTGTAGATGAACTGAGGGAACGTATCAATGAAGTTGAGAAGGAAAAGCCTGTTTATCTGATATGCCAGAGTGGGCTGCGCAGTTATATTGCGAGCCGTATTCTGGAAGGAAATGGACATGAAACATACAACTTCTCCGGCGGATTCCGTTTCTACGATGCAGTGGTCAATGACCGTGCGCTGATCGAAAGGTCATATGCATGTGGTATGGATTATTAAAAAATACTATTATGATTTTCTGAGTATTTCCAGGTTTTTCGAATCAAGGATGGTGATTTTGCCACGGGAGAGTTTGACGAGACCTTCGCTTTGAAAATATCGAAGCATTCGAGTGATAACTTCCCTGTGTGAACCAAGATGGCTGGCAATGGTTTCGTGAGTGATTTTCAGTTCATTTGTTCCTTCGATAGAGGTTTCTTCCAAAAGAAATGAAGCAACACGTTTATCCAAACTCTTCCACATGATTTGTTCAATCAACCACATGACATCAGAAAAACGGGTAGCCATTAATTCATTGGTATAGTTTGCGACGGGAGCAGATTCCTGCATGATACTCTTATAGATCTCAGCAGGGATGATCCAAAGATCAGTATCTTTTTCTGCTTCAATGGTTACTTCAAATTGAATGGACTGTATGATACATGAGGCGGATAAGAGACACATATCCATATCGAATAGACGGTAAAGGGTAATCTCCCGTCCTTCATCTGAAAGTAAGTAAGTTCGAAGCTGTCCGGATTTAACCAGTAATAATCCAGTGCAATCCAGGTTTCCGTTGTGAATGATCGTTCCTTTTTTTACATGCTGTGTGATTAAACTATCTGAAATTAGGTTTTTCTGCGTTGTAGTTAATTTATTCCATATTGGAAAGTAATTTTCAAAATTCATAATATGTAGCTCCTTTATGAACATAGTATACTTGTTTCGTTGAAATGAGTCAATCGGATAATTGACATATGCCAAAAAACATTATTGACATATGCTCTTTATGAAGATAATATATAAGAAAAGAAAGAAGGGAGCAGTTTATGCCGAGACCAGTAAAATGCAGAAAAGTCTGCCATTTCCCCAATGTTTTAGAATTTCTTCCGGTAGATGATACGGAGATAAAAAAACCTATTGTTCTGACGGTAGATGAGTACGAGACAATTCGGCTTTTGGATAAGAATGGTTATAGTCAGGAGCAGTGCGCAGCATCTATGCAAGTCGCAAGAACAACTGTTCAACGAATTTACGAGATTGCCAGGAAGAAAATAGCAGATGCACTCATTGATGGACATCCACTCAGAATAGAAGGTGGAGATTTCAGAATCTGTGATGGTCAGAGCAGTAACTGTGGACTTGGAGGATGTTACAAGCAGGAGATTCATCAAAAATATGCAGCGGAAAAAGGAGAAGGTATAATGAGAATAGCAGTAACATATGAAAATGGAAAGATTTTTCAGCACTTTGGACACACAGAGACATTTAAGATTTACGATGTAGAGGAAGGAAAAGTCGTATATTCAGAAGTAGTAGATACGAATGGAAGTGGACACGGTGCATTGGCGGGAGTCCTTAATGCATTAAATGCAGATGTTCTGATTTGTGGAGGAATCGGAGGTGGCGCACAGACAGCATTAGCGGCAGCCGGTATTAAGCTTTTTGGAGGAGTTTCCGGAGATGCGGATGAAGCAGTAGAAGCTTTTATTAATGAAACACTGGATTATAATCCAGATGTTAAGTGTTCTCACCATGAGCACAGCCACGGGGAAGGACATACATGTGGCGAGCATGGATGTGGAAGCCATAGCTGACCAAGAATGACTGAGAATGTTTCGTCATTATGGATATCAAAGATTATGACCGTGAGCAAGCAGAAAGGCGGGATGTACATGAAGCAAGATGCTTTAGAATAGATATTAAATAAAGGTTGTCAAATATTTTCCTGTCATTTATAATTAAGTGACAATCAATCGGCATTGAAAAAAACCTAATGGATGAGGAGGAATTTCCAATGAACGTTACTGAAATCAGACGACCGGCTGATATGGAAAGAATTACAACACCGGAGCTGGCACAGATATTTATTGAAGAACAGGTTAAATTGATCAAAGAGCAGGTGGGAGATAAGAAGGTTCTTCTTGCACTTTCTGGTGGAGTGGATTCATCTGTTGTTGCAGCACTTCTGATCAAAGCAATTGGCCAGCAGTTAGTATGTGTCCATGTTAACCATGGCCTGCTTCGTAAGGGTGAGCCAGAGCAGGTGGTTGAAGTGTTCCGCAATCAGATGAATGCAAATCTTGTTTATGTGGACGCTACGGATCGTTTTCTTGATAAACTGGCAGGAGTAGAAGATCCTGAGACAAAGAGAAAGATTATTGGCGGAGAATTCATTGAAGTTTTTGCTGAAGAAGCAAGAAAGCTTGAAGGGATTGAATTCCTGGCGCAGGGTACGATCTGGCCGGATATTCTTGAGTCTGAAGAAGGTATTAAGGCACATCATAATGCCGGCGGGCTTCCGGAAGATATGGATTTTGAACTTGTAGAGCCTGTTAGAATCCTTTTTAAAGATGAGGTCCGTGTTGTTGGTGACCAGCTTGGTCTTCCTCATGGTATGGTTTATCGTCAGCCGTTCCCGGGACCGGGACTTGGTGTTCGCTGTCCGGGCGCTATTACCCGTGATCGTTTGGAAGCAGTACGCGAATCCGACGCAATTCTTCGTGAAGAATTTGAAAAGAATGGACTGGAAGGGAAAATCTGGCAATATTTCACGGTTGTTCCGGAATTCAGATCTACCGGAATCAAAGACGGAAAGCGTTCTTTTGAGTGGTGCTGTATCGTTCGTGCAGTATGCACTACCGATGTTATGACAGCAACTGTTGCTGAGATTCCCCATGAATTGATGGTCCATATTACAGATCGTATTACACATGAGGTTGCTGGTATCAATCGTGTGCTTTACGATTTTACACCGAAGCCGACAGGAACTGTGGAGTTTGAATAATAGATTAAAATGAGAAAAGATCAGTAAATAAAGGATCAGTAAATAAAAGACCAGTAAATAAAAGACATTTGAAAGAAGATACTGAGGACAAGAAAAGAGTTTTGTTTTCGGTATCTTTTTTTGGATGGATGTTTTATTTTGCGGAAAATTCCCGGGCAATCTGGGCGATTAGCTCAAGCTGTTCTACAGACAGGGTTTTTAGCAGTTCAGTAAGTGCATCCAGTGCATGTGGGACTTTGGTGGTATCATCAAAAAAAGCAGCAGGAGATATCTGTAAATAGTCGCATATATAGAAAAAACACTGCATGGAAGGGAAGGCTTTTCGGTTTTCAATTCGGTTGATATAACTGCCATTTTGCCCCAAATCCAGGCTCATTTCTCTGGCAGACACTTTTTTCTGTTCTCGTAAGGATGTTAATCTTGAGGCAAAAGTCTCTTCATTTATCATAAACAAACTCCTTTTTCAACACTTTATGACATTATATGATATATTTAATATTTTGATAAGATAATAAAGACATATATTTAACGATAATAAGATAATTAATATCTTTGTGAAAAAGAGCTATCTAAGCTGTGAGGGCTTTTCCTCTAATGATTGGTGAGTAATAACATGGAATCCGTTAGTTGGCGAAAAATAATATTCACTGTACTAGTACATCGAATATTAAGTAACTACCATATTGACTTGTTTGATTTTTCATCTGCTGCGTTGGCGTCGGTCGCCGTAGCCACCGCTACGCCTTGCATATGAAGAAACCATTCTGCGTCAATATAGCAGAAACTTAACTTTTGATGTACCTAGGATGACAACTGAACCACTATAGTGATCTTAGTGGTTCTTACAGGCTGGCTCTGGACAGTTACATAAATACTCCTGGTCAGGCCGGTACAATAGGCAAAAGCGTAATCACCAATAGCAGCAGTGTATTCCTGTAAGGTGAGAGATCTAGGGCTGTTGCGCTTGTAAAAGGCGTACATTCCAATGTACGTTACATGATCTGTTAATGTTATGTCTGTAAGACTGAGGTATCCATATGGTGGCTGCGAAAAAGGGTTGCGAAAAGATTATAAAAACATATAAAAGAAAAACGGAATGTGCTATGATAAAAACACTGGTAAAGAATTAAGCGATATAGAATTGGGGGTAAAGAAATGGAAAGACATGCATTTGCTATGCAGATAAAAGAAGGAAGAATGAATGATTACAGGAGAAAGCTTGGGAGAATCTGGCCAGAGCTGACAGCGTTTCTGGATGCTGCTCGGATTCGAAATTTCAGTATCTGGAATGCAGAGGATCTGATCTTTGGATATTATGAAAAAGACCGGAATAAGGAATTGGACCAGCAGTCACAGACAACAAAGGAAAAACTGATCAGTCAGCTGGAAGATACATTTACCTGGTTGTCTGTGCCTGGGGAAGATATGCGGCTTATGTACTATAATTATGGTGTTGTAAGAGAGAATAAAGAAATGATCCGTCACAGGGTCTTTATGACAAAACTGAAGGATGGCTGCGCAGAGGAATATAAGGCACGCCATGATGCTTTGATCCGGCAGCGTGGAGATCAGGTGGATCCAGGACCAGACAGTAATTTTACTATTTGGAGCGCAGGCGGATATATTTTCGGATATAATGAGATTGATACTTCTATGGAAACAGAAGAGACACCAGAAGCACGGGAGGCAACCATTGCCTGGGAGAAACGTCAGCTGGAGATCATGGATTGGATCACAAATGACGTGGACTGGATCACAGGAAGCGTACATGCCAGCGTAAAACGTCTGGGATGGCATAACTGAACAGACAGGCGTAACGGCTGGGATGACATAACTGATAGGCCAGCTTGGCAGCAGCTGACAACAAGAGAACGGCACCGGGAGGGGAAGCAGATGATTATCAGAAAAGCAGAAATAAAAGACCTGGAACAGATCATGGGGATATATGAATTGGCCCGCAGTTTTATGAAGAAGCAGGGGAATGCGTCTCAGTGGGGACAGACTTATCCGCCGGAAGAATTGATCCGGAAAGATATAGAACAAGGGAATTTTTATGTATGCGTGAAGCAGGAGCGGATTGCCGGTGTGTTTGCTTTTATCCTGGGGGAGGATCCTACATATCAGGAAATCCGGCAGGGAACCTGGCACAGCGATCTGCCTTACGGAGCAGTCCATCGTGTAGCTTCTGATGGAAGCACCCGCGGACTGACAAAGGCCTGCTTTGATTTTTGCACAAAGATAATAGATTATATAAGGATCGATACTCACGAAAATAATAAGCCCATGCAGGGAGCCTTACAGAAATATGGATTTCGTGAATGTGGGATCATCCACACAGATGATGGCACACCAAGAATTGCGTTTGATTACCTGAAAAACTGAACAGGTGGCTGATCTGCTTTATGCTCTCCAATGATTTTTTCCATCCAGATCATGTCATACCAGCGACCGAATTTGTAACCGCAGTTATGGAACAGCCCCACAGTCTGAAAGCCAAGATGGGCATGGAACTGCTGACTGTTTTTGCTAAGATATTCATCTTCTGTCTGGGGATAACCAATGCATGCGTACAGATTCAGGATCCCCATTTTTTTTAAACGGTTTGCCAGAGCATCATAAATCCTGCGTCCCAGGCCGCAGTTTCTGGCATTGCGATCCAGATAGATGGAAAGTTCGCAAGACCAGTCATAGGCAGCTCTTCCTACAAAAGAGCCAGCGTAAGCATAGCCCTGTACCTGGCCGCTTTGTTCTATTACCAGGTATGGGTATTTTTGCATAGTGTTTTTCATGCGGATCTGAAATTCTTTCAAGGTTGGAACTACATATTCAAAGGTGATGGCTGTGTGCTTTACATAATAGGAATAGATTTCCAGAATGCGGGGAGCATCTTCAAGAACAGCATTTCTGACGGTGATGGTATCCATAGTTATTCTCCTTTGTATCAAGCGTCTGAAATAAAATGAAAAAGCCTGAAAGCATAATGCTCTCAGGCTTCTATAAGTAGTCGAAGCGACGGGATTCGAACCCACGGCCTCTGCGTCCCGAACGCAGCGCTCTACCAAACTGAGCCACGCTTCGTCAACTGCAAGTGATATTATATTAATTTCTGAAAGGTTTGTCAAGCATTAAATGAAATTAATTTCATGATTCCAGAGATGGTTCATATATATTAATGAAGCGAGAATCAAAAGGGGCAATAACTTGAACGGGTATAGAAGATTTATTGCATATGTATATGAATACAGAAATGGAAGAAAAGCAGAGAATTGTGGCTTTATAAAGCTGGAAGTGCGAGAAGGCAAATGTACCATGGAAATTCATCTGCATGAAGAGAAGCAGATGGAACACTGCAGTATTTATGGATTTATCCGAAAGGAAGGACTGATACTTGGAATTTGGTTGGGAAGTCTTCAGATCAGTAGGGATCCTGCTGTTAATGTGCTGAAGGCTGATGCAGGGAATATGGGAGATGCAGGGGTCGGTTTGGACCAGTTGTGTGGAATGATACTGGAGACAGACACAGGGGCTTTTATGGGAACTCAGTGGGATGACCTGCCTATCCGGCCGGATCATTTTCAGAAACTGGAAAAAAATGAACAGACAGGGCAGAACGAAGGGGTTTTGGCGGAAATTTCAGAACGAAAACAGGAATCAGAAAAGCAGGACAACGAACAACAGAAAAACGAAAAGCAGGAAAATGAACAGCAGAAAAACGAAAAGCAGGAAAACGAACAGCAGAAAAACAAAAAGCAAGACAACGAGCAACAGAAAAATAAAAAGCAGGAAAATGAACAGCAGCAAGAGGGGGAAGCAAGAAAAGAATCAAAAGGCAGAGAACTTCAGGCAGAGTCTATTCAGGAAGAAGCAGAGGAGAGCCCCGCTTTATTCCCGGACTGTGATCAATGCTGGAGGATTTGCCCAGGGGATTTAAGGCAGATTTGCAGAAAAAACTGCGTATATTGTAATAATCGTTTCTTGCAGCATGGATACAGTCATTTCGGATATATTTTGTTGTGCAGGCAGACAGACGGGCAGTACATACTGGGGGTGCCAGGCATCTATGACCAGCAAGAGCGTTTCATGGCAGAGATGTTTGGATTCCCCTGGTTTAAGGAATGGCCTTTACCTGGAATAAAAAACGGAAAGAGCGGGTACTGGTACAGGATCTGTGCTCCCTGTGAAATGCTCCTGGATAGCAGGAGATGATGAAGCAGGCCTGTCATTGGACTCTGGCTGTCCATTGAACTGCTCCGGGGGCTGTTGTGCGTAGTCTTTTAACTGGTAGAAAAGATCGTATTTCATCCGTTTTCCTCCTTAAAAATACGTAATACGGTCAATGCGTCATTGTATGGATGCAGTTGGTTTTATGCTACTGTACGCAGAGTGAACAGCAATGACTTTTTCCTGCTTTCAGAAATCACTTTACAGTTTCTGCTGTTTTCTGATATAATTATATTTCAGATAAGAAAGTAAAAAAACAATATTAGTGTCATAAAATATAAAAATATAGACAAAATAGCAGATGTAATATTAAAAATACATTCCAAATAGCTATCGGTGATAGCAGAACACCTTACGGAAGAATATCTGCTGAACAGGGACTTTGTAAAAATAGGCAGGTAAAATGAAAATTAGGATCAAAGAAAATCAGCAAGAGGCAATCCAGGGGATCACACAGGAATATCCATACGCCTACCATCATGTGAATATAAAAAAGACAAAGGTCCCCTGGCACTGGCATGAAGAACTGGAATTGAATTATGTGGAAGCTGGCTGTGTGAAGGTTTTTACTTCTGGTAAATCTTATATATTCCAGAAAGGACAGGCCTATTTCATAAATTCTAATGTTCTTTGTTCCATGGAAGATGGGGGCGGAGACCAGGCCTGCGTGCTGGAGTCTCATTTGTTTCATTCAACGCTTCTTGCAGGACATTTTAAAAGCATTTATGAAACAAAATATTTAGCACCTATTCTTCAGAATCGTCATCTTGAGATTTTGGGGATTGCCGGAGAAATCAAAAGACAGAGAGAATTGCTGGCAATGCTCATTAAGCTTGGGCGGATGCAGGCGATGGAGAATGTGGAATTTCAAACAAGGAATCTGCTTAGTGAAATCTGGCTGCTGTTGATGGAAGAAGCCAGGGATATGTTTCAAGGGTCAAAAAGAGGACCGTATTCAGAAAATCAGACCAGGATCATGGACATGCTGTCTTATATTCATGAGAATTACGATCACAAGATCCTGCTGGAAGAAATAGCAGAGGCTGCATCTGTAAGCAGTCGGGAATGTATCCGCTGCTTTCAGGAGTGTATCCACAAAACTCCCTTTGACTATGTGCAGGATTATCGGATCAGGCAGGCCGAAAAATTGTTGACAGAAACCGATTTGTCTGTGACAGAAATTGCATATGCCACAGGTTTTTCAGGCAGTGCCTATTTTGGAAAAGTATTTAAAAATCTTACTGGAAAAACACCAGGGAATTATCGAAAAGGAAAAGATAAATGACTGAACAGGAAAAATATATGAAAGAAGCCATCCGTCAGGCAAAAAAAGCACTGGCACTGAAGGAGGTTCCCATTGGCTGCGTGATTGTATATGAAGGAAAGATCATTGCAAGGGGTTATAATCGGAGAAATACGGATAAGAATACCCTTTCCCATGCAGAATTGAATGCAATAAAAAAGGCAAGCAAAAAGCAGGGGGACTGGAGACTGGAAGGGTGCACCATGTATGTGACCCTGGAACCATGCCAAATGTGTGCGGGGGCTCTGGTTCAGTCACGAATTGATGAGGTGGTGATCGGCAGTATGAATCCTAAGGCCGGATGTGCAGGATCGGTATTAAATCTTCTTGAAATGGATGGGTTTAATCATAAAGTAAAGGTGACAAGGGGCGTTTTGGAAGAAGAGTGCTCTCATATGCTGTCTGCTTTTTTTGCAGATCTCAGGGAAGAAAAAAAGCGCCTGAAAATACTGGCGCGTCAGAAAATGAATTAAAATATGAAATTGTTATAATAATAAAAGAATATGTGGTATATTTATTTTTGCGCGCCGCACCTCGGAATGCATCCACAGACGTTACCTTTACAGTTAACTCGGCCCAGGCGCCCTCACGGCACACAGAAGCTTCTACTTAGTGCTGCTACATTCCTGTCCTGACACGGTTCATAGATTCCTGTTGCGTAAGACCCAGACGTCAACGCCACTTATAAAGGGCAGCTCCACAGATCACAAGCCTCAGATTGGCATCACCCCTGCTGTAGCGGATTGCAGGTACAGGGCACCGCTATCTCCCCGGCTGCGCGGAATTTATTATATGTAGTTTTGACGGATTTGTCAAGGCTTTTGGGAGATTTCAACTATTTCTTGTTGTGCGAAAAAATATTTTGGTATATAATAATTAAGATTTTAAGACCGTGTGAAAACACAGAAATGGAGGGTAGGAATTATGATCAAAAGGATCGGTTTGCTTACAAGCGGCGGTGACTGCCAGGCATTAAATGCCACCATGCGAGGCGTAGTAAAGGGACTTACCAACAGTGTGGACGAACTGGAAGTATATGGCTTTGACGATGGATATAAGGGCCTGATCTACGGGAAATACAGGATGCTGACTTCCAAAGATTTTTCTGGCATACTGACGCAGGGAGGTACGATTCTGGGCACATCCAGACAGCCCTTTAAGCTGATGAGAGTTCCGGATGCCAACGGTCTGGACAAAGTAGAGGCCATGAAGCGGACTTATTACAAGCTGTGCCTGGATTGTCTGGTGATCCTGGGGGGTAATGGTACACAGAAAACAGCCAATCTGTTAAGAGAGGAAGGGCTGAATATCATCCATCTTCCGAAGACGATAGATAATGATATCTGGGGAACAGACATGACTTTTGGTTTCCAGAGTGCGGTGAATATTGCTACGAATGCCATTGACTGTATCCATACAACAGCAGCATCTCATGGACGTGTGTTTATTGTTGAGGTTATGGGACACAAGGTTGGCAGCCTCACCCTTCATTCAGGAATTGCAGGCGGTGCTGACATTATTTTGATCCCAGAGATCCCTTATGATATCAAGAAGGTTGCTGAGGCTATCAACAGGAGAGCCAAAGCAGGCAAGCGATTTACGATCCTTGCAGTAGCAGAGGGAGCTATTTCTAAAGAAGATGCTAATCTGCCTAAGAAGAAATACAAAGAAAAACTGGAAGCAAGAGCCAAGAAGTATCCGTCTGTTTCTTATGAGATCGCAGACCAGATTTCTGCTGAGACAGGGGCAGAAGTAAGGATCACGGTTCCGGGCCATACCCAGAGAGGTGGAGAACCATGTGCTTATGACAGGGTTCTTTCTACTAGGATTGGCGCAGGCGCTGCAGAGGCTATCTTGGACGGAGAATATGGTGTGATGATCGGTATTGTTGACGGCAAGATCAAGAGAGTGCCGCTGGCAGAGTGTGCTGGTAAATTAAAAACCGTAGATCCGAAGGATCAGACTGTGCTGGCTGCAAAGCAGATCGGTATCAGTTTTGGAGATTAAGGGACAAATGTCTGAAATACAAGGAGCTGATTTATGAGTTATACTGCTCTCTACCGGAAGTTCAGACCGGATAATTTTGAGGATGTCAAGGGACAGGATCATATTGTGACAACATTGACGAACCAGATCAAGGCCAGCCGTATCGGACATGCCTACCTGTTCTGTGGTACCAGAGGTACCGGTAAGACAACTGTGGCCAAGATTCTGGCGAAAGCAGTAAACTGCAAACATCCTGTCAACGGAAGCCCCTGTAATGAATGTGAGATGTGCAAAGCGATTCAGGCAGGGACATCCATGAATGTAATTGAGATAGATGCTGCATCTAATAATGGTGTGGATAATATCAGGGAGATCCGTGAGGAGGTTGCATACAGGCCTACAGAAGGTAATTACAAGGTTTATATCATTGATGAGGTTCATATGCTTTCCACAGGAGCATTTAATGCACTGTTAAAGACACTGGAAGAACCGCCTGCTTATGTGATATTTATCCTTGCCACAACAGAAGCCCACAAGATCCCGATCACTATCCTTTCCAGATGCCAGCGTTATGATTTTCACAGAATATCCATTGATACCATTTCTGCCAGACTGGAGGAGCTTCTTAAGATTGAAGGAGTGAAAGCAGAAGAAAAGGCGGTTCGCTATGTGGCAAAGGCAGGGGATGGTTCCATGCGTGATGCACTCAGTCTTTTGGATCAGTGTATTGCTTTTTACCTGGGACAGGAGTTGACCTATGACAAGGTACTGGAAGTTCTCGGGGCCGTGGATACGGAAGTGTTCAGCCAGCTTCTGCGTAAGGTGATTAACGGAGATGTGACAGGTGCCATTCGTACATTGGAGGATCTGATCACAGGCGGCCGGGAACTAAGTCAGTTTGTAGGAGATTTTACCTGGTATATGAGGAACCTTCTTCTTGTGAAGACCTCAGAAAATCCGGAGGAGGCGATAGATGTTTCCTCTGAAAATCTGAAGCTTCTAAAAGAAGAAAGCCAGATGGTAGATACAGAAACATTAATGCGCTATATACGGGTTTTTTCGGATCTGTCCAGTCAGATCCGTTATGCCACTCAGAAGCGTGTGCTTATAGAAATCGGTTTGATCAAGCTTTGCAGGCCTGCCATGGAAACAAACCTGGATTCTGTGCTTGACAGACTGAGAGTGCTGGAGCAGAGAATAGATGAGGGTGCAATAGTGCAGCAGACTGTGGTACAATCAGGTGGTGTAGTCCAACAGACCGGGGCGCAGCCTGCACAGGAAGAAAAGAAGCCTGCGAAAGCAGCACCTGAGGATCTGCAGAAGATCGTTGCCGGATGGCGGGCGATCGCAGGGCAGACTACCGGAGTGTTCAGAGATCAGCTTTTAAAGGCAGTTCCCAAGTACAATGGCGATACAGGCGAACCTGTATTATATGTGGAATTTCAGGACTTTCTTGGCAAGAATTATGTGGATGATCCTGAAGCCAGGCAGGAACTGATGGATATTATTGCTGCACAGACCGGAAAAGCAGTTGAGGTGCAGCTGTTGGTGGCAAATAATCATTCGTATACTAATTTGTCCAAGGTGACTGTGGACGAAGCAATCCGTCAGAATATCCATATGGATGTAGTTATAGAAGAAGATTGACAGGAGGAGTTTATTATGGCAAAACGTGGAGGATTTCCAGGCATGGGTATGCCGGGAAATATGAATAATCTTATGAAACAGGCGCAGAAAATGCAGCGCCAGATGGAAGAAAGCCAGAAAGAATTAGAAGAAAAAGCGTTTACAGCTTCAGCTGGCGGCGGGGTAGTTGAAGTAACTATTTCCGGTAAAAGAGAAGTAACCAAGGTAAAGATCGATCCGGATGCAGTAGATCCGGACGATGTGGAAATGCTGGAAGATCTGATCGTAGCGGCGACCAATGAAGCACTTCGCAAGGTTGAGCAGGAGTCTACATCCATGATGTCCAAGCTGACTGGCGGTATGGGCATGGGCGGAGGCCTTCCGTTCTGATGGAATATTACAGCAGCCATATCAACCAGCTGATCCAGCAGCTGTCATCCCTTCCCGGGATCGGAGCCAAATCAGCTCAGCGCCTGGCTTTTCATATTATTAATATGCCAAAGGATCAGGTGAACCAGCTTACCTCTGTAATCACCCAGGCAAGGGAAAAGGTACAGTATTGTAAATGCTGCTGTACCCTGACGGACCAGGAGATCTGTCCTATCTGTGCCAATCCCAGGAGAGATCATTCCACTATTATGGTGGTGGAAAATACCAGGGATCTGGCGGCCTACGAGAAGACAGGCAGGTTTGAGGGTGTCTATCATGTCCTTCATGGAGCAATTTCCCCTATGCTGGGGATTGGCCCAGATGATATTCGGCTGAAGGAACTGATGAAACGCCTTCAGGGCGATGTGAAAGAGGTTATTATTGCTACCAATTCCAGTCTGGAAGGGGAAACTACAGCAATGTATATCAGTAAGCTGATCAAGCCTACCGGGATCCGGGTTAGCCGCATTGCCAGTGGAGTGCCGGTGGGAGGCGACCTGGAATATATTGATGAGGTAACACTTCTGCGTGCGCTGGAAGGCAGGGTGGAACTGTAGGAGGTAGGACCTGTGGCAAAGAAAAAAGCGACCTCATCGGATGTTGCTGAAAGGGCAGGTGTTTCTCAGGCAACAGTTTCTATGGTTTTAAACAAAAAATACAACGTTTCTTTTTCAAGGGACACTGTAGAAAAGGTGGAAAAAGCTGCCAGGGAACTGGGATATCAGCTTCCCAGCCACAAGAACAAAAAGGCTGATAAAAAAGAAAAACTGATCGTGGTGTTCTGCCCTACACTTACCAGCCCCTATTATGTGCTTTTGCTGCAGGGGATTGAATCTGTGGCCAATGAACAAGGGTATGGAGTGTTTATTTGTAATACTCAAAGAGATGCAGCATTTGAGGAAAAGTATCTGCGGATGATGGCAGATATACGGCCCCAGGGGATTATTTATGCATGCAATCCTCATCCTGATTTTCAAAAGCAGGTGGAGGACATGGCAAAAGAAATTCCTCTTGTGATCATCAGCAACAAGGAGCGTACCACAACTGTGGATGCCATTAATCAGGATAATACGGTAGTTGGCAGGCTGATGGCCCGGCATCTTTTGGATCTGGGACACAGGGATGTGGCATTTATCACACCGCCGCTTACCAAAAGACAATGGCAGCGGTCAAAGCGTATTGAAGGCTTTGTGAAGGAATATGAAAATGCAGGCCTTTCCGGGCATGTGATCATTAAGGTGGCAGATGAGTCTATGGACAGGCAGCTGCCCCGTATGGATACAGAATACTCTATGGGCTATGAGCTGACTATGGAGCTTCTTTCCGAGAACCGACAGTTTACAGCCATAGCAGGACAAAATGATATGATGGCGATCGGAGCATTGGATGCATTGCAGGAAGCCAGGCTTCATGTGCCCAGGGATATTTCTGTGATCGGATGTGATAATATTTTTTATTCCGGGATCCGCAGGATCGCACTGACGACGATTGAACATTTTGTGGCGCTGAAGGGCAGGGATGCCTGTGATATCATTATCCGTAAGATCGGCACCAAGGACAGCTTTTTTTCAGATATACAGCCTACAAGCCTTTATAATATTGAATATTCCCCCAGAGTAATTGCCAGAAAAACTACTGGTTATGCGAAGGTGGAAAAAAAGATAAAAAAGCAGAAGACAAACAAAAATAAATAAAACGAGCTAAAAATATTAATAATAATCTGAATGATCGCAGTTGCAGAAAACGATAAAAAGATTGATTTTCCTGTACATTCACATTGATATTTCCTTGTAACGACTAATGATTATTTATAAAACGAGTATTTATTAATAAAAAAGCTATTAATAAATATCGTCTGGCTTGACCTTGCAAAAGAGTCTGCTATAATTAAATTATCAGTGACTATGAGGTATTAATCAGTTACGAGTATCAAAGAAAAAGAATGGCCTAAATAAGGCCAGGGATGTAAGCTTAAGCTTAAGAAAGAGGAGGAAAATGCAATGAAGTTTTTTATTGACACAGCAAAGGTAGAGGATATTAAAGCAGCAAATGATATGGGGATTATCTGTGGTGTTACCACAAACCCTTCTCTGATCGCAAAAGAGGGCAGAGACTTTAATGAAGTTATCAAAGAGATCACAGAGATCGTTGACGGACCGATCAGCGGTGAGGTTAAGGCTACCACAACAGATGCAGAAGGTATGATCCGTGAGGGTCGTGAGATCGCTAAGATTCATCCTAACATGGTTGTTAAGATCCCGATGACAGGAGAAGGCCTGAAGGCTGTTAAAGTTCTGTCCAAAGAAGGAATCAAGACAAATGTTACTCTGATCTTCACTGCAAATCAGGCACTTCTTGCTGCAAGAGCAGGTGCAACCTATGTATCTCCGTTCCTTGGCAGACTGGACGATATTTCTACAGATGGTCTTGACCTGATCCGCCAGATCGCAGAGATCTTTGCAGTTGCAGATATCAAGACTGAGATCATTGCTGCCAGCGTTCGTCATCCGGTACACGTTACACAGTGTGCTCTGGCAGGTGCAGATATTGCCACTGTACCATATAAGGTGCTTGAGCAGATGCTTCATCATCCGCTTACTGATGCTGGTATCGTTAAATTCCAGAATGATTACAGAGCAGTATTCGGAGATAAATAAGTAAAAAGGAGAACTATAATGGAGAATTTAGAGCTTCAGAAAATTGCGAATGAAGTCCGCAAGGATATTGTCACCGCAGTCCATGCAGCAAAAGCCGGCCACCCGGGCGGATCTTTGTCTGCAGCAGATTTATTTACATATCTTTATTTTGAAGAATTGAACATTGATCCTAAGGATCCGAAGAAGGCTGACAGAGACCGTTTTGTACTTTCTAAAGGTCATACAGCTCCGGGACTGTATTCTGTTCTTGCAGAAAGAGGATATTTTCCAAAAGAAGATCTGAAGACACTGCGTCATCTGGGATCTTATCTGCAGGGCCATCCGGATATGAAACATATTCCGGGTGTGGATATGTCAAGTGGATCTTTGGGACAGGGGATTTCTGCAGCTGTAGGTATGGCACTTTCTGCAAAACTCAGTGGAGATTCTTACAGAGTGTACACACTTCTGGGAGACGGTGAGATACAGGAAGGACAGGTCTGGGAGGCAGCTATGTTTGCCGGTGCCAGAAAGCTGGATAATCTTGTAGTGATCGTGGATAACAATGGCCTGCAGATTGATGGCAGGATCGAGGATGTTTGCTCTCCGTATCCAATTGACAAGAAATTTGAAGCTTTTAATTTCCATGTGATCAATGTGGCTGATGGAAATGATATGGAGCAGCTTCGTAAAGCCTTTGCGGAAGCAAAGACAGTAAAGGGCATGCCTGTAGCCATCGTAATGAAGACTTTAAAAGGAAAGGGTGTTTCCTTTATGGAAGATCAGGCAGGCTGGCACGGAAAAGCTCCAAATGATGCAGAGTATGCACAGGCAATGGAAGATCTGGAAAAGGTAGGTGAAGCATTATGTCAGAAGTAAAGAAGATCGCAACAAGAGCCAGCTATGGTAATGCACTGGTAGAATTAGGCAAAAAACATGAGGATCTGATCGTTCTGGATGCTGACCTTGCTGCAGCTACACAGACAGGTATCTTTAAGAAGGAGTTTCCGGAACGTCATATTGACTGTGGTATTGCAGAGTGTAATATGATTGGTATTGCAGCTGGTCTCGCAACTACCGGTAAAGTACCTTTTGCCAGTACATTTGCAATGTTTGCAGCAGGCCGTGCTTATGAGCAGGTACGTAATTCTGTAGGCTATCCTAAGCTTAATGTAAAGATCGGTGCTACTCATGGTGGTATTTCCGTAGGCGAGGATGGTGCTACCCATCAGTGCTGTGAGGATTTTGCACTTATGCGTACCATTCCTGGAATGGTTGTCGCAAGCCCATCTGATGATATCGAGGCAAAGGCCATGGTAGAGGCTGCATATGAGCATGTAGGCCCTGTATATATGAGATTTGGAAGACTGGCAGTACCGGTGATCAATGACAGACCAGATTATAAGTTTGAACTTGGCAAAGGTATTGTCCTTCGTGAAGGTAAGGATCTTACCATTATTGCAAACGGACTTTGCGTAGCAGCATCCATGGAAGCAGCCGAGAAGCTGGCAGCAGATGGTATTGATGCAAAGGTGATCAATATTCATACCATTAAACCGTTGGATGAGGAGCTTGTAGTAGCTGCTGCAAAGGAGACTGGTAAGGTTGTAACTGTTGAGGAGCATTCCATTATTGGCGGTCTTGGCGGTGCAGTATGTGAGTGTTTGGCTGAGAAGGCTCCTGTTCCGGTTAAACGTATCGGTATCAATGACGTATATGGTGAGTCAGGTCCTGCTGTAGCTCTGCTTGAAAAATATGGACTTGATGCAGACGGTATTTACAAACAGATCAAAGAGTTTGCATAACTGTGATCCTCAGAAAAGATTTCCAATATTGCTCCTGTGATGGTTTCCGCCAGGTCAATGACTGTGGCAAGGCGGGTAGTCTGCAGGGTAAGCGGATGGAGAAATCCTGAGATGTTTACAATTCCGGTAATATGAATATCTCCCACTGGGGGAAGATTTTTCTGAACACCAGCACCTGGGTATAAGGAACCATTTCCGATGGTGATATATCCCAGGTGCTTTTTTGCACCCAGAGAAGCATCAATTGCGATCACAAGGGCGTTTGAATGATGTTTTTGTATGTGCTTCAGGCTCTGCTCTAGATTTAATGCATGTACAGGGGCGTTCAAGGTTCCGTACACAAAGACACCAGGCAGCTTTTGCTGACTAAGATGCCAGCCTACGTACGGTCCCAGGCAGTCGCCGGTTGCCCGGTCACTGCCAATACACAGGAATACGATTTCCGACCATTTACCTGTATGATGTAATATAAATTTTTTTAAAAGATACGCAACCTCCCCAGAAGGATTTTTACCCTTTCCGTTTATATAAAAAGCCATAATTCCTCCATTGTCTGTGACTGTCTTGTTTTCATGATATCCGGAAAAAAGAAAAAATATTCATAGCTGTGAGCGCATTGAACAATTGCAGATATTTGCAGCTATCTAGCAGGAAGGATTTATCCAGGTATTTTTAATTCCGAAGAGGCTTTCCGGCGGGCAATGAGACTTGTAAGATTCTGTCGGCAAATTTATGGGGATACCTCTTATATTATGATAAAATCTGCATTTCTCATATGCTATGCTGTACCGGAAGGGGTGATGAAAGATGATTGAAGTTGTTTACAAGGATGAAAAAAGGGAAGTACAAAAGAATGAAGGGAATTTTAACCTTCCAAGAAATATACGGCAGATCGGACAGATCAGAGGAAATTACAGAATCTATATGGAAGACTATGTGTATACTTTCCTTGGGAGGCTATCTGCAGCTGCTTGCAAAGACGAGGAAAAAAAGGGAAGCCTGGCTGTATTCACAGGGGAGATGCAATGGGAAGACGGAACAGGATATCTTTTTATTAGGGGAGCACTTCTTGCAAAATGCCAGGATTTAACACCTGAACATATTGATCTTTCAGAGGAAGTATGGATCACAATACAAGATGAGCAAAAGCAGTATTTTCCGGAACAGCATATTCTGGGATGGTATTTTGCATTTCCTCAGATGGCGGTTGAAATTACAGAACTTATGCAAAAAATACATCTTCAGTATTTTGGCGGAGAAAAGGTCCTGATGCTGGCGGAACCAACAGAAGGGGAAGAGGCTTTTTTTCATTATGAAAATGGTTTGATGGCAAAAGTTAAGGGCTATTATATTTATTACGAAAAAAATGCTGCTATGCAGGAATATATGGTTCAAAAGAATCAAATCCTGAAACCGGAATTTACAGAAAAATGTAGTGACGAAGCAGTGACAACTTTCAGAAAGATCATCCAAGAAAAAAAGAACAAAAGCAACGAAGCAGAGACGGAGGTACATACCTCTGTTTTTTCCTATGCAGCCACTGCATGCATTCTTTTGGCTCTTCTGGCGGTAGGAACAGGATTGTACCGGAATTACCGGGAGTTTCAGGACATAAAGGAAAATGTACCCTCATCATCTATGGCAGTAGGGACAGATGTAAAGAAAAGAGAAGATGCTGAAAATGTCAATGCAGAAAGTACAAGTACAGAAAGTATAAATACAAAAGGTTCAAATACAGAAGGAGTAAATACAGAAAGGGAAAATGCAGAAAGTGCAAATGCAGAAAGTACAAATACAGAAATTGTAAATACAGAAAATGTAAATACAGAAAGTACAAATACAGAAAATGCAAATCCGCAGAATCAGGATGAGGATAGCTGGGAGGAAGTTCCGGTTACAGAAAAACCTCAGGAGAGCAGAACGGAAAATAGTTCTGACGAAAATGCGGTAGAAGAAACAGGCAGTTCAGAATTTTATCGTCAGGAATCAGATGAGCGAAAAGCGAAGCGCAGGGAAGCTTTGACCAAAACAACCACCGAAGACAGCACAGGAGCAGACATAAGAGGTGATATGGCAAATTCAGCTATAGAAGAATCGGATATAGAAAATGCTGTTGCAGAAAATACAGAAATAAAAAATGAGGATATAGAAAATGCGGAAGATCCAAGTACTGCTGGTGTGGATACTGGCACTACAGAAGGGAAAATGGTGGAAACCTCCGGAAATGCTCATGATACTTATGTAATCCGCCCTGGGGATACCTTATATCAGATCAGTATTGAAAAATACGGATCAATGGATGTAATACGGGAAATATGTGAATTGAATGGAATTGCAGAGAATCAGATTATTTATCCAGGACAGGTGATTGTACTCCCTTAGAGAAATGTGATATAATGTGTCGGGCAGATGCTCTGCGTCATAAACGCAGAGCAGCTGACTTTCATATTTGGAGAGGTTTGCAAGGCAGACATATACACACAGATAGAAGTGCAGGGAAAAGGTGAATATGGCGAACACATTTAAAGAAATAAAAAGAAAAATACGAAGAAGACGGCTGCGGATCCAGAGGGAAAAACTGGCGCAGACAGGCAATGGAAAGCATAAAAAAAGTGTGGGGAAATATATGCCTGATACAATGCGGCGAGGGCTGATGATTGCAGCCGCCGCAGTGGCATTGATTTTCCTGGTTGTTCTTTATATTCAGAAGCGAAGCTATCATGATTACAAGATTTTGAAAACCAGTGAACAGGAAGATACAGTTTCTACCAATTATGCGGAAATGGATGGAAAGATTCTCCGTTACAGTCATGATGGGGTATCTCTTGTGAACAAAAATCTGGATACTTTGTGGAGCGAAACTTACGATATGCAGACACCGATGGCTGATGTATGCAGCGGTAAGGCAGTGATCGCAGATAAAGATGGTACATCCATCCGTATTTATGACAAGAACGGACTGACTGGAAGTGTGACTACGTCTTATAACATAGTAAAGGCAAAGGTATCCAAATCCGGACTGGTTGCTGCGATCCTGGATGGAGGAGATGACACCTGGATTAACTATTACAGCACAGATGGAAGTCTGATCGCAGAGAACCAGACGAAGATCGAAGATCCGGGATATCCTCTGGATGTTTCCATTTCAGATGACGGGATCATTATGATGGTGGCTTATCAATATGTGGACGGTGGGGAAACCACCAGTTATGTGGCATTTTATAATTTTGGTGAAGTAGGACAGAACGATGATGACCGGATCGTAAGCGGCTTTACATATGAAGGCGTAGTTGTTCCACAGATCCAATGCCTTAGCAGCCATCAGGCTGTTGCAGTAAGGGATGATGGATTTACTTTATATAAAGGCCGTCAGATTCCTAAAGAGAGCCAAACCATAAAAGTGGATAAAGAAATTGTCAGTACCTTTTATGATGATGAAACCATTGGCCTTGTGTTTAAAAATGACAGTAAAGATAAGCTGTATACAATGGAAGTGTACTCTGCTTCCGGAAAAATGAAATTTAAAAAAGAGTTTAATATTCCTTACAGCACGATTCGCATGAGTGATGGAAATATCCTGATGTTTAACAGCTCTCAGATCTGTGTTCTTGATGGGAAAGGAAATGAGAAATATACAGGGACAGTGGACGGCGATATCAATGATTTCTTTAAGATTGGATGGAACCGGTATCTGCTGGTATTGGACAGCGGTGTTAATGTGATCAAATTCAGTTGATAAAATACCTGTGCAGAATATAAGCAGGAGAAAACAAGAGAGGGAGAAGATGAATCTGACCTGGCTAGGGATTGTCGTACTTGTATTGATTGCAAGTGCATGTATAACTGGATTTCAGAAAGGGTTTGTGAAAGAGGTTGTAGCTACATTTTTTGTATTATTTTCCATTATTATTTCCGGCGCATTAAATCCATATGTAAGCAGCTTTCTTAGGGAGAGAACGCCAGTTTATAATATGGTTAAGGAAAACTGCCGGGGGGTTGTAGAAGAGAAACTGGATGGAACCTCCGACGGTTTTGGAGAGCAAAAGCAAAAAGAGTTTGTTGATGACTTGAATCTGCCGGAGTTTATCAAGAAAAACATTCTTGAGAACAACACTGCTAAAGGATATCAGCAGCTTGCTGCGAATACGTTCTCCGAATATATAGCGGATTATCTGACCGGGATCGTGATGAACGGAATTTCTTTTTTGATCACGTATTTTCTGGCAAGGCTTTTCATTGGATTTTTAATAAAAGTACTGGATATATTAACCAAATTTCCAGTGGTACATGGGATGAATAAACTGGCAGGAGCACTGGTGGGCGGAGCAAAAGCGATATTGCTCCTATGGATCGCATTACTTTTACTTACAATTTGTTATAATACCCAGATTGGGAAAATAGGTATCCAGATGGTAGAAAAAGACCCGTTTTTAAGTTTTATGTACGATAATAATTTTCTGATCCGTATTTTTATAAATATTCTTCAGGGCTTTCAATAAGTAGTAATCAGTGCTGCTTTGCCCTAATACTTCTGAAGAAATAACAGATCGCCCATGCGATACTCATTCCAGCTGCGATACCGAAAGCAAAGAGAAAGGTATCACGTCCGTATGTCAGTGCTTTTATGGTGTTTCCTTCTACAATACTGCTCATACAGTAATAAAGTGTGCTTCCTGGAATCAATGGAATCACGGAGGTAACAAAAAAAGAGGTAGAAGTTCCTTTACATATTCTTGCAAGGATTTCGGCATACACATCTGCAATAAAACCAGCCAGCAGTGTAGGCAGAAAAACATTTCCCCAAAGCACTTTTCCTAAAATAAATACCAGCCAGCTAAGTATTCCACCTGCAGCAGCCAGCGGCAGGTGTTTGTTTTTCATATGAAAGAGAATACCGAATGCGGTAGAGCCCAGGGCCCCGGTGATCAGTTGTATAATCATTGTTGTGTTCAAAGCCCAAACCTCCTAAATAAAATAATTGACCCCATAAATCCAAGCGCCAGCGCAGCTGCCAGAAGCAGAGATGCTATCAAACGGATAATTCCTGATAGAGTATCGCCGATGAGTACATCACGAATAGCGTTGGTTGACATAAGACCTGGAATCAAGAGCATAATATCGCCGATCATGATTTTATCTATATGAAGCACAGGGCAAAGCAAAGTGAAACAACAAATTACACAGCCGGTGAGAAAAGAGGCGGTAAACTGAAATGTCACTTCATTCATGCATAACGGGCGAAGATACTGTTGAAAAGTCCAGATCAGAACAGCTCCAATTCCTGCTGCAATGGCGTCAGAAAGACCTCCGCCATAAAAGAAAGTGAAGCTGCAGGTTGCAAGAATGGTTCCGAGAAGCCTCCAAAGGGGATGTGACTTATCTGTATTGATCATATCAAATTCTTTTTGCAATTCTGCCGGAGACACAGGGTGGCTGCAGAAGCGGCGGCTTAAATCATTCAGCTGCTCCAATTTGGTGAAATCATTCCCGCCTCCTTCGCGAATCCGGCGGGTTTGTGTTTGGGCAGCCTCTCCGGGAAATTCTATCGTAATAACAATGCTGGATGTGATCACGAACACATTCATCTGGGTGGCACCACAAGCATACCCCATTCTGTTTAACGTATCTTCTACTCTGAAAATCTCTGCACCGCTGTTTAACAGTGCATCGCCCATATCAAGAAAAATATGTAAATAGTCTTTGCATACCTGCATAATGGATGCTCCTTTAATTGGAAAAGACGCCAGCATAAAAAGGTATAGCGGCGACTTATTCCGATATATTTTAATAGCTTCAGTAGCTTCAGTATAAAGCTGAATTGTGGTCAATACAACCTTAAATATTGCAATGAGATGATGGTATCTGCAGTATGCAGTATGCCATGTAAAAAGCTACAAAAGTATCAGAAAAATTAATGCAAAAAGGGGCTTGACGAAGAGTGGAAAGAAATGGTATACTGAAACACGCTTCAAAGAAATATGTGTACAGAATTGTATGACATAATAAAAAAGAAGCAAAAAATAAATAAAAAAGATGTTGACAAATGAAACTGCTTATGATAAAGTAGTCAAGTCGCCAACACGGATGACAAAACTTCATCTTCAAAGAGCTTGAAAAACTTCAAAAAAGTTGTTGACAAACAAAAGAAGATGTGGTAAAGTAAATAAGCTGTCGAGAGACAGTGAGAAGCAATGAACATTGATAACTAAACAGTGAAACACATACGATTCTCGAAAATTCTTTTACACACTACGATCACTTAATGAAGCGAAGCTGAGTTTAGTGAGAGTGCGGTTCGGTTTTTAAGAAACCGAACTTCATTGTTTGAGTGAATGAACTTTAAAACAGTAATGATGAGAGATAACTAAGCTAGTTGGTTGTCTTGAGACATCAAACTTTATCAGAGAGTTTGATCCTGGCTCAGGATGAACG
>NZ_JBFKZO010000029.1:0-29518 GCF_040929965.1 Blautia sp. 1033sp1_1033st1_G9_1033SCRN_220408 | reverse complement strand
AACGAAAGGGCAGTTTTTATCAGAACTCAAGGCTGCTTTTTCGTTTACACCAACTCCGATTGTTTCCTTAACAGTTTTTGAAACTGAGAAATTGGTATTTTAAGAGGAGGTATGTATTATGAATATAGGATTTTGGTCATGTATAATTTTGGTTATACCATTTGTAATTATAGGTGTGTTATTTGCGATTTTTAAGGAAAAAGCAACTAAATTTGTTTCAGGATTTAATTCATTTTCTAAAGAAGAACAGGCAATGTATGATAAAGCTCAGATCTCTCGTGATATAAGAAATCAGTGCTTCATATGGACTGTTATAATGTTAGCAGGAGCGACATTATCCTGCTTTTTAACCCCATATATGGCTATACCAACCTATATTATTTGGTTAGTTCTGTTTTTTAGAGAAGTCCACTTTGATAATCATAAAGCGTTTAAAAAATATTTATTAAAATAAATTCCAGTTGTGCGCCCAGCTAAGGGTGTGTAGTCAAGCCGGTGGGATTCCGGTTTATCCAAGGTTTAGCCAACCAGATAATAGCGAGTCTTGGGATGATGCCGGTAACGGCATCTGACAAGCGTAGACAGCAAGAAAGCAGGGTTGAATAGTGATTGAGCTTCGAAACGTTAACTTCAGTCGGTCGACGTCTTAACTGGTGCGGAAGGCAATATCATGTAATGCGATATGGCGAGTGTTATGTGGCACTGCGGAGTCAGAGAACCAATCATGTTTTACATTGTGAATACACATCAACTGGGGAGAACCCGCCATTTCTCGAAGAAGAGTATGAAGTTGCAACTGAAAACGGAGGATTTCAAATGAATGGTAGGTGGTCGGACAATCCCATAGTACTGTAGAAATCGGGCAATGCTGATTGAGGGAAGGGGATTGCATAGTAAAGGTCTTACTGAGGACACATTATCCGTACTCAGGGACGGAGGAAATAATGGAAACGAAATTAGTAAGAATAGCTGAGATATCGGCAACATCAAAACATCCTATATTTACATCAGTGTACCACTTGATAAATGAAGATATGCTAAAGCAATGCCATAAGGAATTAGATGGGAACAAAGCAGTCGGAATTGACAAGGTAACTAAGGATGAGTATGGGAAGAACCTTGATAGAAATATCAAGGAACTGGTACAGAGGTTGAAAAAACAAATCCTTTAAGCCACTTCCGTCACTGAGGGTATATATACCTAAAGGAAATGGAAAGAAACGACCATTAGGGATTGCTTCCTATGAAGATAAGATTGTACAAATGGCAGTGAAGAAAATACTGGGAGCTATTTATGAACCGAGATTCCTAAACTGCATGTATGGATTCAGACCGAATAGGGGGTGTCACGAAGCAATAAAAGAAGTATACCAACGGATAAGCTATGGAAAAATCAGCTATATCGTAGATGCCGATATCAAAGGTTTCTTTGACCATATCGACCATGATTGGATGATGAAGTTCCTTGAATGGAATATACAGGATAAGAACTTATTGTGGCTAATACGTAAATACCTTAAAGCAGGAATAATGGAGCAAGGAAAATTCGAGCCAACAGAGGAAGGTTCGGCACAAGGCTCAGTAATGAGTCCGATGCTTGCAAATATATACATGCATCATGTGCTGACGCTGTGGTTTAAGCTGGTGGTGCAAAGGGAAATGCAGGGAGAGTGTTTTCTCGTCAACTTTGCGGATGATTTTGTTGCAGGATTTCAATATAAGTCAGAAGCTGAAAGATACTATAAAGAGTTAAAGGAACGAATGGAAAAGTTTGGACTGGAGCTGGAAAGTAGTAAAAGCAGACTGATTGAATTTGGGAGATTTGCAGAGCAGAATCGTAGAGCAAGAGGAGAATGTAAGCCTGAAACATTTGATTTTCTGGGATTTACCTTCTACTGTAGCAAAACTCGAAAGGGAGGTTTCGTGCCAAAGGTACAGACTTCAAGGAAGAAGTTTGAGCAAAAGGTTAGAGCATACAAGAACTGGATTTACGATAATCGAAATCGACCAATGCGAGAAATAATTAAAGAGTTGAACGTAAAACTAATTGGACACTATCGGTATTATGGTGTTACATGGAATTTTCGGAAGATAACAACATTCCGGCATAGAGTACAACAGTTTCTATTCAAAGCCATGAATCGGAGAGGTTGTAGACGGGCATACACATGGAATGGATTTGTGGAAATGCTCAAGTATTACCCGTTAGCAAAACCTAAAACGTACTATTGTTTATATTGAAGCGAATGTTACTATGAGGAGCCGTATGCGGGAAAGCCGCACGTACGGATCTGTGAGGGGCTAAGATTGAGAGGTCTTAGTCTACTCGACTGTGGAATTGGAGCAGTGTAAAAACAAGTTCAAAATTTCAATTACATATTATAACTATGAAAAAGCAAAGGCTGAAACATTCCTTTGCTTTTTTCATGTCCAAATATATCAGAGAAAGGAGCTATGCCAATGGATTTTTCATGGGAGCTGTTATTTGAACTGCTGGGTAAGGTTGCAGATACAATCGGTAATGTTCTCGGCGGCACAAAGAAAGATTGAGAAAAACGAAAACAGGAGGTGATGAAACATGGGAGAGGATGAAATTGTAAGGCTGTTCAATGCCAAGATCAAGCTGGAACGGAAGCAGTATAAGAAGCGAGTATTACAGTTAGCCCCAGAGAGGATTTACCAGAGGGCGTATCAGATCAACTGCCGGGAGAATATTGCAGAGACTTTGCTGGAAAAGAGCGGTGAGATGAAATTAGAGGTCCTACGCTGTCTCCTGGTTCTGCCAAATGTGATCCAGTTCTTTTTTGCCAGGTGGATGGGAAAAGGAGATTCTTTCCAGCTGGAACTGGAAAACAGCATGGATACCGAGATCAAGGAAATTGGGCTGCTCCTGGAGCAGGAAGAAACGGAGGCAGCATGAAGAAGAGAGTCATGTGTGTACATACGGAGCTGGTAAGGGAAGGCTCCGTATTATACGAGGGGAAAGATGGAAACACAGGTATTACAACAACAGAGGAGGCTGCAGGTTTTGCAGCCTCTTTTTTCGGCAAGCAGGATAAGGAAGGAGTGCGCTACGAAACAGCAGGATCCCTGCAAGAGGGGAGAAGGGTGTGGCTGCTTGCAAGGCTTCCAAGGGAATATATCATTGCCGGCGAGCGTATCAGCCCATACATGGTATTTTCCAATACCCATGACGGTTCCGGTGCGGTGAAGACGGCGCTTACCCCTATCCGTGTAGTATGCAATAATACGCTTAACCTTGCCCTGCGCACGGCAAAGCGGAGCTGGTCTATGATCCACACAGGGGATATCAGCGGAAAGATCGAGGAAGCGAAGAATACCCTGTTCCTGGCAGACGAGTATATGTCTGCTCTTGGAAAAGAGTTTGAAAATCTGAGGGGAATCAGGCTGTCTGAAAAACAGGTCATGGATTATATCGAGATTCTGCTTCCGGTAGAAGAAAATTTCACCCCACAGCAGAAGCGTGGCATAGAAAGACTGAGAGAAGACATGAGAATGCGCTACTTTGACGCTCCCGATCTGAAAGACGTAGGAAACAATGGCTACCGCTTTATCAATGCAGTATCGGATTTTGCAACCCATTCTACCCCAAGAAGAAAGACTGCAAATTACAAAGAGAATATCTTTGCCAGAACCGCAGATGGAAATCCGCTGATCGACAGGGCATATCAGATGGTGCTGGCAGCATGAGAGGTGAAAAATGAAGATTTTTGAGATGATAGCAGGGATCTGCTTATTGGTATTTGATATTTTGGTAGCGGTAGACCAGTTTATTAAGGTAAGAGATATTTTAAAAAAGGGGAAGACAGAATGAAAAAGGAAAATATGATTTCAACAAAAGATCTGACACGGGAAAAATGGCTGGAACTCCGCAGAAATGGTATCGGAGGCTCTGATGCTTCCGTAGTGATGGGGAAAAATCCCTGGCGTTCCATCCAGCAGCTGTGGGAAGACAAGACTGGCAAAACACCGGTGCAGGAGAACTCCAACGAGTATACATACTGGGGCAATGTGATGGAGGGGATTATCCGTAAGGAATTTATGAACCGTACAGGTCTGAAGGTACGGCAGAAACATTTCATGATATTTCATCCGCAGTTTCCATTTATGTTTGCGGATGTGGATGGTATTGTCACAGACGAATATGGAGAAAAGTGTATTTTTGAAGCTAAGACGGTCAGCCAGTACCGGGAAGATGAGTGGAAGGATGGGAAAATTCCTGTGGAGTACATGCTGCAGGTCCAGCATTATCTGGCAGTCTGCAATATGCAGAAAGCGTACATTGCGGCTCTGATCGGCGGCAACCATTTTATATATTATACGATCTTGCGTGATGAAGAGATGATTGCTGACCTGGTCTATGCAGAGAAAAAGTTCTGGGAGTATAACGTAAAGTGTGATATCCGTCCGGAGATAGATGACTCCGAGGCAACGAAAGAGTTTCTGGACAGAAAGTATAAGGAATCCGTGAAGGACAGTGTCCCGCTTGACCATTCCCTGGTGAAAGTCCTGGAGGAATACCAGGATGTAAGTGACCAGCTGAAGGATATGGAGAAGCGGAAAACCGGCCTTTCCAATCAGCTAAAAGCTGCCCTTGGGGAGCATGAAGAAGGAAAATTTGACAACGGTCAGATTGTACGCTGGAAACGGATTGAGAAGAATTTACTGGATTCTAAAAGACTGAAAGCAGAGAAGCCGGAGATTTATAACCAGTATACCAGTGTAAATGCTTACCGCACCCTGTCCATTGCGTCTTAAAGGGGGCTGGTACTATGGCTGTGGAATCGAAGATAAGAAGCTTACATGCAGATGAAATCGAATGCAGGGTAGGCAGTATCGGTGAAAAAGGAATCTCGCTTCTGTTATATAAGAATGCAAGGGTAGACCAGGCAATCCTGGATGAAGTCTTTGGCATATATGGCTGGCAGAGAAGCCATATGATGATTGGAAATTCCCTGTACTGTACCGTGAGTATCTGGGACCCGGAGAAAAAGACCTGGATTTCCAAGCAGGATGTGGGAACAACAGGGGATTTTGAAAAGGAGAAAAGTGCTGCTTCGGATTCGTTCAAAAGAGCGTGCGTGAATCTGGGGATTGGAAGGGAGCTGTATACGGCTCCCTTCATTTTTATCCCAGCCAGTAAAGTGGTGGTTACAGAGAAAGACCGGAAGAAGGTTGTGAAAGACAGTTTCAGTGTAAGTGCAATCACTATTTCGGCAGATAAGGTCATTACAGGGATTTCGGTTATCAATCAGAAGAAAGCGGAGGTTTTCAGATGGGGAAACTTAAACGCTGCAGAGAAGAACAATGGAGATGCAAACGAGGAATGGCAGGAACTGTACAGGGAGCTGGAAAGGACGAAGGTGCCAGAGGAACAGATTCTAAAGCGGTATGGTGTTAAGTCTCTTTCCGAACTGGATGAGGTATCAAGGAAAAGAGCACTGAATGGACTGAAACGAACAAAATCAGCCGCCTGATTATGGGCGGCTAATCGAGAAGCTGGAAATTGTAGATATGGGATGACGCAGCATTTAGTTATGTCAGATCCAAGAGAAAATGTATGGCAGTCAGAAGTACCGCTGCGGAGCTACAAAGAGTAAAAATAACGGAGGAATTGCAGATGGATTACATGGAATTTAAAAATCAGATGTTAGCAGAGATAGAGGAACGCCTTACTGAAAAAGAATATGCCTGTTATGAACCGGCAGATGGCAATATGCTGGAAGAAAGTCTGGTGATCCAGGAAGGAAACGAGCCGATAAGATTTGGTGCGACTACGACAAGCATGTACCGGGCTTATAAATCCGGTTACAGTATAAGGCAGATTGCAGAAGAAATCATAAGGGAAAAAGAGGCACATAAGGAAATCAAGGGGCTGGAAAAGATCAGAATGCTTGATGATTATGAGCGTGTGAAGGAAGACTTATATATTCGTATTGTCAGTACAAATAAAAAAGTGACAGTACTGGAACGAGGAATTTACAGAAAGATTGGGGATATCATTTTGGGGGTGTATCTGCGGATAAATGAGGATGATGGAAAACTGTGCACAACACTGATAGACAATACTTATCTGGATAAGTGGGAGCTGTCAAAAGAAGACGTTTTGGAGCAGGCTATGGATAATACCGTGAAAATGGCACCGCCAAGATTTTATGACGGTAGGGAATAAGGATGAGAGGCAAAGATTTATATGAGGCTCGTTTTACATACAAGGGAGAAACATATGTCCTGTACAATAAAAACCTCAAATTGCTTCAAAATGAACTAGCTGCCAAGAGATATGAAGTTGAACATGGATTTTTTGCTAAAGAGAGCAAAGTGACCGTAGATTCCTGGTTCCATACGTGGATGGAAGAGTACAAGAAAAATAGCGTCAAGTATGGAACTTACAAGGTATACCTGGACGAGTATAAGGTACATATTAAAGAGCCTCTGGGGAGAAGGCTGCTGAAAGATGTTAGGGGAGAACATATCCAGAAGTTATTTAATGATATGGCTAAGCGTTATAGCCATACGACTGTCAATCTGGTAAGAGTTATATTAAGTGGGATGTATACACAGGCGGTTCGTAACGGAATGGTATTGCGAAATCCGGTGAAGAACACTTCTATCAAGAAGAAAAAGCGGAAAAAGAAGATCCGTGTGATGACAACGGAAGAACAAAACCTGTTTATGAGATATTCGAAGAGCAGCCAATTCTGTGACCTGTATATGGTAGCTCTTGGAACTGGAATGCGTAGCGGAGAACTGCGTGCGTTACAATGGTCAGACATAGATTTTGATAATAAAATCATACATGTGAATGGGACTTTGAAGTACATAGCCAAGGCTAAAGTAAAATATATGATTGATGAGCCAAAGTCTGAAAGTAGTAAAAGGGACATTCCAATGCTTGACAATCTGGTGACTGTACTACGAGAGCACAGGAAGCGCCAGCTCGTGACAAGAATGCTTCTGGGGGATAAATGGAGACCAGAGCCTGGTTTTGAAAGTCTGGTGTTTACAGGCGGTTTTGGAAGGTGTATTTCTGAGAATGCATTGTATCAGGACATGAAAAAAATCATAGTTCAAATCAGGGAGGACGGACATGTGTTTGGAGCACATACACCTCATTCGTTGCGGCATACATTTGCAACAAGGGGCTTTGAGAGAGGAATTCCGCCAAAGGTCATGCAGGAAATCTTGGGGCATAAGTCTATCACGATGACTCTGGATATCTACTCACATGTACTTCCAGATAAGAAGGCTGAGGAGATCAACAAGTTGGCGGCGATGTTTTAGCGGAAGTAGTAAAATGGTACAAAACGGTGGAAATAGAACTGCAATTCGGGTATAATAAAAATAACAATAGGTTCTAAGATTTGTTAGCTGTGAAGGACACAGCTGATAGATATTGTATTATGGGAGGTGACATTATGCCAAAGCGTATGCAGAACTTGATTGAACAGTATGTAGAGGCGATTAAGAAGATATATGGTTCGCATGTAAGGCAGATAATTTTGTATGGTTCTTATGCCAGAGGCGATTTCAGACCGGATTCGGATGTTGATATTATGATTTTGGTGGATATGTCTGACCTGGAATTGAAGGCATATGGACAGCAGCTTTCGTATATGACTTATGATTTTAACATGGATCACGATCTTGATATAAAGCCGATAGCAAAAAGTGAAGCACATTTTAACAAGTGGATCATGAACTATCCGTTCTATTCTAACATTCATAAAGAAGGAGTAGTGTTATATGGAGCAGCCTAACCAGGAAATTGGCACCAGGAAAGACCTTGTCCTATATAGACTGGAGACCGCGAGAAAAGATCTGAGATCGGCAAGAGCTTTGCTGGCAATAGAAGATTACAAAGGTGCCAACAACAGGGCTTATTATTCAATCTTTCACGCAATCAATGCGGTGCACGCGGTCAGTGGAAAGGCTTATAAGCGTCATAAGGACGCTGTAGCCAATTTTAATAAGGACTATGTTCGGACTTCTATATTTCCCAGGGAAATGGGGCGGAAGATCGGGCAGGCAGAAGAGATTCGTCACGCCAGCGATTATGACGATTTTTATATTGCAAGCAAAGAAGAATCCGAGAGGCAGATTTCTGTTGCTGATGAATTTATAGTATTGGCAGAGAAATATTGTATGGAACAGCTTCAGGAGAAGAATTAGAGTGGGGGCAGTCAAAGAACTGTCCTCATTTTTATTATAGGAGAGAGCTAAAACTGGGACGGAAAATAGAATCTTGGACATATTTTGGACATACCTATCAAATGTTACAGAAATATTACGAGAACGATGAACCCAAAAATCCCACAAACCCTTATAAATCCAAAGAGAAACACCCGGTAGGGGAGCTACCGGGTGTTTCGAGGGGAGTATAAATAATTAAATAAGGGGTTATGTAAAAAAAATTTTTGAAGGGTAAATTCTTTTTACAGGTTAGATTATAATATAAAATGGAAAAAAAATCAATATCATTTTGATGAATATTCTGTCTGCTTTTGGAGATAATGAACAATGCAATGAAATTAATCTGCAACAGGAGGAAAGATTAAATGGCAAAGAATTATGAAAATGAAAGCAGAAACAGCAGAAGTTCTATAGGAAATGTAAATGGATCCAACCGAAATTCCAATAAAAACGCAATGGATACAAAGAACTGCAGAAATGCAAATACTTCTGATAAGAGTAAAAACAAAACAGAAGATGAATATGACCGGGAAGAAGACCGGTACTAAAACGGATTTTCTGATTTGGGATGCTGCCTGTGCAGCGTCCCTTTTTATATGATAAAGCAGAAACATGTGCACCTTCTTTTTACATTCTGTATGCATATCATATAATAAAAAGGAGTTTCTTATGTTTCCCTTTGAAACAATGTCAGCAAAAATGCTAGATGATTATGTTGGACGCAAAGACGCATTGATCATAGATTTACGGGGACAAGAAGAATATGAAAAAAGTCATGTAAAAGGTGCATTCAATATGCCATATGAAAGATATATGGAAACAGGAAGTCTTTCCATGGAACTTTCAAAAGGAAAAATCCTTGTGTTTTACTGTGACCGGGGAGGTGCAAGCCTGAAGGTGGCAAAGGAACTGGCTGTAAAGGGTTACAGAACCAGATCTGTGATTGGAGGATTCCATGCATATCGGGGAAGAAACCTTGTAATTTCCGGCTAACCGTGATAATGTAAAAAGGAATACCGTAACTGTTCAGTACCCTTACAGTTACACAATATTTAAAAAGATAGTTACTATTTTAAAATATTTTTAATGAGGAGAAATTTTCATGAAATACATGTTTGCATCCGATATCCATGGTTCCGCATATTATTGCAGGAAAATGCTGGAAGCATACGAGAAAGAAGAAGCAGAGCGCCTGGTGCTGCTGGGCGATCTGCTTTATCATGGACCACGTAATGATCTTCCAAAGGATTATGCACCCAAGCAGGTAATCTCCATGCTGAATGAAATGAAAAATCAGATTTATGCAGTCAGAGGCAATTGTGAAGCAGAAGTTGATCAAATGGTACTGGAGTTCCCAGTTTTGGCAGACTATTGTATTTTAGCCATTGATGATCTGACCTTTTTTGCAACCCACGGGCACGTATATAATCAGGATCATCTTCCTCCACTGATGGCAGGCGATATTCTGATCCATGGTCACACTCATGTGTTGAAAGCAGAAAAAAGAGACGGATATATTCTTTTGAATCCAGGCTCTGTTTCCATTCCGAAAGAAGGGAATCCGCCTACGTATGCGATATATGAGGACGGGATCTTTTCTATCCGGGATTTCGATGGAAATACGGTGAAAAGCCTGAAGCTTTCATAATCATCAGAAGAAAGGAATTTATCCATGGAAAAATATGAATTGATCGCACCCTGCCATTTTGGACTAGAAGCAGTATTAAAAAGAGAAATCCTGGATCTTGGATATGAGATCTGCAAGGTGGAGGATGGAAAGGTCACTTTCCTGGCCGATGCACAAGGCATCGCAGATGCCAATATTTTTTTGCGTACAACAGAAAGAATCCTCTTGAAGACAGGAGAAGTAAAGGCAGTTACCTTTGATGAGCTTTTTGAGAAAACAAAAGCTATTCCCTGGGAAAGATATATCCCAAAGGATGGGCGTTTCTGGGTGGCAAAAGCCAATTCCATTAAAAGCAAGCTTTTTAGTCCTTCGGATATTCAGTCAATTATGAAGAAAGCCATTGTAGAACGCCTGAAGGAGGTTTATCATATTTCCTGGTTCCCGGAAGACGGATCGGAGTTTCCTATCAGGGTTTCTTTCATGAAGGATATTGCTACCATTGGAATCGATACATCCGGTATTTCCCTTCATAAACGGGGGTATCGCCAGATGACTGTGAAAGCACCGATCACAGAGACACTGGCCAGTGCACTGATCCTTCTTACTCCCTGGAATAAGGACAGGATTCTGGTTGATCCATTTTGCGGCAGCGGTACATTCCCTATTGAGGCTGCGATGATCGCTGCGGATATAGCGCCAGGTATGAATCGGTCCTTTCTTGCAGAACAGTGGAGACATCTGGTGCCAAGAGGCTGCTGGTATCAGGCAAAGGAAGAAGCTATGGATCGGGTAAAAATGGATATAGAAACAGATATTCAGGGGTATGATATTGATCCGGAAGCTTTAAAAGCAGCTAGATCCAATGCAAAAATGGCGAAGGTTGACAAGCTGATCCATCTTCAGCAGAGACCTGTGTCACAGCTGCGTCATTCCAAGCCATACGGCTTTATTATCACAAATCCTCCTTATGGAGAAAGACTGGAAGACCGAGAAGCACTTCCGGCTATTTACAAAGATCTGGGAGAAAGCTTCCGCAATCTGGATAAGTGGTCCATGTATATGATCACTTCCTACGACAGGGCAGAAAACGATATAGGGCGGAAGGCAGATAAGAACAGAAAGATATATAATGGTATGCTTAAGACCTATTTTTATCAGTTCCTTGGACCTAAGCCACCAAGAAAAACAGAAAAGAAGGAGTCCCTATGAAAAAGATAATTTTTGCAACAGGTAATGCGGAAAAAATGAAGGAGATCCGGGAGATCCTTTCAGATGTGGATACAGAGATCCTTTCCATGAAGGAAGCAGGGATTTTTGCAGATATTGTAGAGGACGGAAAGACCTTTGAGGAAAATGCTGTTATTAAGGCAAAAGCAGTGTGTGCGTTATGCGGTGAGACGGTTCTGGCAGACGATTCAGGTCTGGAAATCGATTATCTGAATAAAGAACCAGGAGTGTATTCTGCCAGATATATGGGGGAGAACACGGATTATCATATTAAGAATCACAGTCTGATCCAAAGACTGGAAGGAGTTCCGGATGAGCAGAGGACTGCAAGATTTGTATGTGCCATTGCAATGGCCTCTCCTGATGGCACCGTAAAAACAGTGCAAGGTACCATGGAAGGACGGATTGGCTATGAGGAAAAAGGGGAAAACGGATTTGGCTATGATCCCATCTTTTTCCTTCCGGAATATGGATGTACTTCTGCAGAACTTTCCATGGAAGAGAAAAACAAAATCAGTCACAGAGGAAAGGCTTTAAGAGCGATTAAGGACGAATTGAAATGAAAGTACTGATTGTCAGCGATACACATGGAAAGGATGAAAATCTGGAAGAAACCGTCCTGAGAGAAACGCCTTTTGATTATTTTATCCATTGTGGGGACGTGGAAGGAAGAGAAATTTTCATGGAGGCTTTGGTAGAATGTCCTTGTACTATTGTTTCTGGTAATAATGATTTTTTCTCAGACCTTCCAAGAGAAGTGATGATCCAGCTGGAAGGGCACAGGATCCTGGTGACTCACGGACATTATTATGGGGTCAGTATGGGGCTCTATGGGGTTTTAGATGAAGGAAAAGCCAGAGAATGTCAGGTAGTATTGTTTGGTCATACTCACAGGCCTGTAGAGGAAACAGAAGAGGGGATTCTTCTGCTGAATCCGGGAAGCCTGTCCTATCCCCGTCAGGAAGGACGAAGGCCAAGTTACGCAGTAATGGAACTGCAGCAGGGGAAGGCACCGGTGGCAGAGATCAGATATCTTTAAACAAACAGAAAAATAGGAGGCAGTAATAAGTGGAAAAGCAGATCGCAGTATTGATCGATGGTGATAATATTTCTGCAAAGTATGCGGAATATATTAAACAGGAGGCAATGGAGTATGGAAATGTGCGGATTTTCAGATTGTATGGGTCTGTAAATTCACAGACAGTGAAGGCGTGGTATAAGGTGATGCCTCTTCAGGGAATTATGCCAGTGCTTCAGATTTCCTATGCATATGGGAAGAGTATTGCTGACCAGGCCTTGACCATTGATGCAATGGATCTGCTTTATACTGGCAGTGTAGATGTGTTCTGCATAGTTTCCAGTGACAGTGATTTCACAAAGCTGGTGTACAGACTTCGGGAAGCAGGTAAGACAGTGGTAGGCATGGGCGAAAAGAAAACGAAAGAGGCACTGGCGAAGGCTTGTGATGAGTTTAAGATCCTGGATCTGATCTATAAAGAAGCAGAAGAGGAAGAAACAGAGGTACAGGCAGATTTGCCGGAAGAAGCAGAAGAAGTTCAGCTTCTAGATGATGATCAGGATGATATTCTGCCTGAAGAAGCAGAAGAGGCTGCAGAGGAGATCAGTATTCCATCTGAGGAGGAAGTGATTCGGTATATCCTGGATTATCTGGATGAGGATGAGAATGTGAATCTTGCCGAGATTGGAGCTGTGCTGAAGCAGAAATATCTGGGATTTGATGCCAGAAACTATGGGTATAAGAGTATGACCAGTATGATCAAAAACCATTTTGACTGTTTTGATCTGATCATTGAAAATGCCAGGGATGGGATCCATAAGATCATGTATATCAGTAAGAAATAGTGGATTTTGTGCCTGTTTTCCTGGGAATAAAAAAAATTCAAAAAAAATAAAAAAATTTCAAAATAGGTGTTGACATTTAGGTATTGCTATAATATAATACATCTTGCGTCAAGCGACAAAGCAAAATTTCATAAGTCGTAAATGATTACAGCGGGGTGTGGCTCAGTTTGGCTAGAGCGCCTGGTTTGGGACCAGGAGGCCGCAAGTTCGAATCTTGTCACCCCGATTGCTGTTAAACATCATTACCGTTTCAGCGAAATGCGGGTGTAGTTCAATGGTAGAACACTAGCCTTCCAAGCTAGATACGTGGGTTCGATTCCCATCACCCGCTTCTCTGATGAGGAGAGATGTGTCAGTAGCTCAGTTGGATAGAGCAACGGCCTTCTAAGCCGTGGGTCGGGGGTTCGAATCCCTTCTGACACGTTATGGTGGATATAGCGCAGTTGGTTAGCGCGCCAGATTGTGGCTCTGGAGGCCCAGGGTTCGAATCCCTGTATCCACCTTTTGCCTTTGGGCTATCGCCAAGCGGTAAGGCACAGCACTTTGACTGCTGCATTCGCTGGTTCGAATCCAGCTAGCCCAGTCTTTTATATGGGATATTAGCTCAGTTGGTAGAGCACTTGACTTTTAATCAAGTTGTCCGGGGTTCGAATCCCCGATGTCTCATTGGTTTTAGGCCGTAAATCTTATATGAGATTTACGGCTTTTTATTAAACAGGTATGTTGTCTGATGGCGGCATCACCATACATGACATGCGGATATGGCGGAATTGGCAGACGCGCCAGATTTAGGTTCTGGTGTCTACGACGTGCAGGTTCAAGTCCTGTTATCCGCAGTTTTTAGGTTGTTGTATAATCGACATCCGTGAAATTCTTTTCAGGGATCAGTACATTATGCAACAGCCTTTTTATGTAACAGGAAGTTATGAACCAGAAGACTACAAAGTTCAGATCTAATGGCAGAAGCTGCCGGGAAGGGAGTATTTATGGACGTTGTTGAATTTCAGAAAAGGCTGCAGAAGCTTTGCAGCATTGCAGAAGAGAATGGACAGGTGCTGAGCCAGGCACAGATCAGGGATTGCTTTCAGGAGATGGAACTGGAAACCGAACAGATGGTGAAGATGCTCCAATACCTGAAAACAAAAGGAATCCAGATACAGGGGGGAGAGACAGAAAAGTGTGAAGAGCCAAAACTGCAGTCCGGCACCAGGATGCCGCTTACTGCTGAGGAAAAAGCATATCTGCAAGAATATCTGAACGGGCTTTTGACAGAAGAAGTTGAGGAGCAGGAATTGCTAGAATTGTTTCAGAGGACTGCCCATGGGGATGCACTTGCCCTGGGAAAACTAGCCCAGGTATATCTGCCTGTTGCAGCCAATATGGCAGCAGAGATGAACTGTGAAGAGATCCACCTGGCGGATTTGATCCAGGAGGCTAATGTGGCACTTTTGGAAGCATTGGAGCAGGAAAAACCACAGGTGAAAAATGACCAATGGCTGCGGTTACAGCTGCGGAAGGGAATCCTTGCAGCTATTGAAGAACAGACGGAAAGAAAATTTCAGGATGACAGTCTTGTGGCAAGGGTAGAAAAGCTGGAATCGGCAGTGAAAGAACTGACAGATGATGATGGAGAAACACGATTTACTCTGGATGAATTGGCTGTGATCTTGGATATGAAGACGGATGAGATCCGGGATGTGCTTCGTCTGACAGGAGACGATAAATAAGATTCAAGTCGAGCAGCCGCGAGACTTGGCGCGTGATTCTGGTCAGCGTAAGCTGACATATTCTTTACAGAATCACTGCGCATCCTCGCGGAGCGTTTATCTCAGTCGGAGATTGAACTCCCACTGAGACGAACTTGCTGTTATTTACCACCTGAAAGAGGTGGGAGTCTTCTCGACTGAGATAAAATAAACCTGAGGGGTCCTTTCCTGATTGTAATTTACAGATAAATATGGTAGTATTATCTAAAATATTCAGAACCTGACGTATTTGCAATTCTAAATTACAATAAAAAGGGGTGGACTGTATGGAATTGGAACAATATTGTGAATATTCAAAGGTTACTAGAGGAGAAAAGCAGGCAGACCTGGTATTGAAGAACGCACAGATCATTAATGTATTCACAGGAGAGATCCTGCCTGGGAATGTGGCTGTTACAGACGGGATGATCGTAGGAATCGGTGACTATCAGGGAAAGGAAGAACATGATCTTAAGGGTAAATATCTTTGCCCTGGATTTATTGATAGTCATCTTCACTTGGAATCTACCCTTGTTACACCAGGGGAGCTGGTAGCGATTGCATCCAGACATGGAACCACTACTTTTATTGTAGATCCTCATGAATCAGCCAATGTATCCGGGCTTGAGGGGATCCGGTATATCCTGGATCAGACAGCGGATTCCTGTGCAAATGTATATGTGATGATGCCGTCCTGTGTTCCTGCTACAGGGATAGATGACAATGGATGTACCCTGACTGCTGAGGATATGGTTCCATATCTGTCAAATAAACGAATCCTGGGATTGGGCGAGGTGATGGATTATCTTTCTGTTGTAAATGGAGACAAGTCCATGCATGATAAGCTGCTCCTTTTCCGGGATAAAATTAAGGATGGTCATGCACCTTTCCTTTCAGATCAGGATCTGCAGGCATATGTGATGGCAGGCATTGCCACAGATCATGAGTGTTCGGATTTTGAATACGCAATGAAAGAACGGAGATGGGGGATGCATGTACTGATCCGGGAAGGAAGTGCTGCCCGGAATCTGGAAGCAATTGTTACAGGCATTGTAAAGAATAAAATGAACGGAGAGGGTTTTTGCTTCTGCACAGATGATAAGCATATTGAAGATATTGAACGTGAAGGCCATATTGACCATAATGTGCGTAAATCTATTTTGCTTGGCATGGATCCTGTTGAGGCTATTCAGATGGCAACGATTCGTCCGGCTATGTGCTACGGACTGCAGCATCTGGGGGCTATTGCGCCTGGACGCCAGGCTGATATGATCGTGCTGGATGATCTGGAAAAGGTATCCGTGCAGGAAGTATATTACCAAGGGAAAATCATTAAAAAAACAGAGCAGGTGCAGATCAAGAAATGTAGTAAGGAATTGAAAAATACAGTTCATGTGGGAGAATTTTCTGCTAAAAAGCTGGAACTTTCTTCAGAAGATGGAATGTATCATGTAATCCAAATGGAAGAAGGGCAGATCACTACAAGAAAACAGATCCTGAAGCTAACCGGACCTGGAGAATTATTTGTTCCTGATAAAGTGTACAGTAAGATCGCAGTAGTTGAGCGGCATAAAGCTACAGGGAAAACAGGAAGAGCTGTTGTAAAAGGGTATGGCATTACAGGCGGAGCCATTGCATCCAGTGTTTCTCATGACTCCCACAATATTATTGTGATCGGAGATAATGATCAGGATATGGCACTTGCTGTACAGGAACTGATCCGTGTGCAGGGAGGCTATACCATTGTGGCAGATCATAAAGTGTGGGAGACCCTTCCCCTTCCTGTTATGGGCTTGATGAGCGATGCCGGATATGAGACCATAGAAAATACTCTGCGGCACATGAAAGAAAAAGCCCATCAGATGGGCATTCCAATGGGCTTTGATCCTTTTATTACATTGTCTTTTATGGCGCTTCCGGTAATTCCCCAGATTCGTATCACTCCCAGAGGTATATATGATGTGGAAACCGGTGGATTTTATAAAAGCTAAGTACAGGTGAGACTGTTTCAGGCCACATAACGAAATGGCTGAAGCAGTGGTCCAAGTATTCGGTATAGTATTTGTTTAGGCAGGGGCATGGTCTGAGGGATCATGCCCTTTGGCATTTCGTAATTGTTTTTATCCAGGATACGTCGGCTTTGTGCCAGGTAGGTATTCAGATATCCAAGCAGTTCCTGATTTAGTTCCTTACTTTGCACACAAAGCATAAGTTCTGTATCCATATAGGTGCTTCGCATATCCAGATTATAGGAACCGATCAGGGAAAGATCATCATCGATAAGAATGGATTTTCCATGGGAGGACTGTCCACCGTCAAATTCATATAAAGCAGCACCGGTATCCAGAACCTGCTGCTTGTGCAGCAGATAGTCACTGGAAGCAATCACATTGTCACCGTTTTCTACAGAGTTGATGATCATGGAAAAGTCTGAAACATTCTGGGATATTTCTTTTATGCCAAAGGACATCTCTTTATCCAAAACCACATAGGGGGTATGAAGAATCACCTTTTCCCGGGCAGAGGCCATCAGGCATTGCAAAGTATTCCATACATATGGTTTCTTGCCATAAGGAGTGACAGGTCCAAAGATCAAACAGGTCTTCTGGGTGGGGACGGTATGCTCCTGATAGGAATAATCCTGAAAGCACTCCGGGTACAGATCCGAAAGCGTTTTATATCGATCTTCCAGAAGGAGGATCTTTTTTTGTACTGATTTCTGGGAAGAAAGAGATTCCTGATCGTGGAAATCTTTCACATAGGAGCTTTCCCATATGCTTTGGAAATATGCTTTCACCTGGGAAATCACGCTATTTGTACAGCCATTTTTAAAATCTGTGTTATAAATTAGAACTTCGCGGTCATAGCTGCGGGAATCTGTAGGATAGTTTCCCAGGAAATAATCAAATGTATTCCGGCCTCCAAGGAGAAGAAGCTGATCATCGCAGATCACATATTTGTCATGCATCCTGCCGTTAATACTCCATGGCCGAAGTGGATTTACCGGATTGTAAATACGGATGTGGATATTAGGATGGCTGGACAGGGCATAGAAAAAAGGCTTTCCTTCCATACGAAGCAGTCCGGACATTCCATCTACCAGGATATTCACCTTTACCCCGCGCCTGGCTGCATGATAAATGGCGGCGGACAGATCTGTAGTACTTTCATCCTCACGGAAATCAAAGGTGGATAGGATCACTTCTTTCCTGGCAAGTTCCAGCATCCGGATCCTCTGGGTAAGGGCTTCCTGATTCTCTTCTACGATATGGGCCCGGTCAGCACTAAGAGCATCCGGATCTTCTGTATAATAATCTTCTTTTGAGAATGTCTTCTCATCGACGGAAAGCTGTCCAGGAACCGCAAAGGGGGCAAGTGCGCCGATCGCTACATAAAGGAGCAAAATAACAATAATACTGGAAACAGGATGTCTCCGAAAAAAAGACAGAACTTTTCTCATACAGGCAATTCCCTTTCTGTGTAAGGCTGAAGTTATTTGACTATAAAATAATATTCGTCCTCAACCGAGGGAATATTGGAAATCTGGCAGTCATCAATGCGGATAAACGTGCCGCTTTCCAGGGAAGTAAGCATATGGAAAATACTGCTTTCTTCGCCTTGTACCTCCATCTCGACCCTGCCGTCCCAAAGATTGTCAACCCAGCCTGTAAGTCCGTAAGCTTCGGCAAAATGCATGGCCATGTAGCGAAATCCTACACCCTGCACCCTGCCTGAAAAATATATGTGTTTTCTTTTCTTTTTATCCATGTGTGTTTACCTCGCTTTGATTATCATACTATGTTTATTTCACGGAATCAAGGAACAAAAAGAGAAAGGTCAGGAGTAATGAGGAAGTCGTGGAAACAGACTTGCTTGATTTATCCTTGACAAGCATAAGGATCTTATATATAATTGGTTCGTAAACGAACAGTTCGCATACGAACAATTATAACTGCGGAAAGGAGGAAATCATGGAGAAGGAATTAAAGAACAAAGAGAGACATATTGGATATGAGGTGCGTACTCTTGATAATATGATTGGCAGGCGTGTGAATTGCTGGCACTCCAAAATGGATGAGGAAGTGGGGATCACCCGTATGCAGGCATGGATCATAGGATATGTATATGAGCATTCAGAGAAACCGGTTTTTCAAAAAGATCTGGAGGAAAATTTCCAGATTGCCAGATCAACTGCTACCGGGATCCTGCAGCTGATGGAGAAAAAGGATCTGATCGTAAGAAAGCCTTATCCGGGGGATGCCAGATTGAAAAGACTGGAGCTGACTGCAAGAGCAGAGAAGTATCAGCATGGGATCATGCATAATTTTGATCTTTTACAGATTGCCCTGAAAAAAGATATTCCTCAGGAAAAGCTGGATACGTTTTTCCAGGTTGTGGATATGATAAAGAATAATATAGAAAAGGAGGATTTCCATGATAAAAACATTATTGAGGCAGGTAAAGGAGTTTAAAAAGGCTTCGTTCCTGACTCCGGTCTTTATGATACTGGAGGTTGTGGTAGAGACCATGATACCGGTCGCCATGGCACTGATGATCGACAACGGGGTGGAAAAAGGCAACATGTCCTACATTTACCGCGTGGGTGCTGTTATGGCGGTACTTGCTATTGCAGGTTTGATTGCAGGCTTTCTTGGCGGAAAATATGGTGCTCTGGCATCTTCAGGATTTGCCAGAAATCTCCGAAAGGCCATGTACACCAATATACAGACATTTTCTTTTTCAAATATTGACAAATTCAGCACAGCAGGTCTGATCACCCGTTTGACAACAGATGTGACCAACCTTCAGAATGCATACCAGATGATTCTTCGTATGTGTACCCGGGCACCAGCCAGTCTGATCTGTGCCATGACTATGGCCTTCCTGATCAATGCCAGGCTTGCAAGTGTATATTTGATTGCAGTTATTTTTCTTGGTTTTGCATTGGTTATGATCCTTCGAAGGGCTACCAGGTATTTTCAGGAGGTTTTTAAGAAATATGATGACTTGAATGCAAGCGTACAGGAGAATATATCCGGAATTCGCGTGGTAAAAGCTTATGTGCGTGAGGATTATGAAACCAGTAAATTTCAGAAGGCCTGCAATAAAGTATACGAAATGTTTGTACGGGCAGAAAAGCTGGTTGTTATGAATATGCCGCTGATGCAGTTTACTGTATACGCCTGTATTCTTTGTATCAGCTGGCTTGGGGCAAAAATGATCGTTGGCAGCAGTCTTACCACCGGCGAACTGATGAGCCTTCTTACTTATTGTATGAATATCCTGATGAGTCTGATGATGCTGTCTATGGTATTTGTTATGGTGACTATGAGTATGGCCAGTGCAGAGCGTGTGACAGAAGTTATTAATGAGAAAGCAGATTTGTCCAATCCGGCACAACCTGTAGTTGAAGTTCCGGATGGAAGGATTGACTTTGACCATGTTTCTTTCCGCTATAAGAAAGAAGGAAAAGAAAACGTATTGAAAGATATTAATCTGTCCATTCACGCAGGGGAAACCATCGGTATTATCGGAGGTACTGGAAGCGCCAAATCCAGTCTGGTGAATCTGATCAGCCGCCTTTATGATGTAAGCGAAGGAAGTGTGAAAGTGGGCGGGATCGATGTGCGGAATTATGATATGGAAGTGCTTCGTAACCAGGTTGCGGTTGTACTTCAGAAGAATGTACTTTTTTCCGGAACAATACTGGAAAATCTTCGCTGGGGAAATAAAGAGGCTACAGAGGAAGAGTGTGAAAGGGCCTGTCAGCTTGCCTGCGCAGATGAATTTATCCAGAGAATGCCAGATGGATATCACACTTATATTGAGCAGGGCGGTACCAATGTATCCGGTGGACAGAAGCAGAGGCTGTGTATTGCCAGAGCACTTCTTAAAAAGCCCAAGATCCTGATCCTGGATGATTCCACAAGTGCAGTGGATACGGCTACAGATGCAAAGATCCGAAAGGCTTTTGCGGAAGAAATCCCGGATACAACCAAGCTGATCATTGCACAGCGTATTTCCAGTATACAGAGTGCAGACCGTATCATTGTAATGGAAGATGGACGAATAAATGGCTTTGGAACTCACGAAGAACTTCTGGAGAATAATCCTATTTATCAGGAAGTATATCATTCCCAGACCAAGGCTGGTGGTGATTTTGATGAAAACAGAGGAGGTGAGCAGGCATGAATAATACCAGAAAAGTACCTGGAAGGCCAGGAAAGGGCGTTGGTCCAAAGGTGGAGAACCCAGGAAAAATGCTGAAAACGCTGATGGCTTACATCCTGAAAAGCTATAAGATCCATGTAGGGATCGTTGTAGTGGCCATATTTGTCAGTGTGCTTGCAAATGTACAGGGTACTATGTTTACAAAGACATTGATCGATCAGTACATACTCCCTCTTCTGCAATCTGACCAGCCGGATTTTCATCCTCTTGCCATGGCAATTCTTAAAGTGGCCGGATTTTATGCCATTGGAGTTGCCAGTACCTATTTGTACAACCGGATCATGATCTATGTAAGCCAGGGGACTCTTCGGAATCTGAGAAATGACATGTTTGCAGGTATGGAAAAGCTTCCGGTTAAATATTTTGACACCCATGCACATGGGGATATTATGTCCATCTATACCAATGATATTGATACACTGCGTCAGATGATCAGCCAGAGTATTCCCCAGCTTCTTTCCAGTGCTGTGACCATTGTAAGTGTTCTGGTTAGTATGCTGATCCTGAATGTACCTTTGACTTTAGTTACCCTTGTGATGGTAGCTATTATGCTCACAGCAAGTAAAAAGGTGGCATCTTTAAGTGGAAAGTATTTCCTTGATCAGCAGAAGAACCTGGGTGTGATCAACGGCTATATTGAAGAGATGATGGAAGGCCAGAAGGTAGTTAAGGTTTTCTGCCATGAGGAAGAAAGCCTGGATAAATTTAACGAACTGAATGACCAGCTTTTTGCCAGTGCGAATAATGCTAATAAATTTGCCAATGTAATGGGCCCTATCTGTGCACAGATAGGAAATCTAAGTTATGTGATCTGCGCCATTGTAGGCGGAGGCCTGGCGTTGAATGGCATCGGAGGGTTTACTCTGGGCGGCCTGGCCAGCTTCCTGACTTTTAATAAAAGCTTCAGCATGCCTATCAATCAGGTGAGCCAGCAGTTTAACAGTATTGTTATGGCTCTTGCAGGAGCAAAACGTATCTTTGAACTTCTGGATGAGAAGCCGGAGACAGATAAGGGATATGTTACCCTTGTGAATGTAAAGGAAGAGAATGGAGAGCTGAAGGAAACTGATGCGAGAACCGGACGATGGGCATGGAAGCATTTTCATAAGGATACCGGAAAAACAGATTATGTTGAACTGAAAGGGGATATGGTTCTGGATGGAGTGGATTTTGGCTATAATGATGATAAGATCGTGCTCCATGATGTGAAAATGTATGCAAAGCCAGGGCAGAAAATTGCTTTTGTTGGATCTACAGGAGCAGGAAAAACTACTATAACCAATCTTTTGAACCGTTTCTATGATATTCAGGATGGAAAGATCCGATATGACGGTATCAATATCAACAAGATCAAAAAAGCAGATTTGCGCCGGTCCATGGGGATCGTACTACAGGATACTAACCTTTTTACTGCTACAGTGAAGGACAATATCCGTTATGGAAAGCTGGATGCTACAGACGAGGAGATTGTTGCAGCTGCTAAACTGGCCAATGCAGACAGTTTTATTCGCAGACTGCCAGACGGATACGATACCATGCTGCGTAATAACGGAGCGAATCTGAGCCAGGGACAGAGGCAGCTTTTGTCTATTGCCAGGGCTGCTGTGGCAGATCCACCGGTGCTGATCCTGGATGAAGCCACAAGTTCCATTGATACACGTACTGAGAAACTGGTGCAGGATGGTATGGATAAGCTGATGAAAGGCAGAACCACCTTTGTGATTGCTCATCGTTTGTCTACTGTACGGAATAGCGACTGCATCATGGTATTGGAACAGGGGCGTGTGATTGAGAGAGGCTCCCATGAAGAACTAATGGCTGAGAAAGGAAAATACTATCAGTTGTATACAGGCTGATGTTCACATGCTACATTTTCCAAAAACACAGGTTGACAAGAACACAGATGGAAGATTATAATTTTAAATAATGCGTTCGACTTGAACTGTCAAATATTTCTTCTGAATTCAGGTGGTAATGCGGAAGGATTTTCGCCCTGAGCTTTATGACAGCTCGGGGCGTTTCTTTACTATGAAAGTCCCGGACAGATGTGGGAGTATCAATAACTGGGAGCATCTGACTTTCATAGTAGTCAGAAAATACATCCAGGATAAGGAGGCTAAGAACATACATGAAACAGATTTCTGGGAATAAACTGCTTGTAAAAGCTTTGAAAGAAGAAGGCGTGGAATACCTTTTCGGGTATCCTGGTGCCTGTACCATTGATATAAGCGACGAATTGTACAAGCAGGACGATATTACCATTATCCTGCCACGTCATGAGCAGGCACTGGTGCATGCGGCAGATGCTTATGCAAGGACCACAGGAAAGGTAGGCGTATGCCTGGTGACAAGCGGCCCTGGAGCTACCAATCTGGTAACAGGGCTTGCTACTGCCAATTATGACAGTGTGCCCCTGGTATGCTTTACCGGTCAGGTTGCACGTAATCTGATCGGTAATGACGCTTTCCAGGAAGTTGATATTGTAGGGATCACACGCAGTATTACCAAGTATGGGGTGACTGTGCGCAGAAGGGAAGATCTGGGAAGGATCATCAAAGAAGCATTTTATATTGCAAGTACAGGCAGGCCAGGCCCTGTACTGATCGATCTTCCCAAGGATGTAATGGCTGAACTTGGCAGCGCAGAGTATCCGAAGAGTGTGAACATCCGCGGATACAAGCCCAATACCAATGTGCATATCGGTCAGCTGAAACGTGCTATCAAGACTTTGAATAAAGCGAAAAAGCCATTGTTCCTGGCTGGCGGTGGAGTGAATATTGCCCGAGCAAATCAGCTGTTTCGTCAGGTGGTGGAAAAGACAAATGTGCCGGTGGTTACTACAGTTATGGGGCGCGGTGCTATTCCTACAGATCATCCGCTATTTATTGGCAACCTGGGAATGCATGGTTCTTATGCAGCCAATATGGCAGTTAGCAACTGTGATGTACTGTTTTCAATCGGAACCAGATTTAATGATAGAATCACAGGAAAGCTTCATGAATTTGCGCCCAATGCACAGATCATCCACATTGATATTGATACAGCATCCATTTCCAGGAATATTCATGTAGATATTCCTATTGTTGCAGATGCCAAAGAAGCACTTGAAAAGATGAATGAATATGTGGAAAACTGTACCACCAAGAAATGGCTGAATGAGATCCAGGACTGGAAGGAAGAGCATCCATTGACTATGCGTCAGGGAGCACCCCTTGGACCTTTGGATGTGTTCGGCGAAATCAATCGCCAGTTTGATACAGCGATCATTGTTACAGATGTGGGGCAGCATCAGATGCTGACGTCCCAATATGTGGAGATCACAGAGAAGAAGCAGCTGATCATGTCCGGCGGACTGGGAACTATGGGATATGGTTTTCCAGGTGGGATCGGAGCACAGATCGGTAACCCGGATAAGCCTGTGATCGTTATCTCAGGTGATGGAGGAATGCAGATGAATATTCAGGAATTTGCCACAGCAGTCCTGGAAGAACTGCCTGTCATCATCTGTGTATTTAATAATGAATATCTTGGAATGGTCCGCCAGTGGCAGAAGCTTTTCTATGGCAAGCGATACAGCATGACCAATTTGAAATATGGTGCATTGTACAGAAGGAGCGAAGGACAGGAGATGCCTGCGTATACTCCGGATTTTGTAAAGCTTGCAGAAAGCTATGGAGCAAAAGGTATTCGTGTTATGAATAGAGAGGATGTTCCGGCAGCTTTTGAAGAGGCAAGAAAAAATACAAAAGGACCTACACTGATCGAGTTCATCATTGACCCTGAAGAGATGGTTTATCCTATGATCAAGCCAGGCGGTACACTGGAAGATATGATCCTGGATTGTTAAGGAAAGGGAGGAACAGTACATTGGATAAAGGATTAAAGAAAAGATGGATTTCCCTGTATGTGGAGAACCAGGTAGGTGTTCTGGCAAAGATTTCAGGACTTTTTTCAGGGAAAAGCTATAATCTGGATAGCCTGACAGTAGGAACAACAGAGGATAATACAGTGTCACGTATGACCATTGGTACATTTTGTGATGACGAAACCTTTGAACAGATCAAAAAGCAGCTGAACCGTATGGTAGAAGTGATCAAGGTGATTGATTTCACAAATATGTTTGTACGTATGAAAGAGATTCTTTACGTAAAGGTATTTGGCTGCAGCCCGGAGGATAAGGTGGAACTTTTTCAGATTGCAGAGACCTTTAAAGCACGAGTGATCGACTATGGCAAAGACAGCCTGCTTCTGGAATTTGTGCAGACAGCTACGAAGAATGACGCTGTTGTTAAGTTGATCAAAGAAGAGTTCGGACATATTGAAGTGGTTCGAGGAGGAAGTGTAGGCATTGAATCCATCAGTATGATGGAACGCTAAGTGTGGACCGGTAATATATGCTAGTTTGATCTGCTGAAAATACGAGGAAAATTATTATGAAAAAACAACAGATACCCTTAAAGAATTCCCTTCTCCTGCTTTTAACCGCAACCATTTGGGGCGTTGCGTTTGTGGCCCAGAGTGTAGGAATGGATTATGTAGGAGGCTTTACCTTTAATATGGCCAGATCGTTGATCGGGTCTGCAGTACTCCTTCCTGTGATCTGGTTTATGGGCAGAAACAGCAGCAAGAAAGCGGAAGAGGCACAGGGATCCGGCAGCAGGAAGGATCTGCTTTGGGGAGGCCTGGCCTGTGGAATTCTTATGTGCCTGGCAAGTAATTTCCAGCAGTTTGGTATTAAATATACCACTGTTGGTAAGGCAGGATTTATTACGGCATGTTATATTGTACTGGTGCCTATTTTAGGGCTTTTTCTGAAAAAGAAGTGTTCTCCGTTTATCTGGCTGGCAGTAGCTATGTCCGTTGCAGGACTTTATCTTTTGTGTATTACAGACGGATTTTCCATTGGAAAAGGAGATATTCTGGTTCTGATCTGTGCTGTACTTTTTTCATTCCATATTCTGGTGATCGATTACTATTCACCGAAAGTGGATGGGGTAAAGCTGTCCTGTATCCAATTTCTGGTGTGCGGGATCCTGTCCGGGATCCCGGCACTGATTTTTGAAAAGCCGGAGATGTCTGCAGTTCTTACGGCCTGGCAGCCCATCCTGTATGCTGGTGTAATGTCTTGCGGAGTGGCTTATACTCTGCAGATCATTGGACAAAAAAATATGAATCCAACCGTAGCATCTTTGATCTTGAGTCTGGAGTCCTGCATCTCTGTTCTGGCAGGCTGGGTGATTCTGGGACAGCAGTTAAGCGCAAGAGAGATTGCTGGCTGTGTGATCATGTTTGCAGCCATTATTCTTGCACAGCTGCCGCAGAAAGAGAAAGCGTAAATGTAAATATAAGCGTATTGAACAGTTGCACATAAGTAAAACATAAGCAAGTATAAGCAAACATAAGTAAACCCCTGGGATATCAGGCAGTGACTAATTAGTTTCCTGCCTGTATCACAGGGGTTTTATCTCAGTCGAGAAGACTCCCACCTCTTTCAGGTGGTGAGTAACGCAGCTGCTCGACTTGAAATTACTTATTCAGATGTAACAGGTTCCGTTTTGCTTACAGGAAAATGTATTTCAAAACAAACAGAATCGCCAGAACATACATAAGTATACTGATCTTCTTTTCTTTTGCTTTGCCTGTTACAAGATTGATCACTACGTAGGAGATAACGCCAAGGGAGATACCCTCGGAGATACTGTACAGGAATGGCATTGCGATGATAGCGATAAATGCCGGGATCGCTTCTGTCATATCGTTGAAATCAATCTTGGTAACGGATGTTAACATTAAGAATCCAACCACGATCAAAGCCGGAGCTGTGGCAAAGGATGGAATTGCCAGGAAGATCGGGGAAAGAAGCAGGGACAGACCAAATAGGATTGCAGCCACAATAGAAGTAAGACCTGTACGGCCGCCCTCGGCAACGCCGGAAGCACTTTCTACGAATGTTGTTACTGTGGAAGTACCGCACATTGCACCTACTGTTGTACCTACTGCATCAGACAGAAGAGCACCTTTGATCTGAGGAAGCTTTCCGTCTTTGTCCAGCATATCTGCTTTGGATGCAACACCGATCAGGGTTCCCAGAGTATCGAACATATCTACAAACAGGAAAGCAAACATGATAACTACAAAATCAAGTGAAAATACAACGGTGAAATCCATTTTCATGAAAGTCGGTGCCATGCTTGGAACGGAAATTCCATTGGAGAAATCCGGAAGCAGGCTGAAGAAACCAGCTTCAACATTTGGTACATAAAGGCCTGTGAACTGACAGACAATACCAAGTGCCCATGTGATCAGGATACCCCAAAGGATACCGCCTTTTACATTCTTTACAAGAAAAACACCTGTGATCAGCACACCGATCAGAGCAAGAAGAACTGTGATACCCTCTGTGTTGAAGGTTCCGTTCTGAGCTGCACTTTTAAAGGAGAACATACTTACAAGTGTGGAGTCATTGTTTACAACGATTTTTGCATTCTGCATACCAATAAATGCGATGAAAAGGCCAATTCCTACAGATACTGCATGTTTCAGGTTCATAGGAATGGAATTAAAGATCGCTTCACGCACATTGGTAAGGGAAAGCAGGATGAAAATGATACCTTCCACAAATACTGCTGCAAGAGCCTGCTGCCAGCTGTAGCCCATACCTAATACAACTGTGTAGGCAAAGTATGCATTTAGTCCCATTCCAGGTGCAAGCACAAATGGATAATTGGACAGCAGTGCCATCAGACATGTGGCGATAAAGGAAGACAGAGCAGTAGCTGTAAACACAGCACCACGATCCATTCCTGATGCGGAAAGGATATTCGGGTTGACTGCCAGGATGTAAGCCATGGTCATGAAAGTAGTGATGCCGGCCATGATCTCAGTCTTAACATCGGTGTGGTGTTCCTTCAGGTGAAAAAGTTTTTCTAGGTTCATAGAGTTACCCCCTTCATTTGGCACTTTGGTGCCTTGTATTATCTATCTTCAGTGTTGGAAAAAATAGAGTTTCCGCACACGAATTTTTGAATGATATTGCTGCTATCGGAAAGAGAAATCAGTCTTTCAAGGCGGGTCAGAGGTGGCAAAGAACGAGGAGATGGAAGACTGGAATCATCCAGCACCACTGCATCAAGTTCGTAGCCTTTTTCAAAGCTGCCTGTTTTTCCAAAAAATGAACCGCCGCCTATTGTAGCCATGTAAAAAGCTTCAGGAAGTGTTAAAGCCTTAAGTGAAGGATCTACAAGACGCCAGCGAAGCTTAGATACCTGGATAGCATCTGCGATGGCACGCAGCATGGAAAGAGAAAATCCTCCGGCAATATCTGTTCCAAGACCAACATGAAGCCCTTCACGCAGATATCGGGCTGCAGGTGCAATACCAGAAGAAAGATTGGTATTGGACTGAGGACAGTGGGCTATATAAACACCCTGCTTTTTCATAAGGGCAATTTCTTCTTCTGTGGAATATACACAGTGAGCCATCACAGTAGGACAATGATCTCTTCCAAAAAGGTTGAAATGATCATATGCATCTCCATAAAAAAGACTGTCCGGACACAGCTCTTTAACCCAGTGTATCTCTCCAGGATTCTCAGAAAGATGGGACTGGACAGGCAGATGAAATTCCTGCTGGATTTCAGATAAAAGAATCAGCAGTTCATCGCTGCAGGAAGGAATAAAGCGGGGAGTGAGGATAGGAAAGGTATTCTGATAATGCCGGCCAGAGACTGCATCTATCCATTGCCTGGTGGCAGCAGCAGAAGTGCTGGCGTTCTGCTCCATGAGATATGATGGGGCATTCCGATCCATATTTACTTTCCCAACCATTGTCTTGAGTCCAGTGTCTTCCAGCAGATCCATAAGAATCATAGTGGCATCTGTGTGAAGAGTTGCAAAAATGCAGGCTCTGGTGGTTGGACTTTGTTTCAGATCTTCGGTAAAAATCTGATATGCTTTTTGGGCATAATCAGATTCTGCATATCTGGCCTCCTCTGGAAAGGCAGAGGTATTCAGCCAATCAAGCAGTTCCAGATCCATACCTGTTCCCCTGAATGTATACTGAGGGGCATGAAGATGCAGATCTATAAGCCCTGGAATGATCAGTCTGTTGGTATGATCGATCACCTGGATTCCCTGAAAACAGGCTGGAAGTTCCTCATAAATGCCTTCAGAGATACCATTGGTGCAGATAAGATATGCATTTTCACGGATGATCAGATTCTGTGAGTCCTTGCTGTAACAAAAAGTGCCTTTTAATGCAAATATGTTATTGAGCATATACGTTTACCTCCTGACAGTATAGATGCTTATAGACAACTATTACGGTAGTTGGTAGAAACGTCCAACCTATTATGGACTTATATAAGCGGTATTGTATATAACTGATAATTCTATATTCCTATATTAAGAGATATTGGGCAATATGTCAATGATTGGTTGCAATTCTGAGCGGATTCTATAATTTAACATAATATATAGCAAGAATTCTCCTTCCTCTACAGGTGGGAGATGAATTGCATAAAAGCAAAAAGAACGCTTGTTCTTCGATACGAACCATGGTATAATAGAATCAGTCGATAAAATAAATATTCGAAAAAAAGGACTGATTTTAT